>CAUVMZ010000056.1:0-14459 GCA_963552855.1 uncultured Corynebacterium sp. | reverse complement strand
GATTCGATGCCCCCAGCACCAGCGAATCACCCACCGCCAACGTATCCGCCACCCCCGTCTCACCCAACTCCGGCAACACCTGCGAAATATACTCCAAAAACGCCGAATTCGGCCCCAAAATCAACACCCCCGTCCGCGACAAAAACTCCCGCCACACATACAACAAATACGCAGCCCGATGCAACGCCACCGCAGTCTTCCCCGTCCCCGGACCACCCTCAACCACCATCACCCCCCGACTCTCATCCCGAATAATCACATCCTGCTCCCGCTGAATCGTCGACACAATCGACCCCATCCGCCCAGTCCGAGCCGCCCGCATCGCCCGAAACAACGCCGACTCACCAACCACCCCCAAATCACCAACACCCCCCACATCCACACCAGACAACACCTCATCAGTCACCCCCACCACAACCCGACCCCGCATCCGAATATGCCGCCGCCGCTCCACCCCCACCGGCTGCGCCGTCGTCGCCACATAAAACGGCCGAGCCATCGGCGCCCGCCAATCCACCAACAACACCCGACCCCCATCATCAACCAACCCAACCCGACCAACATACCGACACTCACCCCCAACCATATCCAACCGGCCAAACACCAACCCCAACTCCGCCACCCGCAACTCATCCAACCGCTCAACCAACCCGTGATACTCCACCTCACGCTCCACCAACGCATCCACATCATCACCACGCAACTGCACCGCAACCAACCGCTCCTGCGCCACCCGCACCCGCGCATCCAACACCCCAAACAACCCATCCACAAAACCCTGCTCCAACGCCACCACATCACACACCACAATCACTCCCACAAAAACCAAAAGCCAGCGCCCCCAGCGCTGGCACAACCAAAACTTACAACCTAAACCTTACCATCCAACCGCTCCTGCGCACGTCGCAAAGCACGCACCGCCCGAACCTGCAACCGATCCGCCTGCCGCACCGCCCGCCGAGCAGCCCGCCCCGACAACACCTGCGCATCCGCATACGCAGCCTGCGCCTGCTCCTGCGCCGCAACCGCAGCCCGAACCACCCGCTTACCCGCAACCCGCGAATTCGCCTGAACCGCCTCCAACCAATCCTCCCGATTATCCCCCACATACTGAACCACCCGGCCCGAAGCATCCCCCAACCAATCCGCAGCCTGCGACACCATCGACTCCGACTCAGCCCGCGACGGCAACGCCTGACGCACCCGCCACCCCAAACCCGGCTTCCCCCCAGTATCCACACTCGTAATAACCAACCCACCCAACAACGCCACCGACGTCAAAAACCCCTGACGCCGCGCAACCTTCTCCTCCGCATCCTGCGTCTCCCAAAACGCATGACGCGCCATAATAGTCGGCACACTCAACAACGCCAACACCCCAGCAGACGACCGCGGACACCGCCCCAACCCCAACAACGACCCCGCACCAACCTTCAACCCCCCAACAACCCGAACCAACAACTCCGGATCCCGCGGCAACTTCTGATACGTCGACCGCGACACAATCGACCGCACATGCCGCAACACCGCCTCAGCCCCCTCCACATGAGCCTGCGTATTCAACACCATATCCGCACCATCAGCAACATACACCGACGCCACCATCGGACGCGCAACCTTACGAATCACCACAAACACTCCCAACAAAAACGGAACAAAACTTACCCCCTACATGCTACCCAAAAACCCCACCTACCACTTACGCTCCCACCACGACCCCAAACTACCCCGCTCCGCCCCCAACGTCGTTGACGCCCCATGCCCAGGCCACACCACCGCATCATCCGAAAACCGATCAAACAACCGCGACGACACATCCGAAAACAACAACTCAAAATCCGCAACCGACCCAGTCTTCCCCAACCCACCCGGAAACAAACTATCCCCCACAAACAAATTCGGAACCCCACCCAACTCCACCACCACACACACCCCACCCGCAGTATGACCCCGCAACACCACCACCGGCAACTCCACCCCACAAAACTCAATCACATCCCCATCACTTAACTTCACATCCACCCCACACGGCAACTCCGGCGCATCCAACGCCGACGCATAATGCACCGCCCCCGTCGCCGCCAACACCTCACCCAACGCCCGCACATGATCCCAATGCGCATGCGTCGTCACTACCTTCGTAATCCGCACCCCACACTCCGCAGCCAACCCCAACAACCGCGGCGCATCATCCGCCGCATCAATAAGCAACCCCTCACCTTTGCAAAACAATAAGTAGCAATTATTATCCATATCCGACACTGAAACACGCTTCAAATCCATAACCCCAACCCTACAGAACAGGACCAAACGTGGCAGACCGGCTCATCGTCCGCGGCGCAAAAGAACACAACCTCAAAAACATCAACATCAACATCCCCCGCAACGCCCTCACCGTCTTCACCGGACTCTCCGGATCCGGAAAATCCTCCCTCGCCTTCGACACCATCTTCGCCGAAGGCCAACGCCGCTACGTTGAATCCCTCTCCTCCTACGCCCGCCAATTCCTCGGCCAAATGGATAAACCCGACGTCGAATTCATCGAAGGACTCTCACCCGCAGTCTCCATCGACCAAAAATCCACCAACCGCAACCCCCGATCCACCGTCGGAACCATCACCGAAATCTACGACTACCTTCGCCTCCTCTACGCCCGCGCCGGGACCCCACACTGTCCCACATGCGACGCCATTATCGACCGGCAAACCCCCCAACAGATTGTTGACCGGGTGTTAGAAATGGAACCCGGGTTACGGTTCCAGGTGTTGGCGCCGGTGGTGCGCACCCGCAAGGGCGAATTTGTGGAACTGTTCGCCGACCTGGCCGCTCAAGGCTATGCGCGGGCCCGAGTCGATGGGAAAACCTACCAGCTCACCGACCCGCCAACCCTGAAAAAGCAGGTCAAGCATGACATTGATGTGATAGTGGATCGGCTGACCGTCAAACCTACCCAAAAGCAGCGCCTCACCGACTCCATTGAGACCGCCCTGCGGCTCGCCGATGGGGTAGTGGTGCTCGACTTTGTTTCGCTTGCCGACGACCATCCGCACCGGGTGCGCCGCTTCAGTGAAAAACTCGCCTGCCCTAACGGCCACGCCCTCGGAATTGATGAATTAGAACCCCGCTCATTCTCCTTTAACTCCCCCTATGGGGCGTGCCCCACCTGCGATGGGTTAGGCATGCGGCAGGAAATCGACATTGACCTGGTGATCCCGGACCCCAGTGCCCCGGCGCTCACGTCGGTGCAGCCCTGGTATTCCAGCCCTAACTCCAAATATTTCTCCCAGCTCATTGCCGGCCTGGGCGCCACCATGGGTTTTGACCCGCAAACCCCCTATAATCAGCTGCCTGAAGAAGCGAAACATGCGCTCATCCACGGCAGCGACGATGTGGTGACCGTCCACTACAAAAACCGGTATGGGCGGGTGCGGAACTGGTCGGCACCCTTTGAAGGCGTGCTGGGGTACATGAACCGGAAGATCGAAACCTCGGAGTCGCAAACTCAGAAGGATCGCCTCCTGGGGTACACCCGGGAGGTGGCGTGCCCCGCCTGCCGGGGGGCCAGGCTCCGGCCGGAGATCCTGGCGGTGCGCATGGCGTCCGAGCATCACGGGGATTTGTCCATTGCTGGCCTGGCTGAGCTGAGTGTTGCCGAAGCCGCGGAATTCTTAAAGAGCCTGGTGTTGGGGCCACGTGAACAGCTCATCGCCGGGGCGGTGCTGAAGGAGATTCAGGCCCGGCTGCAATTTCTAATTGATGTGGGGCTCACCTATTTGACGCTTAACCGGGCTGCCGGGACCCTGTCCGGTGGGGAGGCGCAGCGGATTCGGCTCGCCACCCAGATCGGCTCGGGCTTGGCGGGGGTGCTCTATGTGCTCGACGAACCATCCATTGGGCTGCACCAGCGGGATAACCAGCGGCTCATCGCCACCCTGGAACGGTTGCGGGATATCGGCAACACGCTGATCGTGGTGGAGCATGACGAAGACACCATCAAGGCGGCGGACTGGTTGGTTGATATCGGGCCGCAGGCCGGCGAATACGGTGGGGAAGTGGTGTACCAGGGGAAACCGGCCGGGATAGGGGAGTGCGACAAGTCACTCACCGGCGCGTACCTTGCGGGCCGCCGGAAATTGGAGGTGCCGAACCAGCGGCGCCCCATCGACCCAGATCGGAAACTCACGGTGGTGGGGGCCCGGGAAAATAACCTGAAGGGCATTGATGTGGACATTCCCCTGGGCGTGCTGGTGTGCGTGACCGGGGTGTCCGGGTCGGGCAAATCCACGGTGGTCAACCAGATTCTCGCGCGCACGCTGGCAAATAAGCTCAACCGGGCCCGACAGGTGCCGGGTCGGGCGGTGCGGGTGGATGGGGTGGAACACCTCGACAAATTGGTGCAGGTAGACCAGTCGCCGATTGGGCGGACCCCCCGGTCAAACCCCGCAACCTACACCGGGGTGTTCGACAAGATTCGGGGACTGTTTGCGGAAACCACCGAGGCCAAAGTGCGGGGCTATAAGCCCGGCCGGTTCTCCTTCAACGTGAAAGGTGGCCGGTGCGAGGCCTGCCAAGGCGATGGAACCTTGAAGATAGAAATGAATTTCCTCCCCGACGTATACGTGCCCTGCGAGGTGTGCCACGGGGCCCGATATAATCGGGAAACCCTGGAGGTGCGCTACAAGGGCAAGAATATTGCCGAGGTGTTGGAGATGCCGATTGCGGAGGCTGTGGAGTTTTTCCAACCCATCACCGCCATCCACCGGTATTTACACACCCTGACCGAGGTGGGGTTGGGCTATGTGCGGTTGGGACAGGCGGCTACCACCCTATCCGGCGGGGAGGCGCAGCGGGTCAAGCTGGCTGCGGAACTGCGGAAACGCTCCAATGGTCGCACCATCTATATTTTGGACGAGCCGACAACCGGCCTGCATTTTGAAGACATTCGGAAACTCATGCTGGTCATCCAGTCGTTGGTAGATAAGGGCAACTCCGTGATTATCATTGAGCACAATTTAGATGTGATTAAGGCGGCGGACTGGATTATCGACATGGGGCCCGAAGGTGGCGCCGGCGGTGGTGAAATCGTCGCCACCGGCACACCTGAAGAAGTGGCTCAAATAGCCGGCTCATACACCGGCGCCTTCTTAGCCCCCTTACTGGCGTAGCCGACGGCGATACTGATCAAAATAATGCCAGAGAGGATAAACGCGGCGATGCGCGGCACCCCCTGGATTGCCTGCATGTCGAAAAAGATGAGTTTCGAAATCACACCGATGCTTAAAAACATGCCGACGCTCAACGACGTGTGCCGCCAGATCGCCAACCAAGCGGCCAGCAGCAACCATGCCACCGACACAATGGCATGACCTACATAAAACCCCACCTCGGAAGGCATGAGAGTGCTGGTGATGAGCAGCACTACAATCATCGAAAACACCAGCCCGATAACGGCAAGCACGGCAGGCATGGGCCGCGGCAGCTGAAGAACCTGTCTATAGCGGTAGACGGCGACCCCCAACATAATGACGATCGCCCAACACACCATGAGGTGCGGACTCCCCAACACAATGGGCCGGTTGAGAATTGCCGCCACCAGCAGGCCACGAACCAAATACAGGCCAATGAGGGTCCAAAGCCCCCACAGAATCTCGCGGTAGTTAATCCGGTGCAGGAACCAAATGGTGATGGCGAACGCCACGAAATAACCGGCCTGCACCAGGGAAAAATAGTTGTGGAACGATAGGAAATTCACGGCAATAAGCCCCCAGGGGATGGGGTTGGCACGCTCCAGGCAGGCCCACAGGATGAAAATACCGAAAACTAGCAGAAAATATATCTGATGGGTGCCCGGGAAAAACATCACTGGGTAAAGGCTGACGGTGATGAGCCAATGGTCACGCAGCACGATGGTGACGAGCATGGCCCCCAGCAGGAAGAAACACGAACTACCGGTGTCACCGACGGCCGCACCAGCAAAGATCAAGACCCCGGCGACCGCTTGGGCGTTCGGCCAGGTTGGGCGTCGATAAGCGGCCAGAAGAAGCAGCAGACCCGGCAGGCTATACGGAAACACGTGGGGGGTAAGGCCAGCGCGGCTAATATGCCACCCGAGCAGAATGAAACTCACAATCGCAACGGTTATAGCGACGCCCTCCTGCGCCAACCACCGATTCCCAAGGCCATACGCGGCAACGATCACACCCAGCACCGCAGACGCAGCAACCGGCGGGCACATATCAAAAATATAGCCAACGCTAATGGCGGTGGCGCCCAGAGTCAGAAGAGAGGTGATGTATACCGAACCCACGGCAGCGGAATGTAACTGACGACGCCGCAAAACCGGGGTGGTTGCCAGCAAAGCGATGCCCAACAAGGTTGCGAGCACGACCCGGATGGTGGGGGTGAGCCACCCATTCTTAATGCCCCAAGCCACAAGGAACGCCACACCAATAAACGTGATGAGCGCCCCAAAACTGGCCCACAGGCGAATAATAATATTCTCATTAGTCCACCACGGTTCAGATTGATTTTGCGCTTGTTGCGTATCCGGTGGCTCCGGAGATTGTAAGACGTCAGTCCCGATAAATTTGGGAAGATCCATCAGACTAGTCTGATGTTTATCAGAATTATCTTGGGTCATGCCCCTCATCTTAGCCGCAGACTTGTTTGGGGGTACCTACTGTGTTATAGTTAACCCACTACCGCCCAACGCAAGTGGAGATCTTCCCACCTCAAGCTTCGGTAAAGAGGTCAAGGTATCAGGTCTCCCGTTTGCTCCTGAAGAAGCAAACGGGTTTTTCGTATGTCACGGGAATCGCTAGCGAATAACGGTAGATCACATAATCCACTTTGCTACTTGAGGAGTTCCCATCAGCGCTGAAGCTCGCATTAATGAGCGAATCCGAGTACCCGAGGTTCGACTTGTTGGACCTAATGGGGAGCAGGTTGGCATCGTGCATATTGAAGATGCACGTAAACTTGCTTACGACGCCGACCTCGACCTCGTTGAGGTCGCCCCCAACGCCAAGCCGCCGGTTTGCAAGATCATGGACTATGGCAAGTTCAAATACGAACAGGCTCAAAAGGCTCGTGAAGCTCGCAAAAATCAGCAGCAAACTGTGGTCAAGGAGCAAAAATTCCGTCCCAAGATCGACGATCACGATTACGAGACAAAAAAGAGCAATGTGATCCGCTTCCTCGAAAAAGGGTCCAAAGTAAAAGTCACCATCATGTTCCGGGGCCGGGAGCAGTCCCGACCGGAGCTCGGTACCCGGCTTTTAGACCGACTGGCAGAGGATGTTGCCGATTACGGCATTGTGGAATCGAAGCCCAAACAAGATGGTCGCAATATGACCATGGTCTTCGGCCCAGTGCGCAAAGGCAAAAAGTAGAGACCTAAAAGTTAGAAGGACGTTTAATCCCATGAAGCAGAAAACCCACAAGGGCACCGCTAAGCGGATCAAGACCACTGGTTCCGGCAAACTACGCCGCGAGCGGGCTAATCGACGCCACCTCCTGGAAGGGAAGCCGTCGAAGCGCACCCGTCGCCTGAAGGGAACGACGGATGTAGCCCCAGCCGACACCAAGCGCGTCAAGCGTCTCCTGGGCAAGGCTTAATCCACCACATAATCTATTGCTGTAAGGAAAGTTGTAAACAATGGCACGTGTTAAGCGCTCAGTAAACGCCAAGAAGAAACGTCGGGAAATTCTCAAGTCAGCCAAAGGCTACCGGGGGCAGCGTTCCCGCCTATACCGCAAGGCCAAGGAACAATGGCTGCACTCCATGACCTACTCCTACCGTGACCGTCGGGCCCGTAAGTCGGAATTCCGCAAACTGTGGATCACCCGCATTAACGCTGCCGCCCGCATGAACGGTATCACCTACAACCGGTTGATCCAGGGCCTGCGGTTGGCCGAAATTGAAGTAGACCGGAAGATCCTGGCCGACCTTGCGGTGAACGACTTCGCCGCGTTCTCCGTGATCTGCGAGGCCGCCAAGGCCGCGCTGCCGGCAGACGTGAACGCCCCCAAGGCTGCCTAAAACATTCTGACTCCACCGCTTCCCAGAAGGGGAGTGGTGGAGTTTTTGCTACCTGCTACCATAAGGTGAATGAGCAGCCTAGACTTCACTGAAGCATTTACCGAACGCACCCCCCGCATCATCAAAGCAGCAAAGCTACATCGGACAGCAGTCAGAAGAAAGGAAGGGAAATTTATCGTCGAAGGCTCCAACTCCGTGGAGGCTGCTGTTACTACGGGTTCTGCCACCGATGTATTTATAACTGCGGAGGCGGCGAGGCGGTTTGCGGATATTGTGGTGGCTGCGGGCCATATGCAGGTGTTTGTGCACCCGATTACTGCGGGGGCGGCCCGGTCGTTGGCGGATACTGCGACGGCGCCGGGGATTTTTGCGGTGTGCCGTCCGGTGTTGTGGCGGGTGGGGGAGGCGTTGGGTCGTAGTCCTCGGTTGGTGACTGTGGCGGTGGGGACGAATGATCCGGGGAATGCGGGTATGTTGGTGCGGGTTTCTGATGCTTTGGGGGCGGATGCGGTGATTTTTGCGGGGGATACGGTGGATCCGCAGTCGTCGAAGGCGGTGCGGGCCTCGGCGGGGTCGGTGTTTCATGTGCCGGTGGCGCGGTCGCGGGATGTGGGGGAGGTGCTGCGTCTACTAAAAGGTCGGGGGTTGCAGTTGGTGGCGACGGCGGCTGATGGTGAGGTGGATTTGGGCACGGCTAATGAGCTCCTGGCCCGTCCTACTGCCTGGTTGTTTGGCAATGAGGCGCATGGGTTGGGGCCGGAGCTTATGGAGTTGGCCGATCACCGGGTAGCGATTCCCATTAAGGGTTCGGCGGAGTCGTTGAATTTGGCTACCGCGGCGTCTATTTGTTTATGGGAGTCATCGAAATGAATCCGTAGTAGGCGAGTGCCCATTCTCGCATTCCTTTGCGGATGAGCGGGTTTTTATTGTGGTAGATGGGCCCGCCTCGGGTGAATTGCCAGCCGACTCGCCCGGTGGCGGGGTCTTTGATGGCGTGGCCGTTGTGCCAGTGTTTGGCTGGATTGTCGTCGTTTTGGGCGTTGTGGGGGCCGCAGAGGGGCACACAGTTAGTGAGGGTGGTGGGCCCGCCATTAGTCCAGGCTTTGAGGTGGTGGCCCTGACTGGAGATTGCTGGATAGCTGCAATCGGGGTGCATACAGCACAGGTATTCGGCGGTGCTGATGAATTTTTGCCAGGGGCTGAAGCTTCGTTGTTTGTCCCGACCGTTGGCGTCGGGGTTGCGGCGCCGGCAGAGGTAGGAGGTGGCGACGGTCGGGACACCGTTTTCGTCGAGTGCGGTGACAATGACATAGCCATAGTCGCTGAGCTGTTCGTCGACTAGTTCTTTGAGGGGTCGGGTGGAGCCGTTGGTGAAGGCGACGGTGCCGTCCGCGAAGTAGGTGGCGTCTGCCTGGAGCGGGAAAAGGAAACAGGGGGTGTTAGTGGGGCTACTGTCGGCGCTAGGGGCGGTGACCCGGTTAATGAGCGCGTGGGTGAGGGCTTCCGCGTAGCCGAGGTTGGGGTTGAGCCGCCGGAGTTTTTTGGCGTCTGTGTCGAGGATGGCGCTGACTTTTTTGGCTTCGTGGTAGGGCATGGCGGCGTGGATGTGGCCCATGCCATCGGCGTCGGCCTGTTTGGATATGCCGGTTGCGGCTTTCCGCGGCGCGCGCCCACTGTTGACTTCGAGCACCCGGGTGTTGACGTAGAGGTGCAGTTCGTCGACGGTGCAGGTGGCGGCGTGGTTAATGAACTCTTGCCGCAGCGCTTGCTTGTCGACGAGGTTAGCGCTGGCCTTATTCGTGGCTTTGGCCACCACCTGGAGCTGGCTGACGGATAGCTGTTTCTCGGCAGCGAGCATGAGGAGTTTGGCGGTGAATTGGTGGCCCAACCAGATATAAAGATCTGCTTCTTTTTGGGTGATGCGGAAATCCCGGGCGATTTGATGTTTTTTCAGGCCTTGACGACGCACATGCGCAACAAGTGCGGCACCGCTGCGTTGTGCGGTGCAGTAGGCGTCGTAAAGCGTTTCCATGCTTTATACACTAGTAAAACCTGAAGAAAGAAGGAATGTGATTTTAGTCAAATTCACCCCCATTTGTGATCTTGGTGGTTTGCAAACTAGTCGCTATTATGGATGAGTTACATTTTTATCGATTTACCAAGGAGAATCCGTGTCCGAGCTGACCGAAGCTGTGGGGGCCGCGCGGCAAGCCTTTGCTGCTGCGACTAACCTCGAAGAATTGGCTGTCGCCCGCAGGGAACATTTGGGTGATGATGCGCCTATCTCACAGGCACGGCGCGCGTTGGGGTCGTTGCCAAAGAATGAGCGGAAGGATGCCGGACGGCTTGTCAATCAGGCGCGGGGCGAGGCGGAGAAGGCGTATGCTAGCGCTAAAACCGCCTTGGAAGAGAAGCGGAACGCCGAGGTCTTGGTTGCTGAGCGAGTGGATGTTACCGTGCCTACCACCCGCCGGCAGGTGGGAGCGCTGCACCCGATCACGACGCTGTTGGAGACGATCACGGATATTTTTGTTTCCATGGGCTATGAGGTGGCGGATGGTCCAGAGGTGGAGGCGGAGTATTTCAATTTCGATTCCTTGAACTTTGTGCCGGATCACCCGGCGCGCACCTTGCAGGACACGTTCCATGTTTCTCATGAGGGGTCGCGGCAGGTGTTGCGGACGCATACATCGCCGGTGCAGATGCGCACCATGTTGTCGCAGGATCTGCCGATTTATGTGGTGGCCCCGGGCCGGGTATTTCGCACCGATGAGTTGGATGCCACGCACACGCCGGTGTTTCACCAGGTGGAGGGCCTCGCTGTGGCCGAGGGGTTGACGATGGCGCATTTGCGGGGCACGCTCGACCATTTAGCAAAAGCGTTGTTTGGCGCGGAGACTCGTACCCGGATGCGCGCTAATTATTTCCCGTTCACGGAGCCGTCCGCCGAGGTGGATGTGTGGTTTCCGCAGAAGAAAGGTGGGGCTGGTTGGATCGAATGGGGTGGTTGCGGCATGGTGAACCCGAATGTCTTGCGGGCCGCGGGTATTGATCCGGCGGTCTATACCGGGTTTGCGTTTGGTATTGGGGTGGATCGGACGTTGCAATTCCGCAATGGGCTGAATGACATGCGGGACATGGTGGAGGGCGATATTCGTTTCACTGCACCTTTCGGAATCCAGGCATAAAGGAGATATTGGGATAATGCTTATTACTCAGAGTTGGGTTCAGAGTTTGCTTCCAAATTTCGCTGGTGTGCCCCCGGCGGAGTTGGACGCAATGTATGTGCAGGTGGGGTTTGAGACCGAAGGGTACGAGTCGATTCCGGAAACCACCGGGCCGCTGGTGTTGGGTCGGGTGGCCGCTATCGAGGAGTTGACGGAGTTTAAGAAGCCGATCCGCTACTGCCAGGTGTTGGTGGGGCCGGATCAGGTGCAGAATATTATTTGTGGCGCCCAGAATTTCTCGGTGGGCGACATTGTGGTGGTGGCATTGCCGGGGACGGTGCTGCCGGGTGGTTTCGAGATTTCGGCGCGGCAGACGTATGGCCGTGTATCGGAGGGCATGATTTGCTCCGCGGCAGAGTTGGGGCTCACCACCAGGTCGTCGGGTATTCTCACGTTGGATTCGGGTGAGCCGGGTGCGGATGCCCGGGAGGTGCTGGGCCTGGATGATACGGTTTTTGATGTGAATATCACCCCGGATCGTGGTTATGCGTTGTCGGCTCGGGGGTTGTCTCGGGAATTGGCGTCCGGGTTTGGGTTGTCGGCGGTCTACCAGGATCCGGCGTTGGCGGAGTTTCCGCAGGTGCCGCAGCCAACATCGAAGCTTATCGACGTAGAGGTGCGGCCAGAGACGAAGGCGAAGCGGTTTGGGTTGCGTCAGGTAAGCGGCATTGATCCTAAGGCCACGACGCCGTGGTGGTTGCAGCGGGAGTTGTTACTTTCCGGCCAGCAGCCAGTGAATCCGGCGACGGATGTGACGAATTATGTGATGTTGGCGTTGGGTCAGCCGATGCATGCGTTTGATGCCGAGAAGATCAGCGGTGATTTGGTGGTGCGGTTGGCCCGGCAAGGTGAGCAGCTGGAAACCCTGGATCATGTTGTGCGCAAGCTAGATCCTGAAGATGTGGTGATTTGCGATGACGCAGGCATCCAGTCGTTAGCTGCCGTGATGGGGGGCGTTTCGTCGGAGATTTCTGCTGATACCACGGACGTGTATTTTGAGGCTGCTACGTGGGATCCTATTGTGACGGCTCGGTCGTCGCGGCGTCATAAATTGAGTTCGGAGGCGTCGCGGCGGTTTGAGCGGGGCGTAGATCCGGCGTTGGTGGAGGTCGCCTTGGATATGGCCTGCGCATTGTTGCAGGATATTGCGGGTGGCACCATTTCTACGGGCCGCACTGTGGTGGGGGAGGCGCCGGTGATGCCTACGATTCGGATGGCGGTGTCGCGTCCGGGCCAGATTGCCGGGGTAGATTATGCCCCAGAGACGGTGGTCGGTCGGCTGCGCGAGGTGGGGTGTGAGGTTACGGAGCATGACGGCATGCTGGATGTGGTTCCGCCGACGTGGCGCCCGGATTTGACCGAGGATGCGGACCTGGTGGAGGAGGTGCTGCGCCTGGAAGGATTGGCGGATATTCCCGCGATTGTGCCAACCGTGTCGGCGGGTAAGGGGTTGACCCCAGCCCAGAAGCGGCGGCGCGCTATTGGGCATGCGTTGGCTTATGGCGGTTATGTGGAGATTTTGCCAACCCCGTTTATTCGGCAGGATACGTTTGATACATGGGGGTTGGCGGCCGCGGATGAGCGTCGTAACGCGGTGGCGGTGCGCAACCCGTTGGATACGGATTACGCCATTGTGGGCACAACGTTATTGCCGTCAATGCTGGAGGCTGTGGCGCGGAATGTGGCGCGGGGCATGACGAATTTGTCGTTGTTTGGCCAACAGCAGGTGTCGGTGGTGCAGGGCGCGGGCATGTCGCCGATGCTGTCGGTGGCACAGCGGCCGTCGGATGCGGAGATTGCTGGGTTGTTAGCGACGTTGCCGTACCAGCCGTTGCATGTGGCGACCGTGGGCACTGGTTTGATTGAGTTTTCGGGCCCATGGGGTGAGGGTCGGGAATATTCGTATGCGGATGCGATCGAGTCGGCGAAACTGGTGGCGCGGGCCGCCGGGGTGTCGTTGACGGTGGAGAATGCAGAGTATTTGCCGTGGCATCCGGGCCGGTGTGCCGCATTGCTGGTGGATGGTGTCGTGGTGGGGCATGCCGGTGAGCTGCATCCGCAGGTTGTGGAGCGGTTGGGTCTGCCGAAGCGTACGTGTGCCATGGAGCTGAATGTGTCGGCGTTGCCGTTCACGCAGGTATTGCCGGCGCCGGTGCTGTCGGCGTTTCCGGCGGTGAAGCAGGATTTGGCACTGGTGGTGCCGGAGGATGTGCCGGCCGAGACGGTGCGGCAGACCATTATTGCTGGTGGCGGCGACTTGTTGGAAACCGTGGAGCTTTTCGACGTGTACCGCTCGGCAGGGTTGGGGGTCGACGTGAAATCGTTGGCCTTTGCCCTGGTGTTCCGGGCCCCGGATCGGACCTTGACGGATGAGGAGTGCTCGGTGGGCCGGCTGGCTGCCGCGGAGTTGGCGGCGGAACGGTTCGGCGCCCACATGCGTGCATAAATTGCAAGTTTCCGAATAATTGCTATGCTGGGTGCATGACAATTAACGTAGCCGTCGCCGGGGCCTCCGGCTATGCTGGCAGCGAAATTCTCCGCCTGATTTCCGCGCACCCAGACGTGGAGATCGGCGCGCTGACCGGCGCCACCACCGCGGGCCAGTCCGTGGCCGAGCTCATGCCGCATTTGGTGGGCTTGACGGACCGCACGATTGAGCCCACCACCACGGATATTTTAGCCGGCCATGATGTGGTTTTCTTGGGGTTGCCGCACGGGCATTCCGCCGAAATCGCCCGAAATTTGGGTGATGATGTGCTGGTGATTGACTGTGCCGCCGATTTTCGGTTAACGGATTCCCACGATTGGGAAAAATATTATGGCGGGGAGCACGCCGGCAGCTGGCCTTATGGACTGCCGGAACTTCCTGGTCAGCGCAGTAAACTGCAGGGGGCGAACCGGATTGCGGTGCCTGGTTGTTTCCCCACCGGCGCCACCTTAGCCATGTTGCCGGCGGTGGTGCATGATTTAGTGCACCCGGATCTGCAATTTGTGTCCATCACGGGCACCTCGGGTGCGGGGAAGAAAGCCAGCGTGGGCCTATTGGGCTCGGAGGTGATGGGTAACCTGCGGGCCTATAACACCGCTGGTAAGCATCGTCATAACCCGGAGATTCGCCAAAATCTGGGCGCGTATTCGACGGTGCCAGTGACGGTGAGCTTCACCCCGGTGCTGGCACCGCTATCGCGGGG
>CAUVMZ010000055.1:0-14482 GCA_963552855.1 uncultured Corynebacterium sp. | reverse complement strand
CACTAACACATAATTTCCAGGTTTGCATACTACTTAGTGCGCCCTTAGTTGATAGGTTCATGGGTTTTTACAATCGGATAATCATAAATAAATTGGTCCCTACCACCTGCGATATTAATTTTTAGACTTTTCCATTCACCCTCAGAGATCATGAAAAGTAGACAGGATAGATCACTATGAATTAGAATCAAAACCCAGCTTTAAGACCGATCAGTCTATCAATAAAAGCCAAGCGAGGTACCGTGGGCAACCCATTATGCTCTCACCATGTGAACCATCAACAAATGTGAGCGTTGGCTACCGCGCCACCCCTCGCTTCCTGCGCGCTCAGCGTCACAACCCCCGCGAACCAGCGGCCACCATCGCCTGCACTGCACCGTTGATACTTACCAACACCCAGGGTTATTTCGCTAACCAAAATGTTACCGTATCACCGCGTAAATATGCCGGATGGGCAGGCCGTTATTCTCACCAACATGCACCGCAACCTATACCACCCACCCATAGCATCCAAGCCAAGGCATCCCTCCTATAAGCATCACGACTACCAAACCAGTAGCCACTAAACCAGCGCCCCCCACTGCACCCGCGGCAACCACGACTGCCCCTATCCAGGGATAGCGAACACGCATTCGGTCCATGATTATCTAAGTCCTGCTATTAGCAATCTTCCTATCGCTTTGGCAGTTGGCTATCACCGCCTGGCTAGTTCACGGGGCTGCCCCCTACCCCGGCGCGCACCGCCACCCGCGCTCCTGCGCATATTGCGTTGCCTGAATACGGTGATTACGGATGTCGCAGTCGATGTGCCCTGCCCCCGTCATGGCGATAGTTTCGATGAACGGGTGGCGGGGTTGCGGCATGAGTTGATTGGACTGCTGGGAAATAACTCAAAGCTTTTCGACAACCGCACGGGGTCAGTCGTCGAAAAGCTCGGAGATTATTCGTATCGTAGTGCCTCGATGGGGTCGAGTTTGCCGGCGCGACCAGCGGGATACCAGCCGAAGAACAGGCCGATGACGAGGCAGAACGCGAGGGACCCAATCATGCCCATGACGGGCGGCATAGTCATGGTCTTGAACATGAGCTGACATGCCAGTGGCCCGAGGATGGCGCCAATGGCCATGCCGATGAAACCACCGATGAGGCACACCACCATTGCTTCGATGACGAATTGCCTGCGAATGTCTTTGCGGGTGGCGCCGAGGGCTTTACGGATACCAATTTCGCGGGTGCGTTCGGTCACGGTGATGAGCATGATGTTCATGACACCAATGCCGCCGACCATGAGGGAGATAGCACCAATGCCGGCAATAGCGGCGCTGATACCACCAAGGACACTGTTGACGCTTTCTAATTCCTTGGTGTAGTCCCGAACCTTCATTTCGTATTCGGGGCTCCCCTCAAACCGTGGTTTGAAATAGTCTGCGATGGTTGCCTTGATTTGTTGCAGGTCTCCGGCGGCGGCCGGGGTGGTGCGAAACGTGATTGACTGCCAGGTGCCTGCCTGGTCGCTGAGTCGGGATTCCAGGGTGTAGGGCACGTACATGTTGCTGGGTTCCGGCCCGCCCCCACTCAACACGCCTTCCTTTGGTTCTTGAAGCACTCCCACAACGGTGAAGTCGCTGAGACCATCCTCAGATTCGAAGGTTACTTCCTTCCCTAGGGCTGCCTGGATATTGTCACCGAATATTTGTTTAGCAAGTTTATTGTTGAGCACTGCAACAGGCTTGTTATTGTTGATGTCGTCCTGACCAAGCAGGCGCCCCACTGCGATTTTGTAGTTATTTTGGACGAAGTAGTAGGGGTTGACGAAGAAGGTGGAACCGTTGATGGTTTTACTGTTGTAGATGAGGTCACCATTGTAGGAGGAACTCCCGCCAATGGCCACCCCAGCTAGCTTGTCGCCCAGGAGGTCTTTGATCCGATCAATATCGTCGCTGGTGATCTCGTAGGAGGTGTCGTCAAGACGGCCGGAATAGTGGTAATGGTCTTCGCCACCAACCATCTGCAATTCTTCCTCCGAGGGGATGGGCCGGGCCTCGGCAACTATCTCAACGCCACCATCGTTGTTGAGGCTGGATAGGGTATCTTCGCGCAGACCATCACCGATAGTGAGGATGGTGATGACGGAGGCGATACCGATAATCACGCCCAGAAGGGTGAGGGCGGACCGCATTTTATTGGTGCGGAGGTTCGACAGCGCCAGGGTGAGGGATTCAAAAATGCTCACTTAATTGTCACCTCCCGGGGTGGCTTTGGAATCGGATGCGGACCTACCCGGTCGACCAGACCTAGGCCCGGTAGCACCCGTACCGGTGCCGGTGGTGACGCCACGCCAGGCTTCCCCACTCTGCCCCTGGGCGGTGGTGGAATGCCGCTGCGACTTCGATTTTGCTTTCTTCACCTTCGGCTTGGCCGGCGCCTTCGGCTTTGGGGCTGGCGTCAGCGATGGCGCCCCGGCAGCCGGCGTTGCATTTGTCGGTGATTGCGGCACCGCAGCGGCCTCAGCCTCGGCGGCCGCAATATCGTCAGGCGTGATTGCGGTAAACGGGCCGGTTGCGGGGGCAAGCATGACCGCCGGCACAATCCCGTTCTGGGGTGCCGGTGGACCGGTCAGTATGCCGTCGTTCATAGTAACAATGCGGGTGGTTTCTTCCGCCAACTCCGGGTTGTGGGTAATGAGCGCAATGGTCACACCATGGTTTTGATTCAGGTCGTGAAACAGGTCCATGACCATGCGACCGGTGGCGGTGTCGAGCGCACCGGTGGGCTCATCGGCAAGCATGAGGTCGGGCGAGTTGCTGAGCGCCCGGGCAATGGCTACCCGCTGTTTTTGGCCGCCGGATAGCTCGGCGGGCAGGTGATCGGCACGCTCCTGCATTCCCACCATTTCCAAGAGATGGTTGGCGCGTTCGGTACGGTCCTTACGATCCACGCCGGCGTACATCATGGGGAGTTCCACATTGCGACGTGCGGAGATGCGCCCAATCAGGTTGAAGTTCTGGAACACGAAACCAATGTGTTTGGAACGGTAGAGGGCGGCCTTGTCGTCGGAAAGCTCCAGGACGTCGACGCCATCGAGATTATAGGTGCCGGACGTGGGCTTATCCAATAATCCGATAATGTTCATGAGGGTTGATTTGCCGGAGCCCGAGGTGCCGACCACGGAAAGGAATTCGCCGCGCGCCAGGTTAAAGTTCACACCGTGGAGGATTGTGAGTTCGTTTGGGGTGCCGATATTGAAGGTTTTAACAATGTCCTGCATGTCGATGAGCAGGTCAGAGTCGGTTTCCTCGGCGGGGTTGCGTTTCTTCGCCATTTTCTGCCTTTCACTGCCCTGACTCAGGGGCTATCGTACTTCTGCCGCGGCGGTGCTTGTTGCGGTCCCGCTAGCACCGCCGGCGCCGGCACCATCCGCACCCTCGGGGGCTGCGGTGTCGACGGTGGCTTTCTGCCCCACGGATTGGCGGTATTTCGCGGCATCCACCAGGATTTTGTCGCCCTTCTTTGCCTCGCCGGAGAGAACCTCCACATCGAAATCGGTCTTGCTACCCAGCTTCACGGTGCGTTCCACGATGGTGTCGTCGGCGGCGATGGCCAGGACTTTTTTCTTGCCTTGGTCTTCGTACACGGCAGATTGGGGGATGACCATCTTATCGGAGGCCTCCCGGGTAATAATCCGGGCCTTGACGGTGGAGCCCAACCGCAGGGTTCCCTTATTGCCTAACACCTCGATCTCAATGGGGAAGTTCACCTTATTATTACTGCCACTAGCACCAGACGATCCGCCGGAAGCGGAACCACCGGCCGCGCCACCACTGGCGGGAGTCGCTGGGGTTTCCTGCGATGCCGCAACCGTGGAGACGAAGGAGACTTTACCTTGGAATTTCTTGTCGCCAGTACCGGGGGTGGTGAACTCCACCCGCTGGCCAACAGCAATCTTGGCGACGTCGATTTCTTTCACATTGGCGTGAACAATCATGCGAGCATCATCGGCAATGGTCATGAGGGCACCATTCGCAGCCGACCCCTGTTTGGCGGCAACATTGGTGACCACCCCGTCGAAGGGGGCACGAATCTGCGCAGAGGCGATATCGAGTTTGAGTTGGTTATCGCCAGCATTATTGGAGGCCTGGGTGGCCCGAGCATTCCGCACCGCATTATCAATGGCCGCCTGATTGTCTTCCATTTGGAATTGGGCGTTGCGTTCCGCCACGGCAAGCGCGGTCGCAGCATCCTTCTTTTCTTCGAACGCCTTAGCGACATTGCGTTGGTCGGTGACGAGCTTATTGTCGGCCTGAGCCAGGGTAGCCTCGTAGCTGTCCTGGGATTCCCGCAGGTTCCGGTCGGCGGCCTGCAGCTTATTGGTCACGTCGGCGGCATCCAGCCCGGAGTCAATAGTATTACGGTACTGTTTATTCACGGAGTTTTGCAGGGTTTCTACCCGCTCCTCGGATGCCTTGATTTGCGCCTGAATCTGGACCTGCTGTTCTGGGCTGGCCCCATCAAGTTGGGCTTTAAGTTCCGCAAGATTGCTCTGCTCTGTTGCCAGCGATCGGCGTTCCGTGTCCTGATCCTGGAGGGTTCCCACCGCCTTGAGCCCCATGCGGGCAGCCTCGACATTGGTGTTCATGCTGTCCTGGCGAGCGTTTTCGATCTTGGACTGTTGGGCGGCGATGTCTTGCTGTTTCCCATTACCACGCAGGGCGCTTTCCAGCTGGAAATTGCGGTTTGCCTCATCGTAAGCGGATTCGGCTGTGCGCAATGCGGCCTTGGCGTTATTAATATCCTGATTCATACCGTTATCCAGCAGTTCCTTATACCGGTTGTAGCGGGACTCGGCGCCCCGGATTTCGGCAATGGAATTGGCTTCGTTGGTGGCTGCCTGCGCCTTGCTTTTCGCCAATTCGGTTTCTTTATCGGTGACATCAAGATTGGCAACCAATTGGTCCGCCTGCACCCGATCCCCCACTTTGACATTGAGTTGGTTAACCGGACCTGTGAGCCGGGTGGAGAGCACCATGGATTTTTGGGGTTCCACATTGCCGGACACGGCGACGCGCTGCGAGTTATCGCGCTTGTCAAGGACCTGAACGTCAGAGGAAGCTAATGTGACGGCGGATGAATTCGCAAAGAACGAATACAGGGCTACACCTATCAATGTGATTATCACAACCACTGCGGCGCTAATGAAAAACACCTTACGCTTACTAAGGTTTTTTATTCTCACTGCTGCTATGCCTTTCTGCTTCCTGAATTAACGGTATCGAAAGTAAAATTAGCATAGTAACAATTGTGCAGCACGGCCTAGCACGCTTTTGGGGTGGGGGGAAACCCTGATGCCGGACTCATACTGTGGTATGAGTCTAAGTTTTTCCTGAGGTTACGATATAAAAATAATGCTTTTCGACGCTCAGGGCAAACCCCTAGAGGCGTCGAAAAGCGATTCGACTACTGGGCTTCGGCTGGGACCGGTTTCGGATCAACCGTCATGAGTGCATCACCAGCAGTAATATTGCTCGGCAATGGCAAACCTGCGGCAGGAATCACCGGGCCGGTGCGTTTCGAGTTCGACACCACAATCGGGGTGGTTACCTCATATCCTGCGGCCTTAATGGCATCGATGTCAAATTCGCCCAACAGGTCACCGGCCTGCACCTCATCACCCTGTTTTGCAGCAGGTTTGAAGTGCTCACCCTTGAGATTCACGGTATCAAATCCGATGTGCATGAGGACCTCGACGTTCTTGCCATCGGCGCCCTTACCGCGGATAGCGAATGCGTGCCCGGACGGGAATGCCACCACAACTTTGCCAGTGATCGGCGCAGTCAGTTTACCCACGGTTGGGACAATTGCCAGGCCGGCACCCAACTTGCCTTGGGCGAACATTGGGTCAGACACTGCCGACAGTTGCTTGACCTCACCGGTCAACGGGGCAATAACCGGGAGGGCATTCTCCGCAGCAACCTCGGTGGTTACAACGGGTGCAGCATCACTATCGGCCTCAACGGCGGTGCCCACATCATCAGGATCGATGCTGCCGTTGCGTTGTGCCAGGTAACGGCCATAGGCAAAGGCTGCAGCGAAGGAAACAATGAAGGTAATCACGGCACAGATCATGAAGGGGCCCATGTCTTCAGCCTTGATGGACACAACTCCCAGGAAGCCGGCGGCACCCAAGGCAACGGCCTTCACGTTCAGCAGAGCAATCAGGGCGCCACCAATGGCGGCGGAACCGATGCCGATAAAGAAAGGCCAGCGCAGTCGCAGGTTCACGCCGAAGATGGCGGGCTCGGTGATGCCCAATACGGCGGACACACCGGAGGCACCGGCCAGGCCCTTGAGCTTTTCACCCTTGGCCAGGAAGAACACTGCTAGTGTTGCGGCACCCTGGGCAATATTGGCCATGGATGCGGTGGCGAAGATGAACGAACCACCCTGTTGTTGCAGCTGCAATTCGATCGGCGGGAACGACTGGTGCAGACCAGTAATAACGATGGGCGAGTAGACCAAACCAAACAGGAAACCACCAACGGGGCCGCCCGCCTCGTACACGGTTTGCAGCCCTTGCCCCAGGGCGGTACCCAGGCTACGCATGATCGGGCCAATAACAATGAAGGTGAGGAAGCCCGTGATGAGCAGCGTGAGCATCGGGGTAATAAGGAAGTCCGCGGTGCCCTTGAGCTTCTTGTGGAAGAACTTCTCAATGGTAGCCAACACCCAGGAGATCACGAGAATTGGTAGCACGGTGCCCTGGTAGCCGATCTTATCCACAAACAGGCCAAACAGGTTCCACTGTTCGATGGTGCCGGCGGCCTCGGCCTCGGCCATTTTGTAGAAATTCACCAGGTCAGGACTCAACATGGCCATGGCGATACCTGCACCCAGGAATTCGTTACCGCCGAACCGCTTGGTTGCGGTGAAGCCCACGAGAATCGGCAGGAAGGCAAATGGTGCCGAAGCCAACAGGTTAATCAGGCCAGCCAGGCCTTCCATCTGCGGGTTTTGTTCCACGAGGGATAATTCGCCAAATAGGTTTTTGGCGGTGAGCACATTATTCAGGGCCATGAGCAAACCGCCACCGACCAGGATGGGAATCAGCGGCACAAAAATATCCGCCAGCACCTTGATCGAGCGGGTGAAGGCGTTGCCACTATTGGCAACCACTTCCTTGAGTTCTTCGGTACTGACGGCAATGCTCTTGCTGGTGGCATTATCGAGTTCTTTGAACACCGTGTTGACGTCACCAGGGCCAACGATAATTTGGAACATCCCACCAGTTTCAAAGGTACCTTTCAGATCCGGGTCGTTGTCCAAAGCCTTTTGGTCAACCTTTTTTGAATCTTTGAGCACCATACGCAGGCGGGTTGCGCAGTGGGCTGCGGCGACGATATTGTCTTCGCCGCCGACCGCTTTAAGGACGCGGTCAGCAACCTCTTTATGTTGCATAAGAACTTCTCCCTATGTTTAGTTGATCGAAACTCCCCAAAAACCACACAAACTCACATTTTTGCGAAGTCCGATTATCTACCCCCTCTATTAAACAATCATTGCAACATAAAAACAATAGCTAATCACAGTTTCTTGTAATTGTGCTCCAAATCTCATTGACATTTGGGAAGGTAACAAAACTAGCGGCAACAGCCCCATCGGCAGCCGTAACCTCAACCGCACTACGATCCACAAAAACAACCAGTTCACCGGGTGGACACGGAACCCGGCGCACGTCACCCGCTACATCAATCTCCAACACCGGATTCGCCCCCGAAAGATAGTGAATAGTTGCCCCTATCGTCCCTTGTGACCCAGTAATCACTAATGTGGTTTCGTGTCCGCCCAAACGTTCCGAATGCCACAAAATTCCAGAGTCCATGTGATTAATCTCACCGTTCCGGACAGATTCGGGCACAATCAGGGTTTGTCGCAACACATGATTATGTACTTCTACCCGCCGTGGCACGGTGAGCGAGTGCACCCACCCTTCCGCCGCCACCGATGGAGTATCGTCCTGTCCCGGTAATCCCATCCAGCCAAGTAATAAACCTGAGGTTTCGCTGAATCCGGTGATCTGTGGCGCATAGAACTGCTGCCCGTGATCTAATTCACTAAATCCTCGAAGCACTGTGAACCGGGTGCCATCCAACTTGCCAACGATATAGCCGCATTGGTCGCTGCTGGCATAGTGAGTAGCGGTATCGGTAGTCACTGGTTCCAGGCCCTGTGGGCAGATAATCAGAATGTCCAGGTCTTCTCCGGTCACCGCATCGCGCAGCGTAATCAGGTTCGGACATTCCCACATATAGCCGCCCGGTACCAGGTCCGGAGCCGTGCCCGGAGCCGCATTGGTGGTATCGAACTCCAGTTCCCCTACAAAATTCCAGTTATACAAATCATCGCTGTGATAGAGCACTACTGCCCCAGTTTCATCTTCCCGCTGGGCGCCAATGACCATACGCCACCCATCGTGGGAATCGCGAGGGTCGCGGGTAATCATGGGGTCCCGATAATGGGCGGTATATCCGGCGGCGGGGCCGTCGATAAGCGGGTTCGCCGCATCACGCTGATACACGCCCCCCATCAGACCATCGGGGTTAGCCGCATCCACCCGGTTTTGAGTGGCCCGGCGCACAAAACCACCATCGACAGTGGGTTCTTTCAGATTGCCGGTATAGAACAGGTAGACCTGCTCGCCATCAACGACCGCACCGCCGGAGTAGCAGCCATCGAGGTCGTAGGCGACATCAGGGTAGAGCGCATCGGGATGATGCAGCCACCGAAGGGTGTCAAGGTCGGCGGAGGCATGCCCCCAACCGGTGCGTTTCTTGCCAAAAGGAAACGCCGGATCATGTTGGTAGAAAACATGAAGCCGGCCGGTGTGGGGGGAAACGAACACGCCATTGGGGTCATTGAGGCGCCCCTGAGGTGGTGTGATGTGATACTGCGGACGGAAAAATGTTTTAGAACTCATATAGCCATGATAGATGCATCCCACATCACAGGTTATAAGTTCATGCTTGTCGACGCTTCCCCATGGTGAGCGCCGACAGGCCCAGAGAGCTCAACGCTACTGGCCCAAACTGGCACATTCCGCTAACTTATCGTGGCCGTAACCTGCCATGCGGATTGACCGATGCAACTGCAATTCAAACCCGGCATTACCTTTATCCATGATTTTCGCTGAAAGTTTCGGGGCCGGCTGCGGTGCCTGATCGTCATCTAGCCAATAGACATACTCATGCAATTGTGGCCCATCACCAAGCAGATAGCGGAAGTTTTTGAACACGAAAAACTGGGTTCGCCCTTTGTCTTCACTGTCGATCCACTTCTTGGCTCTTTGGGGCGAGATGGGATTATTGCCGGGCTTGTATACAGCGGATAGAGGATAGGGCAACAGGCCTTTGCGTAATTGTCGGTCCAGCCAGGTGATGTCTCCATCCGTGTAGCCGGCGGCTTTCAGCTTGCCTGCCACCGACTTCCATTGCGCTTGGTAGGCCGGATCGGTTTTGTCTTCTAGCTTGGGGTTCATTGCCCGAAGCTTGGCAAATTCCGGCACGTCTTTGGCAACCTCGTCAAACACGTAGCTTCGGTTGATGGAACTGTCTTGGCGAAAAAGTTTCATTTCGGGGTTCTGGTCGTCGACCCCGAAGCTGCACATTCCATTGGCGAACGTGAGTGTGAACGGGTTGGGGCCGTCGGCGTCCTCGGCACCGGCGGCCGGTGACACCAGTGACATTCCGACAACCGTGGCGGCAATGAGCGCCACTAGTCGATTTTTCATGATTATCCTTTGGCAAAGTTATTGGACTTTACTAAATATCGAATCATAAACACATCACCGGTGCTACCGTCATTACCCCCGCACCGCAGAACTCCAGCTTAGAACACCCGATACCCGTAGATGGTGGCTTCCTAGCCGCCCCCGTCCCAGCTTTTTACTCCATCCTCTGCCGGTATCACAAGTTCTGAGCTGGAGTTCCGATTTGCAACCGCCCCGCCAACACCCTCTGAATCGAGAAAGTACAGCTTGGCAAACCGGGGCAAACCGGGGCACCGCCCCCCAACGGCTACTCTCCGTATGATTCCCCTGGTGCGGGTGTCATACACCCGCTACCAACTAGGCTTCAGGTTTCCTGAGCTGGAGTTCGTTCCTATATACCTATATGGCCAATAGGATACCCACAAACACAACTCCAGCTCAGCATTAATGCTACCTACGGCAAGACGGGGTGTTCCCCGTTTGCTAACTACTATCAGCCCTTACTCGACTACTCAGGCAATAATGGAGTAGATAACGCAGGAGCGAAAAATCCAATCACCGAGTTAATAATCCGATAGATTACGCCCAATGCCCCACCAGGTTTACGATTCGGGGTAGGTTGAGTGAACATGTTATCACTAGGCGCAGGCCCATCCGATTTCTTCACTGTGGTGGGTTCTACCGGCACACTAGATGAAGAAGTCGGCTTTGTTGCCGATTGTGGTGGCTCTGTTTCGGTACCGAAACCCCCCAGTTTCACACACTCCTCCAAAGCATCATACTCGTAGCCTGCGAAATCCCTGGCACGTGTCACTAATTGCTGGTGTCCTTCGCCATTGGCTTTGTCGGTGATTTTTTCCGAGAGTTCAGGCAATGGCTTATCGGACCTAGGCCAATATTGGAAGAGCTCGATCTTACCGTTATCATCAATGTTGTAATACAACACTTTGGAGGCATAGTGTTGCATAGTGCCTTTGGTTTGCACTTTAATCCACTGACTAGCCTTTTTCG
Source organism: uncultured Corynebacterium sp. (assembly GCA_963552855.1). Classification (GTDB taxonomy): domain Bacteria; phylum Actinomycetota; class Actinomycetes; order Mycobacteriales; family Mycobacteriaceae; genus Corynebacterium. Next base: position 3,711 of record CAUVMZ010000055.1, on the reverse strand, counting down.
GGGATACTGGCTTATTGAGGTAAGAAGAATTTGCAACGGATCGATCCACCATACCTTTCTTATGGAGCACTTGGTCGATCCACATGATATCGTTATCAGTGTAGCCTGCAGCTTTGAGCCTTATTACAGCTTTATCCCAGTTCGCACGGTATTTCGGATCATCGAGTTTGTTTTCCAGGCGGGGATTAGCTGCCCATACTGGAGCGAAATCGGGCACTTCCTTGGCGATCTTATTCAAAACATAACTTTGATTGATATAGCCCCTGTCTTGGGAATAAACCAACAATTCTGGGTTGTTTTGGTCTACCCCAAAAGTGCACACATCATTGTCAAGTTTCACTGTGTATGGGTTGGTTTTTTCTGTAGCTACGGCTGGTGCGGGCGCCAATGCCGTGATGGCGATAAGCGCCGCCATAAGCTTCATTCTCGTGGTGTTCATGTTTCTCCTTCAAATCCCATACTTAGTATAAAGGCACGCCCTGGGCGTCGTAAAGCAAGCTAAAAGACGGGAAGCAGAATCGGACTGACCTGTGAAATAACCGTATATGACTGCACCATGGGATCTTTACGAAGCAATGGATTTGGTGCTGCCGGCGCGCCTTTGCGACTGCATTCCATCAGCGCATCGTAACGGTAACCGGCGAAGGTACGGGCCCGCTCGATGAGCTGCTGATAGCCGGCGTTGGCTGGACCAGTGATCTTCTGCGATAGCTCGGGGTAGGGGGCTTCACGACGCCAATAGTGCTGCGGTGCCAGCTCCCCATCAACCTCATCGGCCGCTAATTTCGATGGCGCATAATACATCCGGGCGGACCGCGACTGGGCCTTTACCGCAAACGTTGCCTCCCGTGGGGTGATCGCATGAGCTACTTCCTCATCCAGGTCGCGTACACCCCGCTTCAATGTGATGGCATCCAACCACATGATGTCACTGCCGGTATATCCTGCACTTTGAAGCTTTGCGACAACCTTGCCCCACCGCTTCTGGTATGTCGGATCGGTGGCCGGTTTATTTTCTAATCGGGGATTCTCCGCCACGATACGGCCATAGTCGGGCACCTCCCGTGCCACCGCCTCCATGACATAGCTTCGATTTATAAGATCGCTGTCGGCCAGGTATTTTTTGGCCTCTGGGTTTGTCTCATCGAGACTGAATATGCAGTGCCCGTTCTTGTATCGCACCTGGTAGGGATTGGTGTCATGGGCGGTCTGGGCCACGACGGCCCCCGGGGATATAAGCACTCCCACAACCAAAATGAGTGCGGTCACGACAGTTGCGGGTTTCATGGCGTTCTCCTTGGGTTTTCTGCCGACATACCATTGGTCATCTCCACCGTAACCCATGAACAGTAGCAATCTTGGGACCAAAACCCGCAGGTAGGCATCTTATCTAAAAACACCAAAAGCCACCCCTCAAGGTGGCTAAACTCACGGTAGTGGGACTACCGTGGTGGGTTTTGTTTTACTGCTCTTTCTTGAACGGGAAGCCCAGTTCGCGCAGCAGCGCCCGGCCTTCATCGTTGTTGGTGGCAGAGGTCACGACGGTGATGTCCATGCCGCGGGGCCGATCGACCTTGTCCACATCAATTTCGTAGAACATGGTCTGTTCGGTCAGGCCGAAGGTGTAGTTACCGTGACCATCAAATTGCTGGTCGGACAGGCCCCGGAAGTCACGAATACGGGGCAGGGCCACGGTCAGCAACCGGTCCAGGAATTCCCACATGCGGTCGCCGCGCAGGGTCACGCGGGCGCCGATGGGCATGCCTTCACGAAGTTTGAAGTTAGCAATGGACTTCTTGGCGCGCCGCAGTTCGGGCTTTTGACCGGTAATCAGGGCTAAATCTTCCAAAGCACCATTGATGAGCTTGGAGTCGCGGGCTGCGGCACCAACACCCATGTTCACAACAACCTTGACCACACCAGGAATCTGCATGACGTTGTCGTAGTTGAATTCGTCATTAAGTTTGGTGCGGATTTCTTCACGGTACCGGGTCTTTAACCGGGGAGTGTAATTCTCGCTCATGCTTAGATGTCCTTCCCAGTACGACGGGAGACACGGACCTTCTTGCCGTTCTCATCAAACCGGTAGCCGACGCGGGTGGGGACACCATCGGAGTCCAGCACCATCACATTCGACACGTGGATGGGGGCTTCTTGGGTGACAATGCCGCCGGAAGAAGCGCCACGCTCCGGGGCGGAGTTAGCAACATGCTTCTTCACCCGGTTCACGCCTTCAACCAGCACTTTGTCCTTCTGCGGGAAGGCCTGAATGACTTTGCCCTTGGCGCCCTTGTCGGGGCCGGAAATAACCAAAACCATATCGCCCTTATGCACCTTCATAAGTTAGATCACCTCCGGGGCAAGCGAAACGATCTTCATGAACTTCTTGTCACGCAGTTCACGGGCAACCGGACCGAAGATGCGGGTACCGCGCGGCTCGTTATCGTTCTTAATAATCACGGCAGCGTTCTCATCGAACCGAATATAGGAACCATCGGGACGACGGGTTTCCTTCTTGGCGCGGACAACAACAGCCTTCACAACTTCACCGGCTTTGACGTTGCCGCCGGGGGTTGCTTCCTTGACAGTAGCGACGATCACGTCGCCAATGCCAGCAAAGCGTCGGGTGGAACCGCCCAACACGCGAATGCACAGGATCTCCCGAGCACCGGTGTTATCGGCGATCTTCAGACGCGATTCCTGCTGAATCACTTTGGTCTCCTGACCTCAATTTTATGTGTGACAGATTTCTGGACTGCCACACGCGGTCTATGTACATGCCGCCCCCATTATGCGGAGATGCAGCATGGGAACAACCCCGCTATTCAACCACATTGGGGGTACGATTCGCAAATATTCCCGACGCAGACCCGCAGCCCTGGGTTCGTGCCGCGGGCGAGCGCGCACCATTACGCTCTGCTGCATGGTGACTGAAGCTGGAGTTCTGGCTTCACGACGGCCCAGCACCCCCTTCTGAATCGAGAAAGTACAGCTTGGGTTTTGTGCCGAAGCTATACTTCACCGCCATAAATGAGTTTCACGTGCATTCCTCGCAGCGACTCTAGATCACCCACAGGCTAAAAGCACATCGGTGAAATAATCAGGCGAGATCCACACCTGGACCAACCTAACACCGCGAGTGGATGCACCCCATCAGCCGGCCATGACACTCTCCCCCTTGCTGCCGCAAAGGTGCTGAGCTGGAGTTTGGCTGGGGCGCATAAACTCCAGCTCAGCACATGCGCAGCTAGGTGGGCCACCTGGGCAATACAACACGCAAAAAGCCTTATCCACGGAAAACCCGCCCGGTGAACATAATCAACCGGGCGGGTTATATCAGTTAGTTATGCGGGTTGGAGTGAGATCACCAGGCAGGCCACGCCAATAACCGCGAATGTACATTGTTTCATGGCCGCACCACGATGTTTTGGGGACTTGAGCGCCAACGCAGCAGCAGCCACAATCATAGAGCCGGCCCCGGCCAGCATCAGGGCGGGACTGCGCATCGCCACCCCAATGCCGGCGATGATTGCCAGCAATAGGTTATACACACCCTGGTTGTAGGCGAAGAATCGAGTTATTGCTAGCTCTTCAGCCGAGGCCTCACCAAATACCTTTCGGGCGGCAGGTTTCTACCATGCGAATACCTATAGGTAAAAGATGTATATATGCATCAGCGCTGCGAGCGAGATAAAAACGAGTGCGATTGTC
>CAUVMZ010000054.1:0-14728 GCA_963552855.1 uncultured Corynebacterium sp. | reverse complement strand
GTGTCGTGGGCGGCCTGGGTTTCCTCGTAGGTGAAGCGGGCCCGAGAGCGCACGATGGCCCGGGCAATGGTGTAGTCGGTCCAAGCGCCGGCAGGGTCGAGGTCGATGGTCCACAGGATGGCGGGACGGGTGGCGTTGGGGAGAAGACTGGCCTTGTTCTCGGACAGCGCGGGCGGGTGTAGGCGGATGGTTTGGTCGGGAAGATAGATGCTTTGGCCGCGGTGGAGCGATTCGGCGTGGAGGGTGCCACCAGGGGTGATGAAGGCCGCGGGGTCGGCGATGGCGTAGTGCACGCGATAGCGTTCGTCGTCAAGCATGGTGATGCCCACGGCTTGGTCAAGATCCATGGACCCGGGCGGGTCGATAGTGACAAGCGGAATGTGGGTGGCGTCGACGCGGCCGGTGGCGTGTTGGTCGGTGGCGGTGGCGGCGTCGGCAAGTACGTCGGGCGGAAAGGCGGGGTTGAGCCGGAATTCGTCGATGATTGCGGTGAAGTCAAGGTGGGCCGCATAGAGTTTCATAGTTTCCGATTGTGCCAGTTTGTGCGGCGACGGGACACCAGCATGGCACACCCCAAGGTGGGGCGCAATTGAGTCGACCTATAAGCCGGATTCTGTGAGTGGCGATCATCCATCTGGGCAAACCATTGCTGGCTGCCTCAAGCGGCTACCTGCATACTTCGGGCGAGCAGCCCTCGATCGTATGCCGGGCACAATCGACGGGTGTCGGCTGCGCCTTGCTTGCCTTGCTCCGGGTGGGGTTTACACAGCCGAGGTAGTCGCCTACCCCGCTGGTGCGCTCTTACCGCACCGTTTCACCCTTACCTGACACTGTGTGTGCCGGGCGGTTTACTTTCTGTTGCACTAATCCCGCAGGTCACCCTGGGTTGTCGTTAACAACCACCCCGCTCTGTGGAGTCCGGACTTTCCTCGACGTGGCGCCTACCCTTGTGGTCGGTGGGTGGTTCACCTGGCCGCGATCGCCCGGCCGGCTCAATTGCGGGATTTAGCCTACCACGATTCGCCCTGAGGTTGGGTTAGATTGATTGGACTTTCAGGTAAGACGTGTCGTTGACGAGTCGCACACAGGTGGGGCCGTCGGCATAGAATTCGGCGATGGATAACGACGCCAGGTCGAGATGAAGCCGGTGGTAGATGCTGGCGGTGGCATCGAGGGCCTGCCCGAGAATGGACTTGATGGGGGTGACGTGGCTGACCACGAGAATGGTGCAGCCCTGGTAGCGTTCCTGGAGTCTTTTTCGGGCGGCGGTGACGCGCTCGTGGGCTTGGACGAGGGATTCCCCGCCGGGTGCGGGAAGGGTGGGGTCGAGAAGCCACCTGGCGTGCAATTTCGGGTCGGCCGCATCGGCCTGGGCGAAGGTGAGGCCATCCCACTGTCCGAAGTCGAGTTCCACCAGGTCGGGTTCGGTGCGCACCGGTAGGTTGAGCAGGTTGGCAACGGCCTGGGCGGTTTGTTGGCAGCGGGCCAACGGGGAGGCGATGATGGCGGTGGGAATGTCGTCGGCGGCGGCGATGCGGTGGGCGGCGCGGCTAGCCTGCCACTCCCCCAGTTCGGTCAGCGGCGGGTTGGATAGGCCGGAGTATTGGCGACGCCGGGACATGGTGGTTTGTCCGTGGCGGAGCAGGAGCATGCGGGTGGCGTTGGTGGTGGCCCCGTTCCAGGTGGTGGGTGTGGGGGTTTCGGCGGCGGTGGCCTTGCTGCCGGCCGCGTCGGTCATGGACGACGCCATGGTGGGGGTGATGTCGGCGATATCGGCGGTTTCGGTGACGTCTTCGGTGGCGTCGTTGTCAAGGGTGAGGAACCCGATGGGGTGGCCGGTGGCGCCAGCATCCATGGCAAGGTTAGCGAGGGCGTCGGCGGCGGCGTTCTGTCTTCGGGGCACCCAGGTGAATTCGGCAGATTGGAAAGTACGGAGGATCTTGTGGCATTTGAGGGCGAGTTCCCGCATATCGGGATGTTTGATCTTCCACCTACCGGACATTTGTTCGACTACAAGTTTGGAGTCCATGCGGACGCTGATGTCGGTGGCCCCGAGTTGTTGGGCGACACACAGCCCGTTATAGAGCGCATGGTATTCGGCAACATTATTGGTGGCGGTGCCCACCACATAGGCGAGTTTCCGCACGATGGTGGTGCCGTCGGCCTCATAGATGACGGTGCCGGAGCCGGCAATCCCGGGATTACCGCGGGCGCCGCCGTCGGCTTCGATGACGAGTTTCATGAAGGTTTCACTCCCTTGTCTGGTTGTCCGTGATTGTCACATGTGGTCGACGCCCCGACTTTCCACCATGCTACCTGGTGGAGCCGAATGTTTTTAGGTGCGCACCAGGTAACTGCCGCAATCGGGGCATTGGGGTAGCTCGTCGGCAGCGGCACCACGGATGGCGGCAATGTCGCCGGCGGGCAGGATGATGAAGCAGCCGCCGCAGCTGCGCCCGTTGAAGGCTGCCACGCCCACGGAGTTTTCGTTGCGTTGGGCATCGTATGTGGCAATGACGTCGGCCGGTAGGCTTTGGCGGATTTCTGCCATGCGATGTTCCCGGTCGGCGGCGGTGGGGGCGGCTGGCGCGGCGTCTTTCGCGGCCTGGGCGGCGTCGAATGCTTGTTCGGCATCAGCGAGTCGTTGGTTGGCCAGATTGAGGTTGTTTCGGAGGGCGTGGATTTCGTTATGGGCTTCGGCTAATTCGCTCAGCAGGTCATTGAGGCGGGATTTGGTGGTGTATAGGTCTTTGTTGAGGTCTTTTCGGGTGTTTGGGTCAGTGGCCGCCATGAGTTGTTTCTTGTTGTCCGCGATCCGGCTGCGGAGCCGGGCCTCGTCGGCTTGGATGCGGAGGATTTCGCGCTCCATATCGTCGACGGCGCGTTGGGCGGCGTGGGTGGCGGAGCGTTGCCGGGCCAGCGCATTGGTGGCCTTGGTGAGTTCGGTCTGTTCCGGGGATTCCGGGGCTTTGCCGCTGGATTCGTGCAGGCGTTGCGTGGTGGCGAGTTCGAGGAGAAGTACTTGTTGCTGCGGATCAAGTTTCATGTGAGTCCCCTTGGGTTTAGTCGGTGGGGTGGGCCGAAATGGTCCACGGGTCGGTACGAATAGGTAGCACTGATACGTTACTGTGTGGCAGTGCGGTAGCCAAGATATCAGCGGCCTGCGAGGTCCAGGGGTATTCGCTGGCCCAGTGGGCAGTGTCAATCAGCAGGGGTCCGCCGCCGCGTAGGTGTTCGTCGGCCGGGTGGTGACGCAGGTCAGAGGTGACATACACGTCCACACCCAGGCCGGTCACGGCGTCAAGGAAGCTGTCGCCGGACCCGGAGCTGACGGCGATTGTTTGCACCATTTGGTCGGGGTCGCCAGCAGCACGAATGCCCCATTCGGTGACGGGCAGGGCGTTGGCGACCTGCTGCACAAAGTCGGCGAATCGCATGGGGTGCGGCAGGTCCCCGATGCGCCCCAGCCCATAGGCTTCCTCCAGGGGTTGGGTGGGTTCAGTGGCCACAACGTCAAAGGCAGGTTCTTCGTACGGGTGTGCGGTTCGCAGCGCACCCATGATGGTTTCACGGAGCCTGCTGGGGGCGACGAATTCAATTCGCAGCTCTGTGACCTTGGTTAATTCGTCCCGGTTGCCGATTGCGGGCTGGGCGCTTGTCGACGGCCGAAACTGCCCGGCCCCCTCCCAGGCGAATGCGCATTCGGAGTATTCGCCAATGTTCCCCGCCCCGGCGGCGAACAAGGCCGACTTCAATGCTGGGGCCTGGTCGACGGGCACCTGTACTCCCCACTTGTCCAGGCCCTGCCGGATGGGTTTAATCGGCCGGCCCGGGGTGATGCCCACCAGGTAGGCCAATTGGTCGTTGACGCCAGGCCGGGCAGAGTCAGCGTTGGTGTGGGCGGCAAACAGTGCCACACCGTTGCGAATGAGCGTGTGGATGATTTTGCCCTTGGGGGTGTCAGCAGCCACGCTAGTCACACCGCGCAGCAACAGCGGGTGGTGGACGACCAGCATGTCGGCGCCGGCGGCCACGGCAGCATCGGCGACTTCCTGGGTACAGTCCAAGGCCAGGAGGATCGTGCCAGCGGGGTCAGCCGGGTCGCCGCAAATGAGACCAACCTTGTCCCAGCTTTCCGCGAGGTGGGGTGGATACGCACGATCCAAAATGGCGATCGCGTCGGCAACGGTGGTCATATTTCACTCCTTAAGTGCGGTGATGAGGGAATCTACCTGCGGTTTTTTTCGGACGGCGAGCCGGAAATAGTTCCATCCTAGCCCAGGGAATGTGTCGCATCGGCGCAGGGCAATGCCGCGGGCCATCAGCTTTCGGTAGCGGGTGCGGGCCTGGTCGGGGCTCAGGTTGCTGGGACGAACCAGCACGAAGGGGGCACGCGAGTCGCTCACGGGCAGCCAGTCGACGGTGGCCAGTTGGCGAAGCATCGCCTCCCGGTCGGCCACCAGCTGACTGCGGTGTTCCGGCAGGGTGGCCACACCGTGGGTGAAGACGGCCTCGGCGGCGGCGATTTGCAGGGTGCCGATCGGCCAGTGGGGGCGCCAGCGACGTAGGGGTCCGAGCACAATGTCGGGGTCGGCCACCACATAGCCCACCCGCAGCCCGGCGATCGCCCACGTTTTCGTGAGGCTGCGAAACACAATGAGGTGGGGGTGAGTCGGCACCCGGGGGATGACGGAATGCTCCTCCCCCACCACGTCGATAAAGGCCTCATCGACCACAACAAACCGCCGCCCGTCGTCAAGGCCCAGCAGGTCGTCTGCCCCCCATAGCACGCCGGTGGGGTTGGTGGGGTTGCCGATGACCACGAGATCCGCATCGTCGCTTATCGACGGGAGTATGTTGAAGGGTTCGGACAGAATCACCCGGTCCACAGACCGGCTGGCGTCGGTGAAAATAATGTCCGGTTCGGAGAACCCCGGATGAATAATAGTTGGGCAGGTGATGGGCAAGTGGGGTAATAAAACGAAGCCTTCAGCCGCTCCTGCAAGCAACATCACATAGTCCGGGGGTACTCCGTGATATTCCGCGATGAGTTCTTCCGCTGCCGCGAGGCGGTCCGCATCGGGATAAGCCGCAAGATTTGCAATTTCGCTGGTTAAAGCGTCGATAAGCCAGCTAGGCGTGCTAATAGCAACATTGACAGAGAAGTCGATGCGGGCGCCGCGGGCGGCAATATCGCCGTGAATGCGGGACGGCGGGCAAGCTGGCACATTCATGTTGTAACACTTTACTACCGAAACTTTTAGGGGAAAGGTGACAGAATGTGTGAATCAATGCCAGACTTGAGCACATGACCACATTACTTCTCGACGTAGATGGCACACTCATTGACTCCTACCCCGGGATCCGCGCATCCTTTACCGCAACCCTGCGGGATCTGGGTACCCCCATCCCAGACGAGGCTTGGCTGCGGACCATCCCCGGCCCCCCGATCGAGCACACGTTTACCCGGCTCGGCTTAACCCCCGCCGAAGCCCGCGTAGCCAAGGGCATGTATCGGGAGCACTACGAGCTTAGCGGTTGGTTAGATTCCAGCCTCTATCCCGAATGGCCGGAGACCCTGGCGGAATGGAAGGCCGATGGGCACACCCTCTGCGTCGCAACCAGCAAAAATGAAATGAGCGCCAAGACCATGCTGCGGAACTTCGGAATAGAACAATATTTCGATTTTATTGCGGGTGCGCAGGAATATGGTCCGCGAGCAACCAAAGCCGACGTCATCCAATATGTGATTGATTCAATGAATCTCCCCACCGATGGTTCAGACATGCTTATGATTGGGGATCGAATGCATGACATTGAGGGGGCAACACCGTTTGGAATACCAACCGTGTTGGTTTCTTGGGGTTACGGCAGTCCAGATGAATGGCAGGCGGCTTGTCGTACGGCTCGCACCATGACGGAATTGAAAGGAATTGTTCATGACTTCAACCAGTCCCCCCACAGTTTCCAGCCGCGACCACTCACCAACGAATCCGACGACGAGCCCGGAGAAGCTTCCGAAAGGCGCGGCTGGGGGTACAACACCGAACAGTCCTAAACTCCACATCACGGTCATCTGCACCGGCAATATTTGCCGCTCCCCGATGGGGGATGTGATCCTCAATCAAGCGGTAGCGGCAGCCGGGTTAGCCGACAGCGTCACCGTCGATTCCTGTGGGACCGGTGGTTGGCATGTGGGCCAGGGGGCCGACCGTCGAGCGCTCACCGAGCTAGCGAAGGCCGGCTACGATGGGAGCGCCCACCGGGCCGCCCAGTTCGACGATTCGCACGCGGCCGCCGACCTGATGATCGCCATGGATGACCGCCATGTGCAGTGGTTGACCACCATTGGGGTCGAACCTGAGCGGATTAGATTGCTGCGCAGCTTCGACCCAGCAGCCGTGGCCGCAGGCGACCTGAATGTGGAGGATCCTTACTATGGTTACGCCTCCGATTTCGAGCTGGCCCGCACCCAAATCGAGGCCGCCGTTCCCGGCATTCTCGACTGGATTAGGCACGCGCTGGAATAGCCCCGGATAGCGTAGAACAGTTCAGCGAATTTTCATTCTCGGATTTTTACTCTCAGGTCAACACTCATGGCACGCACTTCTCGCACCACCCGAACCGCACAAACCGGGTGGCGTGTCTTTATCACCCCCGGCTGGGTCATTACCTTCCTGCTGGTCATCGGTTTTTCCTACGCGGCTTTCACTATTTTGTCGCCCTGGCAATTGGGCAAGGACGCGCAGATTGTGAACCGCAATAATCACATCGAGGACGCGTTCCACGTGGATCCGAAACCTTATTCGGATATTTTCACCGATGACGGTGTGATTAAGGACGATCAGGAGTGGATGCGGGTGACCCTCACCGGCCGGTATCTCACCGACAAGGAGGTGATTCTGCGGCTGCGGCCGGTGGAATCCACCCCGGCGTTGCAAGCGCTCACCCCGTTCCAATTGGATTCCGGGGAGATTATCCTGGTCAACCGGGGCTTTGAGCCCACCACCGCGGATAAGGAAACCACGATCCCGCCGGCACCAACTGGGGAGGTGACGATCCTGGCGCACGCCCGGGTCAACGAGCAACAACCCCAAACCGCACCCCGCACCGATGTGGATCCGAAGCAGGTGTATGGCATCAACACGGAACAGATCGGCCAGATCGAGGGGTTGACGCTGGCCAGGGATTATGTGCAGCTTTCCGACAACCAGCCGGGGCTGCTGCATTTTATTCCCATCCCCAAGCTGGATCGGGGCAATCATCTTTCCTATGGTTTCCAATGGATTGCCTTCGGCATCATGGCCCCACTGGGGTTTGGGTATTTTCTCTGGTCAGAGGCCCGGGAGCGGCGGAGGTTGCGGGAGGAAGAGGCAGAGATGGCGGCGCAGGCCGCGGCCACCCCGGAACGTGGGTCGGACCCGGAGTCGCAGGCGGACTCTGTGGCCCTGGCGGCGGCACCGGCGGCACCAGTGGCACCGGAGACCCAGCAGATCCCGGCGGAGGCGGCGTCGCAAAGCATGGAGACGGCGCAGGGGTCGCGGCCGCAGCGCTCACGCTACGGCAATCAGCACCCCAACCATTACGAAAAATTCGCCAAGCGGGACGAGCAGCGGTTCTAGTCGGGGCGAACCCAGCTATGCCTCGGCGGAATCCAGCGACCGGTAGGGGAAGCTTTTGTCGAGGTATTCCAGCTCGTCCCAGTCGAGCCGCACATGCCAGTCGGTTTGGTCGCACAGGGTGGTGAATAGGTCGTAGAGGCCGTGAATGCTGGGGTCGTCAAGCGAGTGGATTTGGTAGCCAACCACCGTGTTATCCACCGTCGGCACAATATAGAGTCGCTGGTCGTCGGCGAACGGCAGCCAGTCAGCCTGACCGTTGGTTTGCTTGGCCACCCCCAGAATGCCGGCGATGGTTTCGGTCGCCACTGAGGCTCTAGCCGGTCCGGAAACCACTTCGATAAAGGGTCGCACACTCATGATTCCGCCTCCCAGAACAGGGTCGCATCGTTATTGAACACGATGATGAGGTCGATGTTCATGCCGTAGTCCTGCACAGCCTGACGCATGCCCGCCTCTATGTCCTTCTCACCCACTAGGTTCCGGCCGTCGGCGCCCCGGGCGTCGAAGATCATCATGCGGGATTGCAGCACCGCCCACGCGGCCCGCTTGACTATGGATTCTTTCGAATGCACGGTCTTAATCACCGCAGTTCGATCGTCCACAACAATGTCGGGGAGGGTGCTGGGTGCGGGCGCATCCAGGTCGTCGATCCGACCGATCCGTTGCACAGATTTAGCGACATTGCTATTGAGCCAATTGATGATTCGCTGCTCGGATTCGTACACCAAGCGTTCGCGGTCATTCTGCGGCAACTGCTTAATTGCAGTAAACTTGCTGGTATCACTGTTGTCATACATCCCCACATAGCCTAGCAGGATTTCCCTCGCCGGCACCCGGAAGTCTAAGAAAACAGTTCCGCTACCGCCCGCAGACGCTTGTCGACGGCCTACCCACGCCGTGCCCGACGGCGGAGCGTGCCCACCCCCACCCCGGCAATTCCAGCAGCCACCCCGGCAATCAATTGGACGCAACGAGAAAGTCGAATGGCTTCCCTTATGGTCACCACCGTGGGCGCCCCCGAGGCTTCGGAGATTTCAGGGCTCACTGCGGCAGGGATGGCGGCCCCCAACAGGGGTCGCTCCTCTACCCCGTGCGCGTAGGTCGTAGTTCCGCCCAACACCACCCCCAGGGCACCGGCGGCGGTCGCCTCCACCGGGCCGGCATTGGGGCTGGGGTGCTTCGGCGCATCATTCCGCCAGGCTGCCATCGCCCGTCGCGCCCGCGGCTGCCCCCCACGAGCCGCGGCATAGGCCACATGCACCCCGGCGGTGAAGCGAGCCGGCAGATAGGCTAGCACATCATCGAGAGTGGCGGCCGCCCACCCAAAATTCTCGTACCGCGGGGACCGGTAGCCCACCATGGCATCCAAGGTATTGACCAGGCGGTGCAACACCACCCCCGAGGCGCCGCAGGTAGCCCAGAGAATGGGGGCGGTGGCGGCATCCGAGGTGTTTTCCGCCAGGGATTCCACGGTGGCGCGAATAATGCCTTGTTCGTCTAAATATTGGGGGTCGCGGGAGCATAACCAGGGAATAAGATCGCGGGCCTGGTCAATATCTTTGGCATCCAGGGCCCGGGCCATGCGTTCGCCAACACGTTCGAGGGTGGTACCGCCGAGGGCGGAGAATAATGCCAGGGTCATCGTGGCGGTTGGGTAGCGTTTTTCCAGCCAGTAGGTGGCTACAACCGGCGGCACGACTGCCGCGGTGAGGTAGAGCGTACCGGCCAGCTTGGAATCCCTATAGAACACTTTTTCTAGCTTGGCGGCGGCGCGACCAAATAGGGCGACGGGGTGGATGGCGGTGGGCGGATCGCCGAGCATGCGATCGGCGGCCATGCCAAGGAAGATTCCCAGGATCATGGCCGCCGCCTTCTCTGTGTGATTTTGGCGTCATCCGCCTCATATATATTAGTGCGCCCTGACGGGCTCGAACCGCCGACCTGCTGGGTGTAAACCAGCTGCTCTCCCAGCTGAGCTAAAGGCGCGCACAACGCGGTAAAGCGTCGATGATAAATGTTAACAGCAAACCGCGAATGTGCACAAAAACACTGGTTGGTTATTGTTTATTGCCGCGGCGGACGAGGCAGCTTCCCTGCCAGTCGCCGAACCGTTCGGCTTTGGTTTGCACCATGCCGGCGAGTTGCGCGGATTCGGCAATGTCCCCGGGGGCCAGAGCATTGGACCTGCCGTTACCGGGGGTGAGCAGCCAGACGCGGCCGGTGTCGGCGAGCGGCCGGACAGCGTCGACAAGCCCATCTACCAGGTCACCATCGTCGCTGCGCCACCATAGCAGCACAATGTCGCAGATTTCATAGCTGTCTTCATCGAGCAATTCGGAGCCAATAGCATCTTCGATTGCTTCGCTGAGCGTGGAATCGCAATCCTCGTCCCAGCCTACCTCTTGCACTATCAATCCATGGGAGACGCCAAGCCGGGCGGCGATTCCATCGGTTGTGGTGAGAGTGGTGTTTTTCCCTTCGGGTTTTTGAACGTTCATCAAAGCATGATGATACAAGTAATATTTCCGGGATTACACCCTATCTGGGAAATTTTTTTGGTATTACACCGATTTTTCGGGAATTTGTGGGGACTTCATGAGGGTTTTTGGCCTGGTATTTGGGGATTGGCTGCCTAAAATTACCCCCTGATGTGTCAAGTACACGTAAAGTAGGGGTGTTGCCAGTATTTTGCGCATCTTTACGCTTATCGACGTGTGACCGTGCGTGATTGTTGTGGCTCAATCGTTTTTATGACTGACTCTCTCACATGGAGGTGTGGAATGGCTGACCCGAAACCCGGGAAGCACCCAGATGACACTAATTTCGCGTTAATTCGTGATGGTGTCGCGTCATACTTAAATGACTCAGACCCAGAAGAGACCTCGGAGTGGCTAGAATCACTGGATGGGCTGTTACGAGAGGCCAGTCCAGATCGGGCCCGATATTTAATGCTGCGAATGCTGGAACGGGCATCGGCCAAGCGGGTACCGCTCCCGGCAATGACATCTACAGATTACGTCAATACGATCCCCACCTCGATGGAGCCAGAGTTCCCAGGTGATGAAGAGATCGAGAAGCGGTACCGTCGGTGGATTCGGTGGAATTCCGCGGTGATGGTCCACCGGGCCCAGCGCCCCGGCATTGGTGTCGGTGGCCACATTTCCACCTACGCGGGCGCCGCCCCACTATACGAGGTGGGCTTTAACTATTTCTTCCGCGGCAAGGACCATCCTGGCGGGGGCGACCAGGTATTTTTCCAGGGCCATGCCTCCCCCGGCATGTACGCTCGGGCGTTTTTGGAAGGCCGACTTTCAGAAGACGACCTTGATGGGTTCCGGCAGGAGGTGTCCCGCAAGCAGGGTGGTTTGCCGTCGTACCCGCACCCGCATGGCATGAAGACGTTCTGGGAATTCCCCACCGTGTCCATGGGCTTGGGCCCGATGAATGCCATCTACCAGGCAAAGTTCAACCGGTATCTGCTGAACCGGGGCATTAAGGACACGTCAGATCAGCACGTGTGGGCGTTCCTGGGTGACGGCGAAATGGATGAGCCGGAGTCCCGGGGCCTGATCCAAATGGCTGCGCTAAATAACCTGGATAACCTGACGTTTGTCATTAACTGTAACCTGCAGCGGCTGGACGGCCCGGTGCGTGGTAATACGAAGATCATTCAGGAGTTGGAGTCCTTCTTCCGGGGCGCCGGCTGGTCGGTCATTAAGGTCGTGTGGGGCCGCGAATGGGATCAACTGTTCGAAGCCGATAAGGAAGGGGCGTTGGTGGATCTGATGAACACCACCGTCGACGGCGACTTCCAAACGATGAAGGCCAACGATGGTGCCTATGTGCGGGAGCATTTCTTCAATAAGGATCCCCGGACCGCCAAGCTGGTGGAAAACTGGACCGATGCGGAGATTTGGAAGCTGCCGCGTGGTGGACACGACTACCGCAAGATCTATGCGGCATACAAGCGGGCCCTAGAAACCAAGGACCGGCCAACGGTGATTTTGGCGCACACCATTAAGGGCTATGGTCTGGGCAGTAACTTTGAGGGCCGGAATGCCACCCACCAGATGAAGAAGCTGACCCTGGAGGATTTGAAGAAGCTGCGCGATAAGCAGGGTATTCCCATCACGGATGAGGAGCTGGAGAAGGATCCATACCTGCCGCCGTATTATCACCCAGGTCAAGACAGCCCGGAGATCCAGTATCTTCAGGCCCGCCGGAAGGAACTGGGCGGGTATTTGCCGGAGCGTCGGGTGAACTATAAGCCGTTGCAGGTGCCGCCGTTGACGAAGCTGCGGGGTCTGCGGAAGGGCTCAGGTAAGCAGAAGGTGGCCACCACGATGGCTGTGGTTCGGGCGTTTAAGGAGCTGCTGCGGGATCCCGAATTAGGGAAGCGGATTGTGCCGATTGTGCCGGATGAGGCCCGGACGTTTGGTATGGATTCGTGGTTCCCACCGTTGGGTATCTATAACCCGCACGGCCAAAACTATGTGCCGGTGGACCACGATTTGATGCTGTCGTACACGGAGAAAGTGAATGGCCAGATTCTTCACGAGGGCATCAGCGAGGCAGGTTCCACGGCATCGTTCATTGCAGCGGGCACGTCATATGCAACGCACGGCGAGCCCATGATTCCGCTGTATATCTTCTATTCGATGTTTGGGTTCCAGCGCACGGGTGACGATTTCTGGGCTGCGGGCGACCAAATGACCCGCGGGTTTATCCTGGGTGCTACGGCCGGCCGGACCACGCTCACTGGTGAAGGCTTGCAGCACATGGATGGGCATTCGCCACTGTTGGCCGCTACCAACCCGGCGGTGGTGTCGTACGACCCGGCGTTCGCCTATGAGATTGCGCACCTGTTGTTGGAGGGTATTGATCGCATGTATGGCCCAGGTCGGGGCGAGGATGTGATGTATTACCTGACGATCTACAACGAGCCGATTTCCCAGCCTGCGGAGCCGGCCGACCTGGATGTTGAGGGCCTGCATAAGGGTATTTACCTGTATGAGAAGGCCACCGGTGGCGACCATGAGGTGTCGGTGTTGGCGTCGGGCATTGGCATGCAGCAGGCGTTGCGCGCCAAGGAGATCCTGCGGGATGAGTACAACATTGGCACGAATATTTTCTCGGTGACATCGTGGGTTGAGTTGGCTCGTGAGGGTCACGAGAAGTCGCGGCAGAATCTGCGCCACCCGGAGAATCCGCCGGAGGAGGCATTCGCCACGAAGCAGCTGCGGAAGGCCTCTGGCCCGTATATTGCGGTGAGCGACTTTGCCAGCGATTTGCAGGAACAGATTCGTCGGTTCGTGCCCGGTGACTACACCACGCTGGGTGCGGACGGTTTCGGGTTCTCGGACACGCGCTCTGCGGCACGCCGGTTCTTCAATATCGACGCGGAGTCGATTGTTGTGGCCGCACTGAATGCTTTGGCCCTGGAAGGCAAGATTGATCGTTCGGTGGCTGCTGAGGCCGCTCAGCGGTTTAATTTGACCGACCCAACCAAGGCTTAATAGGTTTTCCCTACCCCGTCGTCGTTAAGTTATTTGCTACTTTTCGACGACGGGGTTAACCATTGCCCCAACGCTTTCAGACGCCCAGGTTTCGGCGTATTCTGTGTGGCTGGTTCATAAGACAGAAGGGGCATAATGACAATATCCCATATCCTTTTTTCCATCGCCGGCGTACTGCTGCTTATTTTGTTCGGCTACCACTTCATCTGGGGCAATGCGGCCTATGCTGCGCTGCGTCCGGAAAGAGGCAGCGAGGACGACGAGGGTGATAAGAAATTCACCGCATGGCTCAATGGCCGGGCGGTATTCCAAATGGGCAGCATAGACCTATTGCTGCCTGCGGCGTTGTTGATTCTCATGGGCTTTAAGTTCATGGAGGTCAATGTGGCCCTACTCAGCGCCCTATTTTTCTGGTACCTGGGCTATGCCCTGTTTTGGTTGTTGTCAATCCTGTTTTCTAAAGGCCGCAAGAAAATGGATTACGCCAAGCAGGGGCAGTGGATTCTATTCCTGGTGGTGGCTGTTTTGGTCAGCGTGGGGGCCACAAAATTCGATGCCGCCACACCAAACCCGGCAGGGAACACGGCAATGTCAACCATGACAACCAGCCAAAATGTCCCCACAGTCCCCCAGCAATAAGAAAATATTTATGGATAGCGTTTGAGGACCCACACGCTGTCCATCGGCGCCAACTTAGGCTAGGCTTGCCGGTATGGATAATGTTTCCCAAACGCTTTTTTATCCGCTCTTCGGTAGAGCGCAAGCGAGTGACCGGTGGCCCGAGCTATTCCCCGACCCGTGGGCCCACAAGGCCATGGAGATTGCGGCACAGGAAGGCACCACAGCCCAGCCAATGGATGGGTTTCCCGAACTGGTGTACGGCCTGCGGCACATGATTCTGGTGCAGGAGGCACGGGCATATTTGGAAACGCACCCGGGCGCCGCGGTCGTTAATATTGGTTGCGGCCTGGACATGCTGGCAGAGGACCTTTCCGGCCACGAGTGCACTATCTACAACCTGGATCTTCCCGACGTCATCGAGCTGCGGCACCGGTGGGTGCCCAAGGCCGACAATGAGATTGATCTCCCCTACTCCGCCACCAATCACGAATGGTTGAGCAAGGTTGACGCCTCCCGCGGGGTTATTGCCCTGGCTGGGGGCGTGTTTTTCTATTTCCAGGTCGCCGACGTTTCTTCGCTTATCGACGCCTTCGGCACGGCCTTCCCCGGCGGCCGCATGGTGTATGATGCCGAATCCCCAGACGCCACCAAGCGCAGCGAACGCATGCTAGAGAAAAAGGGCACCCCCGCGGAAATGCCGTTTAAAGTCAAGGACCCGTATTCGCCACGGAAATGGAGCACCACCGTCACAAACGTAACCGTGGAGTTTAGTTTCCTTGACCGGCTGGCACCAAAGCTCCGCTCCCAATTGCCAATGAGTTACCGCCTGATTTTTCTCATGTTGAAGTGGAATAAAGGCATGTATTTCGTTCGCGTCGATTTTTAAGGATAATACAAATGTAAGACGTTTCCCAAACCCTGTTTTACCAACTGCTAGGTCTAGCCAAGGCTGCCAGTCAATGTCCAGAC
>CAUVMZ010000053.1:0-15333 GCA_963552855.1 uncultured Corynebacterium sp. | reverse complement strand
GCGGGTGTTGGTGGATGAGATTCATGCCCCGTTGGTGTATGACGGTCGGCAGCATGTGGTGGCGGCTGGGGTGAGCGAGACCGCGGCCCGGGTGTGTATCACGGCGACGGCGACGTCGAAGGCATGGAACACTGCGGGGCTCAAGTGCGCGCAGATTATTTTCAGCAATGCGAATGATGAGCGGGTGTGGCAAGGGCTGACGAATGCGACGAGGGATGGGGCGTCGATTCTGGGGTTGGTGGCTGCGGAGGCCGCGTACCGATCAGGCCGGGAGTTCCTGGATGCGGAATTGGAGTATTTGCAGGCGAATCGGGATTTTTTGGTGGCGGAGTTGCCGAATATGTTGCCTGGGGTGAAGCTACGGGTGCCGGAGGCAACGTATTTGTTGTGGCTGGATTTGTCCGAGACGGGCATTCCGGGGAATAAGGCCACGTATTTATTGGAGCATGCGAAAGTTGCGGTGAATGATGGTGCGTGGTTTGGGGAGATCGGCACCGATTGCGTCCGACTGAATTTCGCCACGTCGCGGGAAATTCTGCATCAGGCGCTGACCCGTATAGCATCTATGAGGAAGTAACTATTGTGCTGCCCCCAAAGGAGGACTGATGTCCAAACGAGCGCTGTTTGCTATTGCGCTTATGTTGTTTTCCATGTTTTTTGGTGCGGGGAACCTGATTTTCCCACCAATGCTGGGGGCTAATGCGGGTGATAATTTTGTGCCCGCGGTGACGGGGTTCCTCATCAGTGGGGTGGCATTGCCTGTGTTGGCGATTATTGCTATTGCATTGTCGGGGCAGGATATTCGGGCGTTGGCGGCCCGGGCGGGCACAGTGTTTACCATCGTGTTTTCTATAGCGATTTATTTGTCGATCGGCACATTTTTCGGGATTCCCCGGACGGGGGCGGTGAGTTTTTCCACAGCGGTTTCCCCGATCACCGGGTGGGAGAGCACGCTGGCATCGGTCGGGTTTAACCTGGTGTTTTTCGCGGTGGCGACCTGGTTGGCGTTGAACCCGTCGGGGCTGGTGGATCGGCTGGGGAAGGTACTCACCCCGGCGCTGCTGACGCTGCTGGCGGTGTTGATCGTGTTGTCGCTGTTCCAACTGCATAATCCGGGCGCCGCTCCCACCGAGGAGTATGCCGCGTCGCCGTTTCCGGCAGGGCTGATGGAGGGCTATTTCACCATGGATTCGCTGGCGGCGCTGGCGTTTGGCATTTTGGTGATTTCGGCGATTAAAGAGCAGAAGATCGCTAACCCACTACCCGGCACCACCATGGCGGCGTTGGGGGCGGGCGCACTGTTGGGCACTATTTATTTAGGGTTGGCCATCATGGGGTCGCGGATTCCCGAGGGGCAGTCGTATAAGGATGGGGCAACATTATTGTCGCACGCATCGTTGCAGGTGTTGGGGTTCCCGGGCCAGGTAGTGTTGGGGGGCGTGGTGTTATTGGCATGCTTGACGACGGCGGTGGGGCTGCTCGCGGCAACCAGCGAGTTTTTCAACTATTTGGTGCCGAAAATCTCGTATCGGGCCTGGCTGATGACGTTTGCGGTGGTGTCATTTGGGATTGCCAGCGGCGGCCTAGAGACGGTGATTAGCATCGCCACCCCCATCATTGTGTTCATTTACCCGGTGGCGATGACGGTGATCATTGTGACGCTCATCGGGGCAGTGGTGAAGCCGATACTGCCGCTGTATTGGGGGTTTGCGATCCCCGCGTGGGGCGTGTTCTTGTGGTCGGTGGTGGACAAGATTGTGACATGGCAGTCGGGGGCGCCGATTAGTCTGCCGTTGTTTAATGCGGATTTCACGTGGCTGGCCCCGGCCCTTGCGGGCCTGGCCGTTGGGGCAAGCATTGATTTCTTCCGTAAGGAGGATTGTCAGCGGCGGATTGCGCAGACGAATGAGAAGATTCGGACGTGGAACAGCATTAAGATCGTCCGGGAAACGGATCCGGTTTAAGGCGGCGGGCTAGTCTCGCCAAATGACCCGCACTCCCCGATGGTAGAGGGCGTCGGCGAATTGGGTGGGGGTCATGGTGGGACCGGTGGGGAATGAAAAGGTGTAGTCGGCATAATTTTTTTCATCGGTGATGGGATGATCCGGCAACAGCATGCCGTCGGTGCCTTGGTGAAAAAGGTACCCTACCTGGAGTTGGTTGGTGGGGAACCGGATTCCGGTTTCAGTGATATGGACCTCGTTATTGTCAATTGTGAGAATGGGTCGGCGAGATCGCCGAAAATTGGTTATTATTCCCCAAACGCTTAATAACACTCCTACCAAGGGGACTGTGAGGGATATGAGAACGAGGGTAAGCCACCAGCCTTGGGCGTCGATAAGCAAGGTGCCCAATAATGTGGCGGTCAGGCACATGATGCTCAATAGGATCATGGTGCACACGGCGGTGCGGGAGCGGAAGAAACTTTTTGTTGAGGTACGCAGCACAATCGTCACAGAACTTAATTTATTCCACAGCGGCGGTGAGTCTTAGATAATCATGCGGAAAATAGCAAAAATTCTTTTTTCAACCGGGTTGGTGGGGTTGCTTGCGGCATGTTCCGCAGGTAGCACGGCCAGCAGCGGCGTGGGGGACGCGGTGGTCGACACCCCGGCAACGTCCGCCGCCCACACAATTGTGGTGGGCACCACGGCCCCGCCGGCATCATTGGACTTTACGACGACCTCCGGCGCGGCAATCCCCCAGGCCCTCATGGGCAATGTGTACGAGGGCCTGGTGCGCATCGACCAGGACAGCACCATCCAACCGCTGCTGGCCACCTCGTGGGAGCTGGACGATGCCGGCACCACCTACACGTTTCACCTGCGGGAAGGCGTGAAATTCTCCAATGGGGACGAGTTCACCGCGGACACCGCCAAGTTTTCCATCGACCGGGTGGCGGACTGGAGCAATGGGCTGAAAGCCAGCATGTCCGTGGTGGACCACACCGAAGTGGTCGACCAACACACCCTCAAGGTCGTGTTGAAACAACGTTCGAACGGGTGGCTATGGTCCATGGGCACCCTGGTTGGGGCGATGATGACCCCCAACGGGGTGGCAAACCTGGCCACCAAGCCGGTGGGCACCGGACCCTATGTGGTCGACAAGTGGGCGGTGGGCACCTCACTCACCATGGTGGCCCGGCCGGACTATTGGGGTGGGAAAATCGCCAACGACCGGGCGGTCTTCCGCTATTTCGGGGATGCGATTTCCCTCACCAACGCGGTACGATCTGGCACTATTGATGCAGCTATTGGCCTGCAATCACCGGAATTATTGGAATCGTTACAGGCGGATAATAATCTCGTTGTTGAGGTGGGCAGCACCAACGGTGAGGTGCTGCTCAGCATGAATAATAAGCGCGCCCCCTTCACCGATGTGCGGGTACGGCAGGCCGTCATGTACGGGGTGGATCGGCAAGCGATCATCGACACCACGTGGGAGGGCTACGGGGTAGAGACCGGGGGCACACCAGTACCACCCACCGACCCCTGGTACACCGGGAAAAGCGAATACCAGTTCGACCCGGCGCGGGCGCGGAAGCTCATGGCCGAGGCCGGGGCGGTGGGCACCGAAATCACCCTCTCAGTGCCGTCGCTCCCCTACGCCCAATCCGCGTCGGAAATCCTGTACTCGCAACTGTCGGACATTGGCTTCAAGGTGAAGATCGAGTCGACGGAGTTTCCGGCCGTGTGGCTCGCCAAGGTGCTCAAGGGGAAAAACTACGACATGTCGCTCATCGCCCACGTCGAACCGCGGGACATCCCCCACCTGTTCGGCAACCCCGACTACTACCTGGGCTTCGACAGCCCCAAGGTGCGGGAGCTTCTGGCGGAAGCGGACGCGGCGCCGGAAGAAGAATATGCGGAGCTCATGCGGCAGGCGGTGGCGGAAATCATGGCGCAGGCCGGGGCGGACACTCTGTTTAACCTGCCCATGATCGTGGTCACCCACAACGGCATCACCGGGATTCCGCGGAACTCCGTCGCCGACGGGTTGGTGCTGTCCGGGGTGAAGAAGGAGGCATAGGATAATGATGCTGAAACGAATTGGGGCGAACACGCTGCGCTACCTGCTGACCCTGCTGGTGGCGAGCCTGGTGATTTTCATTGCGCTGCGGGTCATCCCCGGCAACCCGGCAGAGGTGGCCCTGGGGGTGACCGCCACGGACGAGTCGGTGGCGAAACTGTCGGCCACCATGGGGATCGACAAGCCCCTGTGGCAACAATACGTCACCTGGGTGCAGGGCCTGGTCACCGGCAACCTGGGCATGTCGCTCACGTCGGGTGCGGATATTTCCCCCCTGGTGTTCGACCGGCTCCAGGTGTCAATCATCCTGGTGGGGTGCGCCATGGTCATGGCCTTGGGGTTAAGCATTCCCCTGGGGGTATGGGCGGCAAGGCGGGCTCGCAAATGGGACGGGGTGGCCATCACGGTGCTCAGCCAGATCGGCATCGCCATCCCCAGCTTCCTGGCGGCCATTCTCCTGGTGGCCTGGTTCGCGGTGCGGCTCAAATGGGTGCCGGCCAACGGTTGGTCCGTGCCCAGCGAAGACTTCGGGGGGTTCGTGGCCCGGCTGATACTCCCGGTGATTTCGCTGGGCATTGTGCAGGCGGCCATCATGACCCGCTACGTGCGGTCGGCGGTGCTCGACGTGATGGATGAGGATTTCATGCGGACCGCCCGGGCGAAAGGCCTCAACCCCGGGCAGGCGCTCATGGCCCACGGGCTGCGAAACGCGGCGCTGCCGGTGCTCACGGTCACCGGGCTGCAAATCACCAACCTCCTCATCGGGGCGGTGGTGATCGAAAAAGTATTCGTCATCCCCGGACTGGGCAGCATGCTCCTGCAGGCGGTCACCGACCGGGACCTGCCGACGGTGCAAACAATTGTGATGGTTCTAGTGATCTTCGCGGTCGTCGTCAACGCCATGGTGGACGTGGCGTATGCGGTGGTGGATCCGCGAACCCGAAGCGAGGTGACAGCATGATGACGATCATGAAAAAACTCCCCATCGCCGGCTGGATTGGTGGGGCAATCGTGTGCGCGGTAATCCTCATGGCGTTGGTGTCGTGGGTGTGGACCCCCTACGATCCGCTGCACGCCTACCCGGAGGTACGGCTCCAGTCCAGCAGCCTCCAGCACTGGTTAGGCACCGACCGGTTCGGGCGGGACGTGCTCTCCCAAATCATGGTGGGCGCCCGAATCACCCTGGCGGTCGGCGTGGTGGCGGTCGTGGTGGCGGCAGTCATCGGCGTACCCCTGGGCATGATCGCCGCCATGCGGCGGGGCACGGTGGAGGCCATCATCATGCGCTCATCGGACCTGCTGTTGGCGTTCCCGGGGTTATTGCTGGCGATCATCGCCACCGCCATGTTTGGGGCAACAACCCTCACCGCAATGGTGGGCATTGGGTTAGCGAACGTGCCGGGGTTCGCCCGAATCTCCCGGGCTGCGGCGCTCACGGTCATGTCGCTCGACTATGTGGCGGCCGCCCGAACGGCGAAACGCGGCAGTCTATACATTGCCACCCGGCACGTGCTGCCGAACATCACCGGGGTGATTATTGTGCAGGCGTCGGTGTCGTTCGCACTGGCCATCCTCGCGGAGGCGGGCCTGAGTTTCCTGGGGTTGGGGACGCCACCGCCGGACCCCAGCTGGGGGCGGATGCTCCAGTCGGCGCAATCATCACTCACCACCGCCCCCTACCTGGCGGTGTGGCCGGGATTAGCGATCGCAATCACGGTGTTGGGTTTTAACTTATTAGGCGATGGGCTGCGAGACCTTTACGATCCGCGGTTACGAGACGAGAGGCACAACTAGGATGACGGTGTTGCAGGTCAAATCATTATGCGTCAAGGATGTGGTGCATGATGTGGCGTTTTCCATCGCGCCGGGTGAGCGGGTGGGCCTGATTGGGGAGTCCGGGTCGGGCAAAACCCTCACAGCGATGTCGGTGATGCGGCTGATAAGGTCGTCCGGGGAGATTCGCCTGGGTGAGGATCGGCTGGATTTGCTGTCGGAGCGGGATTTATGCACGATTCGGGGCAAACGGGTGGCCATGATTTTTCAGGAGCCCATGACCGCGTTGAATCCGCTCATGAAGGTGGGCAAGCAGGTGGCGGAGGCGGTGCTCACGCATTTGCGGGTGACCAAACGCCAGGCCATGGCGCGGGCGGTGGAGCTGTTGGGGAAGGTGGAGCTGCCAGCGGACATGGCCAATCGGTATCCGCACCAGCTGTCGGGCGGGCAGCGGCAGCGGGTGCTGATCGCCATGGCGTTGGCGCACGACCCGGAGCTGCTTATTTGCGACGAGCCCACCACGGCGTTGGATGTGACCAGCCAGCGGGCCATTGTGGAGCTGATTTTAAAGCTGGTGGCGGAGCGCGGCACCGGGTTGCTGTTTATCACCCACGACCTGGGTTTAGTCGCACAAACGTGCGAGCGGGTGTTAGTGATGAAGGATGGTCGGGTTGTGGAAGAGGCCCCCGTCGACAAGCTTCTGACCGCACCCGAACAGCCGTACACACGTTCGCTTATCGACGCCTCAACGCTGCCCGATCCCCGCCCCGCAAACCGGTCGGACGAGGTGGTCATCACCGCAACGAACCTGACGAAAAAGTTCAAGTCCACCACCGCGGTCGACGACATCAGCTTCACCGTGTCCCGGGGGGAACGGCTGGGGATCGTCGGCGGGTCAGGCTCGGGGAAGACCACCACGCTCAAGCTTCTTGCTGGTCTCACCCGGCCCACGAGCGGCACGGTGAGCATATCGGAGTCGATGCACATGGTGTTCCAAGACCCAATGGGATCGCTCAACCCGCGAATGCTGGTGCGGGACATCATTGCGGAAACCCTGCCCATTCCCGACGATGAACGCATCGCCGAGGTGCTCACCGAGGTGGGGTTAGAGCCGGACATGATGACCCGGTATCCGCACGCATTTTCGGGCGGGCAACGACAACGGATCTCCCTGGCCCGGGCGCTGGCACCACGACCGGCAATCCTCCTGGCGGACGAACCCGTGTCCGCCCTCGACGTATCGGTTCGAAAACGTGTTCTGAATCTATTGGATTCGTTGGTGGCGGAGCATCGTCTGACGCTCGTGTTTGTGTCACACGACATTGGCGTGGTGCGGAGCGTCTGCGACACCATCATGGTGATGCATGACGGTCGGATTGTGGAGAAAGGCGACACCGCCCAAGTATTGCGGGCGCCACAGAACGCTTACACGCAGTCCCTTATCGCGGCGGTCCCACAGTTGAGCCGCGGCTAGGCCACGGGGTTGTTTTAAGAGGATTGGATCACGAGGAGGATTGCTGGATTGAGGACGTGTTCTTCGTTGTGTTCGAAAACGCTGGTCATTTCCTCAAATTCACTCGCTTCTGCTGCACTAATCACAATCTTTTCGCGCATGGTTAGGATTGTAGCCCAGAACCCGATGGGGTGCGCAGTAATGGTTTCCAACATAACATTGCACCCATGCAGTCGGTGGGTAACCGCCATTCCGGCCGGGTTCAAAGGTGTGGTGAAGGTCAACCGGAATATGCATGGGTGCCTGAGTTAATTTAGGGCAGGATCAGCACAAACCCAAATCGGGGGTACTATAACCCCACCCCCGATTATCGGGTTTTCGGTCATGAGCCACGTGGATTCGTCGCCCCGGTTGATGATTCGGCCTAGTGGTCACGCACCTTATCCCGCAAAATGCCCAGGATCTCGGCGCCACCAAACCCAATGCCATCATGCTGATAGAAATTGGTGATATGCGGGCGAACATCCCGGTAGGCATAGGCCGTCGCCATGGACAGTTCAAACGGCACAAACACGTCATCCACATACACGGCCGCGGCGGCAGTGGGGCTGGCCGCCGACCCCAACGTGTCCGCATCGTAGGGGCTGCGCCGCCACTCGTGCTGCGCCAACTGCTCCGCCGATTCGGCGAATGGGCGCAGCGCCGGGTCCTCCGTGAACTGCCACGGGTAAATATGTTCCCCGGTCAGATAGAACTTGTCGGCGGTGCGCGGGTCCGCGCCTTCCTCGTAGCCGGCGATTTCCTCCCGAATCCGGTGCGCCGACCAATTGGTGGGGGCCGTGCCACCCACGCCGCCGTAGATAGATTCGTGAATGGCGGCATAGAGCGGCGCCCCTTCGAAACTCACCTGCGCGCCCACCGAGGCCAGGAAATCCCGGCGCAGCCGCTTGACGCCTTTGACCGTCACAAAGGGATTTTCCAGCAGGTAGGCCAGGGACAGGTAGCCGTCCCCCCGACCCAGGTTGATGCCGATGGTGCGGAATCGTCGGGAGCTGAGCCGCTCCCCAGTGGGCAGGGTTTCGTCCGAATTGTCGAGGTGGTACGCGATCTCCCGGATCCGGTCGTTGGCCCATGGCACCTGGGTGAAGAACTGTTCCTGGCGGAACGTGAGCTTGGTGTAGGTGGCGCGGTACACGTCGTCAACCGGGTCGGTGATGGTGGGCAGGCCACCGGTGAGGAAGGCCTCGGTGACCGACTCCGGGTAGGTGGACAGGTAAGCGGTGATACAGAACCCGCCGAAGCTTTGGCCGAACAGGGCCCACTTTTCGATCCCCAATGCGCGTCGTAACGCTTCGGCGTCCTCAACAATATAATCCTGCCGCAGCACCGCCAGCCGCTCCAGGGTGCGATCCTGGGGGTCGCCGGCAGCATCAATGCGGTGAGAGTTCCCGGTCCCCCGCTGGTCCAATAAGATCACCCGGTAGTGTTCCAGCAACTCCCCAAACCAGCCGGTGGCACCGTAGGGGCGGATGGCGGGAAAACCCGGACCACCCTGGAAAAACACCAGCGGCGGGTTGTCCGCCCCACCGTCGGCATAAACCTCACGGGCAAATAATTCGAACGTGTCATCGGGGCTGGCGGGATCCCAGGGCACGGGCAGCCGATGCTCGATGATAGTGTGACCGAAATGACGTACAGGCGGGGTCGAAGTAAGCATAGACGCTATTCTACGCATCCCGGTTGCGGGACTACACTTGGCAAGCATGCCACCTTATAGCACCCCCTCTACAGTTGATGAGTTTCGCGCAAACTACCAGGCGGTCACCGAACGGATCGCCAATGCCGCCCACGCCGCAGGCCGGGACCCCGCGGACATTCGCCTCATTGCGGTTTCGAAAACGTTTCCGATATCCCACGCATTATTGGCCGCGGAGGCCGGCATGACCGTGCTTGGGGAGAATCGCCCCCAAGAGTTGGCGGAGAAGGCACAGGCGTTTCGCATCCGCGGCGTCGACGTGACGTGGTGCGCGATCGGGCATCTCCAGCGGAATAAGGCGAAGGAGATCGCCCAGTTCGCGGCCGAGTTTCACGCATTGGATTCCCTCCGGCTTGCCGAGGCGTTGCAGCACCGCCTGGAGTTGGCGAACCGCACCCTGGATGTGTTCATTCAGGTGAACACGTCGCACGAGTCGCAAAAAAGCGGGTTCGCCCCCGACGAAGTTGCAGCAATACTCCCAAGCCTGGCGACGCTTGATCGCCTGCATGTTCGAGGCCTCATGACCATGGCGGCGTTTTCCCCGGAGGAGTCGGTGGTGCGCCCCAGTTTCGAACAGTTACGCACCCTGCGGGACCAGTTGCAACCGGACGCGCCGGACGGCATGAGCCTGACGGAGCTATCCATGGGTATGACGGGGGATTTCGAATGGGCGATCGCCGAGGGGGCGACAAGCGTTCGGATTGGTACCGCCATTTTCGGGCACCGACCCGATTCGGCATACCTGTAGCGCCCGTAGCACTCACCGCCGCGCCAAGAGGCGAGCGGCAAGACCCGGCAGGTCGGTGGGCCAATATTCCGCCGGCCGGGGCCGCAGCGTGCCGGGGCCGGGCCGGCACCGATCCACCACATCCCGCCACCGCTTCGGGATGCCGCTGGCCCCCACCACCGCACCAAACAGGGCGCCGCAAATGGCGGCGTTGGTGTCGGTGTCGCCCCCGCGGGCGATGGTCGCCACCAGTGCCTCCGCAAAATTGGGGGCGGTGGCGAGCTGGTAAAGAGCATTAGGGAAGGCGACCCGCACCCAACCCATGTGGGTGAGATAATCGTCAGGTTCGACCACATCGTCGGAATCAAAGAGGCCCAGGACCGCCTCCCGGCCCAGCCCCTCCCCCACCGCCCGGGCAATAGCGTAGGCGTAGGCCGCGTTCAGGTCCTGGCAGACCTCATTGATGTGGGTGAGCCGGGCGTCCTGCCGGGCATAGTCCCGGGCGGCATCCGGGTCGTAGGCGCAAAACACCCCCACCGGGCTGATCCGCATGAGCGCACCATTGGCCTGCGACTGCGGGTTCATCACCCCGCGCAGCAGCGCGTCGGCGCAGGTGTTTCCAATATCGAAGGGGTGGCTTTCGGCCCACCGTCGATAGGCTGCGGCGATGGCGTCAATGTCGAAGCCATGGGTCACGAGGGTGCGGGCCAGGGCGAGGGCCATTTCGGAATCGTCCGTGGGCTGGCCGGCGCTGAGCCGAAACGGCCCGCCGTCGACAAGCTCCCGCACCCCGCCGGGATAGTCGGCGGCAATGGTGTCGGGCGAGGCGAATTCCACCAGAGAACCAAGACTGTCGCCAATGACTTGGCCATATAGCACGCCTTGGGCGCGATCGGTCATGCTCATAGAATTCCAGTGTAATAAGCCTACGGTAAGGAGGACCTCATGTTAGGCGTGTTAGAGGGATTCACAATTATTCTGACGGTGATCTTCATTGGCTATCTCCTGGCGAGATTCCGGGTGATTACCTCCGATGACCAGCGGTTAGTGCTTAACCGGGTGGCGTTTTACGCGGCCACACCGGCACTGATTTTTATGGTGGTGTCGCAATCCAGCCGGGACGCACTCTTCAGCCCGGTTATCCTGGTGGAGGCCCTGACCGCCCTGGTCACGGGCGGGATCTTTGTGGCGGTGTCCCAGAAGTTTTTTCCCACAGATCGGGCCAGCATGGTGATGGGTGCCGCCGCCACAGCTTACGTTAATTCGAATAACATCGGGCTACCGGTGGGCATGTATGTGTTAGGAAACGCCGGCTATGTGGCCCCGCTACTGGTGGTGCAAATGACAATCTTCACCCCCCTCGTGTTGGCGCTCATTAGTGACAATAACACCACCGGGTCCCGGGCCCGAAAGGTGGGCGGGGCAATCGTGTCGAGCCTGCTCAGCCCCATTGTGGTTGCCGCGTTTTTGGGGCTCATCATAGGCGTCACCGGTATCACCATCCCAAAGGGCATTGTGGAGCCGATCCGCATCCTAGGTGGGGCCAGCATCCCCATGATCCTTATGAGTTTCGGGGCGTCGTTAACCAACGCCCGGCCGTTGGGGGACCCCACCCAGCGGCCGGCAGCAATCACCGCCACGGCGCTCAAGGTGGTGGGCATGCCCATTATCGCGGTCGGGTTGGGGTTGGTGTGCGGGTTGCGTGGGGACGAGCTCTATGCGGTGGTGATTTTGTCGTCGCTCCCCACCGCCCAAAACGTGTACAACTATGCGGCCACCTACCAACGGGGCATGGTAGTCACCCGGGACACGGTGCTGCTGTCGACGTTTCTAGCGTTACCATTGATGCTCACGGTGGCAGCTCTTTTCGGCCGATAACCAGCTGCGACACGTGGGGGCGTCGACAAGCAATCACTACCTGACAAGACAGAAAGAAACCCGGCGATGCCGTAACACCGCCGGGACCGCAATCCGCCATTAGATTCTAGGCGAAATTGGTCTGTTGGGCACATTGACGCGCAGAAATACTCCCGGTTTTCTGCCCCATACCCCTATAAAGTGTTTTCCTTTCATGAATCTCTTAAACTTTACAGTCGATGACTGATACAACTTCTATGCGCTCTACTGCTACCTCCACCGTGGACACCCCGGTCAGCCCGCCCACACCGGGGATGGCCACCCGGCGATATTGCACCCTCGTTGCCGCAGTGCTGAACACTAAAACGGCACGAAAGCTCATCTCCTTTGGGGTGAAAATGGTGCAAAAATCCCCAGCCATATGGCGGCGAATTCCCCCTATCTACATTGATGAAACCGCACACCCAGCCACCAGTAATCAGGACTATGACGTTCCTAGATTAGCCAAACGGGTATTCGATGAGGCACCCCGGGTGGAACGCTGGTTTATTGAATCCCCCTGCATGCGCCGCATCGTTGAAGTGCAAGTCATGCTCCCCCCGAGGCCGGAGGAGCCCGCACCCATGCTCTACCTCCTTGACGGGGTTACCGCGCCCCGCCGCTCTGGGTGGCTGCGGGAAGGCCAATTAGAGAAAGGCTTCAACAACGAACAGGTCATAGTGGTCATGCCCACCGAAGCATCGGGCTCACTCTATGAAAACTGGGTGGCCGACGACCCCGAGGTAGGCCGCCACCAATGGGACACGTTTCTCACCCAAGAACTTCCCAGCATCATGGAAGACCCCACCACCGGTCTGAAATTTAATGGGCGCCGCATCATCGGGGGGCTCTCCATGGGGGCTAGTGGGGCAATCCGGTTAGCGGCAAAACACCCCGAGTTCTATCACGGCGCCATTGGGCTCTCCGGCTGCTACTCCACCACATCCACCATGGGCCGCGGTATGACCCTGGCCATTCTACGGTGCGTCGGCAGCGACCCCGATAATGCATGGGGCACCGGACCAACCCCCACCTGGGCACGCGACGACGTGTCCGCCCACCCGGAAGGGTTGCGGAATATTCCGGTCTACCTGTTTGCCGCCGACGCCCACATCACCAAATACGACATTGAGCTGCACACCGGCCGCACCCGCCTCGATTTACCCGGCGCCACCATTTTGGAATACGCCTCGTACACCTCCACGCGGGATTTGGAACGTGCCATGATTAACGCGGGCATGACCCACCAGGTTGTCCACTACCAGTATGGTGGGGTTCATGCGTGGGAATACTATGGTGACCAGCTCAAAGCCGGATGGAATGCAGTGTATAAAAGTCAGATGGGCTAGATAAGGACGGGTGTACTGATATCTCGATTAATCGAGCTAACGTTCGACTGTTGTTATGATACTTTATTAGCTTTTGGGCGTCAGCCTTGAGCCTTTCGACGCGCGACGCGGCGCGCACCATTCGTTTTTGGAGTTCGTCATGTCCACCCACCTTATCCTGGGCGCCGGCCCCACCGGCCGGGCTGCTGCCCACAGTCTCATTCGCCGAAATCAGCAGGTGAAGGTCGGAACCCGGTCGCGTACCCCCGTTCCCCAATGCCTGTCACTACGGTTGGATGCCACGGATGCCGCGGCCCTCGCCACCGCCGCCACCAACTGCGAATCCATTATTGTGTGCGTCAACCCACCTTATCCGGAGTGGCCCGAGGAATGGCCGCCCATTATCGAATCAGTGATCGCTGCCGCCCGAGCCACCGGCTCCCGCATTGTGCTCATGGGAAACCTCTACCCGTTTGGGCGACAAACCAGGCCGTTCACCGGTGCATCCCTGGAATCCCCCACCGAACCCAAGGGTGCCACCCGCGCCCAATTATGGCGCATGCTCAAGCAGGCCGACGACCTCTATGTTACCGAGCTGCGGGCCAGTGATTATTTTGGCCCAGGCGCAGGTATTGGCAGCATTGTCGGTGACGAATTCATCGACCCCATTCTTGCCGGCGGGGTGGCCAAGGTGATCGGTAACCCCGCCGTCCCCCACGCCTGGTCGTATCTTCCTGACATTGGCGAATGCCTCGCCATTTTGGCCACCAACCCCCAGTTGAGCGATAGGTATTGGGTGGGGCCGGTATCCGGGAATGTCAGCCTCACCGACTTCGCCCATCAGCTTAACCCCAAGGGGAAGGTGAAACAGATTTCGGGAATGGGGCTCACGCTCGCGGGGCTCACCAATCCTATGCTGCGGGAGATGAAATCTGTGCTCTACCAATACACCCAACCTTGTGTTATCGACGCCACCGAGCTAGAACAGGCATTCGGTTTTGTCCCGACTCCCCTGGCGGATGCGATCGCGGCAACCGCAGCTGCGGCGACCGGCTAGCTGGCCAATTGACTTTGATTGGTGACCACGACGGGCCCGATAAGCCCATCTCCAGCGGCAGCCGCTACCCCACCCCGGACCGTTATTTGTTGAGCACAACGTGGGCGATGAGCTGGTCGAGGCGGCGAACATCTACGCCTCTTCCCAGCTTGATTTTGATGTATCCGGCGCGGGTCCATAGGGCAATTTCGGCGGTGAAGTCGAGGGTGCCGGCGTTTTCGCTGGACCACATGTTGATTGCGGAATATGGGAGGGAATAGGCCTCCACCTTTTTGCCCCGGATGCCCTGGGAGTCGCGGACGATGAGGCGGTGGGTGGTAAAAATAGCGCTGTCGCGGAAGGTTTTGTAGGCGGCGACGGCCTGTTCCCCAGGGATGAGTATGTTGTTTACGTCACCGGGAATGGGCACCTCGGCGGCAAACATCCATGATGCTACTTCAGCGGCTTCCATTGGTTATTCTCCCTTCACTTCGAACACTACATCGAATTCCATGAGGTCTGCGTGCGGGGCTACTTTTTTGCGCTCGGTAAGGTCCCCGCTGTGCCCGGTGTCGGCGGCACGCCAGGCTTGGTAGGATTCTTCGTCGGCCCATTGGGTGAACACAAAATAACGGGTTTCACCCTTGGTGGGGCGCAGGAAGGTGAATCCCTCAAATCCGGGGTGACCATCAATTGCGTGTTTGCGGGCTTCGAATCGGCGTTCTAACTCTGCTTCTTGGCCGGGGCCGGCGGTGATGGCGTTGATTTTGACGATACTCATGGGGTTAAGCTTAGCGCGCAATGTAATGGCGGGTTGGTGGGTAGTCGATAGATCGGATAGATCAGATTCTCGTCACCACTGTTTCGTTGTAGAAAGTTGATAGGGCCGCTATGGCGTATAAAAAGGTTCACCCGTTTATGGGTAATAAGACACAGGCGATCATGATGACCATTGTGGCCACGGTAACAGTATTGACCACGGGTTTTGGGGTATTCGGGCCGGTGATGACAGGGGCGCAGCCGGCACTGTTATCGCTGTCACCAATGCAGGATCCGTTGGTTGAGGCGTCCCGGAATCCGCAGTTGGCGCAGGCATTGCAGGATGCGTACGAGGCTGCGCATCGGGGGCAGCCGGGGTATGTGCAGGTGCCGCCGGTATATTTTCGGCCGAACCCGTACCCCGCTGCTTCGCTGCGAGACTATGCGACGCCCCGGTTGGCGAAGCGGGAGCCCGATGGCTACGAACCTAACGTCGAACGGTTGTTCGTAGAGTCGCCGGCGATGCGGCGGGTGGTACAGGTGCAGGTGCAGCACGCGAAGGACCGGAGCAAGCCA
>CAUVMZ010000052.1:0-15432 GCA_963552855.1 uncultured Corynebacterium sp. | reverse complement strand
CTGGATGTTCCCCTGAAAATCTCCCTCAATGGTTGCCCCAACGCCTGCGCCCGCACCCAAGACTCCGACATTGGGCTCAAGGGCCAAATCGTCCGGGGTGAGGAAGGCTTCCAGGTGCATCTCGGCGGTGCTCTCGGGCTGAACTGGGGTCGGAAACTTCGGGGCCACAAGGTCACCTCCGCGGAACTCGGCGACTACATTGTGCGGGTCGTCGAAAATTACAAACAGCAACGCCACGACGGGGAACAATTCCGCGAATGGGTGCTGCGCGCCACCGACGAGGACCTGTCATGAGCCTCCGCCGCGCCCCCAACCCCAACCGTAATCACCCCCTGTACTGCCCTTACTGTGCCAGCGAAAACCTATTCCCCGATGTTGAAACCGAATTCGCCTGGAACTGCCGCGAATGCCTCCGCGTTTTCGCCGTCATGTTCTACGGCCAAAACGATCCGGGGCGGCGGCCCAAAGCCAGCCTCTCCACCGCCGACGCACTGAAAGCCTCACTCAACCATGACCTTTATCAACCTCACTAAACCAGCCACGGGTGCCACTACCTATCAAGACCCGACCATCAGCCCCGCGGGTCCCCGCACCACCACACCGCTTGACCCCGACACGGCCCGCCGCAACCAGCAACTCGTCGACCAATACGCCGAACACCTGTACGATGCCCCCGCCGACGCTATTCTCGACTGGGCCCGCACCCACGCCCCCGGCGCGCTCATCGTCACCCTCAGCATGGAAAACACAGTTCTTGCTGAGCTTGCCGCCCACCATCTGCCCGAGGCGGATTTCCTGTTCCTCGACACCGAATATCATTTCGCCGAAACCCTCGATGTTGCCCGCCAGGTTGCAGGCCGCTACCCCAACCAGCGGCTGATTACGGCGAAAGCCCAGTTCAGCCGCGCTCAGCAGGATAAGGTGTACGGCCCCAGCCTGTATCTGACTAACCCAACCGCCTGTTGCCGCATGCGGAAGGTGGAGCCGCTCGCTGTGGCGCTCAGCCCCTATGCGGGTTGGGTGACCGGGTTGCGGCGCGCTGACGGCCCTACCCGCGCCACCGCCCCGGCGCTCAGCCTGGATCGGACTGGCCGGCTGAAGATTTCCCCGATCATCACCTGGACCTTGGAAGAAACCGAACAGTATATCGAGGCGCATGACCTGATTCGGCATCCGCTTACGTCCCAGGGCTACCCGTCGATTGGGTGCGCGACCTGCACGCTTCCTGTTGCGCCGGGGGAGGATCCCCGGGCCGGCAGGTGGGCGGGGAACGCTAAGACCGAATGTGGCCTCCACACCTAAAAACTAGAGAAGGAACCCTCAATGAGTGCCTCTGTGAAAACCCAGACACACCTATCACCCCATTTGAAAGCCTTGGAGGATGAGTCTATCCATATTCTCCGGGAGGTTGCCGGCCAATGCGATAATGTGGCCCTCCTGTTCTCTGGGGGTAAGGATTCCGTGGTGGTGTATGAGCTGGCCCGCCGCGCGTTTGCTCCCGCCGCCGTCCCTTTCGAACTGCTTCACATTGATACTGGCCATAATTTTCCCGAGGTCATTGAGTTTCGTGACCAGCTAGTGGCCCGCACCGGTGCCCGCCTCCGGGTCGCCCACGTCCAGGATTGGATTGACCGGGGTGACTTGCGGGAACGCCCCGACCATACCCGTAATCCGCTGCAAACCGTGCCCTTGGTGGAGACCATTGCGGAGCAAAAATATGACGCGGTTTTGGGTGGTGCCCGCCGCGATGAGGAGCGGGCCCGCGCCAAGGAACGGATTTTCTCCGTACGCGACAGTTTTGGTGGTTGGGACCCGCGTCGGCAGCGCCCCGAGCTATGGCGGCTGTATAACGCCGCCCACCTTCCCGGTGAAAACATTCGGGTGTTCCCCATTTCGAATTGGACCGAGGCCAATATTTGGCAATACATCAAGGCCCGGCGTATCGAGCTTCCCCCTATTTATTATGCCCACCAGCGGGAGGTGTTTTACCGCGACGGCATGTGGCTTACTCCCGGCCCGTGGGGGAGTGGGCCGGTGGAAACCAGGTGGGTTCGTTACCGTACCGTCGGCGACATGAGTTGCACCGGCGCGATTGAATCCACCGCCACCACCATTGACCAGGTGATTGCGGAAATAACCACCACTACTCTCACCGAGCGTGGCGCTACTCGTGCCGATGATCGGTTGAGTGAATCCGCCATGGAAGACCGCAAAAAGGAAGGATATTTCTGACACATGGATACTCTCCGCTTCTGCACCGCCGGCTCCGTCGATGATGGGAAATCCACCTTTGTGGGTCGGCTCTTGCACGACACGAAGTCTGTTCTCGCCGACCAACTCGCCCAGGTGGAGCAGACTTCCGCCCGCCGCGGTTTCGCCGGCCTGGATCTTTCCTTGCTTGTCGACGGTTTGCGCGCCGAGCGGGAGCAGGGCATCACCATTGATGTTGCCTACCGGTATTTTTCCACCCCCAACCGCACGTTTATTCTGGCGGACACGCCTGGCCACGTCCAATACACCCGCAATACGGTTACTGGTATTTCTACCTCCCAGGTTGTGGTGTTGCTTGTCGACGCCCGCCACGGCGTGGTTGACCAAACCCGGAAGCATCTCACCGTCGCCGCTCTCCTTGGTATCCGCACCGTCATTCTTGGTGTGAATAAGATCGACCTGGTCGACTATTCCGAGGATGTGTTTCGCGCGATCGAGGGGGAGTTCCGGGCTGTTGCTGCCGACCTGGGGATCGCCGACCCCCACGCCATCCCGATTTCCGCGTTGCATGGGGATAATGTGGTGGATGCGTCGCCTCGTCTGCCCTGGTATTTTGGGCCCACTATTTTGGAGTTGTTGGAGACCATCCCCGTCGACCCTGGCGATAGTAGCCTCGATTTCCGGTTCCCCATCCAATACGTGATCCGGGCCACCGACTACCGTGGCTATGCTGGGCAGGTCGCCACCGGCACCATTGCGGTGGGGGATACCGTCATCACTCCCCATGGTTCCACGACCGTGACCGCCATCGACACCACGGATGGGCCCGCCACCAGCGCGCACGCCGGCGACAGTGTGACGCTCCGTTTGGCTGATGATATTGATCTCAGCCGGGGCGACCTGTTGGCCACCAACCGGCCCCCCAATATTCGCAGCTTTACCGCCACCATCATTGGCCTGGATGACACCCCCGTCACCACCAATACTGTGGTGCACCTCCGCTATGGGACCAGCCTGGTCAAGGCCAGGGTCGCCGACTCGGTTGCGGTCAATGATATTGTGCACACCACCGTGGAGTTGCAGCACGATCTTCCTATCGATTCCTACGCGGCCCGTGGGGCGGTTGGATCGTTCCTGCTTGTTGACAACCACACCGGCAGCACGCTTGCCGCCGGCCTGGTCGCATGATCCCCGCGCGCGCCGGCGCCGATGCCCCCGGTGTGATCCTCCTGGCCCACGGCTCCCGGCATCGCCGCGCCGCGGCCGGCATCGATCAGCTTGCCGCGGCCGTCCACCGCCACACTGGCCGGCACACCGTGGCCGCCCACTTGAGTTTCCACGACCACACCTTCGACCATGCCTGCCACCAGCTGCGCAGCCGCGGCCACACCCGGGCCACCGTGGTTCCTCTCCTGTTCACCAACGCCTACCACCACGCCGTAGATGTTCCGAACACAGTGGCGAAAGAGGAGCAACTCGATATCACCATTACCCCGGGGCTTGGTACCGGGCCTGCCGTCGCCGAACTGCTCCGAAGCCAAATCCCTGCCGGCGCCCATCCCGTCCTCTACGCGGTCGGATCCTCACGGCCCGAAGCCAACCGGAGCGTCGAAAAGCTCGCCCACACCATCGGCGGCGAACCCCTCTTCGCTACCCGAGGCACCTCCACCGGCCGCACCCTCGACGACATCCTTACCACCCACCACCGAGTCCACATACTTCCCCTCTTTGTTTCCCATGGGCTCCTCCTCGATCAACTACAAACCCACCACCCACCAACCGAACACCTGAGCTATTCCCCGCCGCTCATGGGGAAGCTCGCAACCATCGTGAAACGGCGGTTACAATGCTCATCATCTTCGCAGGCGCATTCGCACAACTAGTCGATGGTGGCATCGGCATGGGCTTTGGCGTCACATCCACCACCATCCTGCTGCTCTCCATGGGGCCAGCCCAAGCATCCGCGATCGTTCACGCCGCCGAGGTCGGCACCACCCTCGCCTCCGGGCTGAGCCACTGGCGGTTCGGCAACGTCAACTGGCGGGTCGTCCTCACCCTCGGGGTACCCGGGGCTATCGGCGCCGCCACCGGCGCCACCCTCCTCTCCCACATCGCCACCGATTCCGCGAAACCCCTCACCGCCATCATCCTCGCCCTCGTCGGCGTGAACCTCCTGTGGCGGTTCTCCCGCGGCGTTATCGCCCGACACAACACCCCCAAACCCTACCGAACCCCGTTCCTCATATTCCTCGGCGTTTTCGGCGGCCTGATCGACGCCACCGGTGGTGGCGGCTGGGGGCCCATCACCACCTCCACCCTCATGTCGTTGGGGAAGGAGGAACCGCGCCGGGTGGTGGGTACCGTGAATACGGCGGAATTTTTGGTGGCGTTGGCCGCAACAATGGGGTTCACCCTGGGATTGTGGCAGGAATTACAGACCAATGCGGTGGCGGTGTTATGCCTACTGTTGGGTGGGGTGCTCACGGCACCGCTGTCAGCATGGTTGATTCACCACATGAATCCCATCATCTTGGGCGGGTTTGTGGGGACGGCGCTCATCAGCCTGAATATCCCACATAGCTGGCCCTACGCGGTGGTAGCTGGTGTGATTTTGACGTGGCGTGGGGTGCGCCGATCCCGGAAGGCACATGTGGTGATGAGCACCGAGGTGCCATGTGATGAATCTGACGATTTTCCCGCGGCGGGAGCGTCGACAAGCACACAAACACGTGCGATGCTAGGTGCAGTGAATGGCGTAAGCTCCGACGTGAAGTAGTATTATAAGCTGCACAAACGATACGTACTTATCCCCTATCCGGGGTAGGGGTTTATTATTCGGTTACGTTATCGGGGCATGCTATTTTCGCAATGTTGTATACAGAAAGTTCATTGGATGTCTAGCAGCACGAAGGCAGATTCGCCGCCGCTCAAGGTACCGTCGGATAAGTGGTGGCACTTAAGCTTTGGTGGCCTCCTGGTTATCACCCTCATCACCTTCCTCTTTTGGTCTTTCGACTATGTGGGCCCGGAGGCGAATAAGGTTATTCTCATTACTACCATTGCGTTTGGCGTTTTTATGGCGTTCAATATTGGTGGTAATGACGTTGCTAACTCCTTTGGCACCTCGGTTGGTGCGGGCACGCTGACTATGCGGCAGGCGCTCGTCGTCGCCGCTATTTTTGAGGTGTCGGGTGCGGTGTTGGCCGGTGGTGAAGTGACCGAAACCGTCAAGAGTGGCATTGTGGATTTGGAATCCATCCACCTTGACGCCATGCATTTTGCGTTTATCATGATGGCGGCATTATTGGGGGCGGCCGTGTGGCTGCTCATTGCGACCAAACTAGGGCTGCCGGTGTCCACGACGCACTCCATCATTGGCGGCATTGTGGGCGCTTCACTCACCCTGGGGTTCTTTTTGCACATTGGCGGCCTGGAAATGGTGCAGTGGGGTGAGATTGGTCGCATTGCGGTGTCCTGGGTGCTCTCCCCCGTATTGGGGGGGATTACGGCGTTTGTGCTTTTCGGCGCGATTAAGCGCCGCATTTTAGTGTTTAACGACAAAGCAGACGCGGAGTTGCGCCAGATCAAAGAGGAACGCATTAAACTCCACAAGGATTTCAAATCTTCATTCGAACGCCTCTCCGAGGTTCAGCAGCTTTCCTACACCAATGCTATGACGCGGGATGCCGCACTGATTGCCGAACGTGATTTCGACCCGGAAGAGCTGGAATCCGACTACTATCGGGACCTGCACCGGCTCAACCAGCGGCGAGATTCGCTCAATACGCACCGGGCGTTAGAAACCGGTGTGCCCCTCTTGGCAGCTGGTGGCGCGGTCATCATTGGGGCGATGATGATCTTCAAAGGCCTGAAAAACCTTCACTTCGAAATGTCCGGCCTGGGCAATGGTTTGATGCTGGGCATGATCGCGGTCATGGTGTGGATGGCGGTGTTCGTATTCGCCCGCACGCTGCGCCGGCAGGAGCTGTCCCGGGCAACATTTACCGTGTTTTCCTGGATGCAGGTGTTTACCGCATCGGCGTTCGCTTTTTCCCACGGTTCGAACGATATTGCGAACGCCATCGGCCCGTTTACCGCGGTGTTGGATGTGTTGCGAACCAATAGTATTGAGGGCGGCGGCACGGTGCCGTCGGCGGCCATGATTATGTGCGGCGTGGCACTGATCGCCGGACTGTGGTTCATCGGCCGCTACGTGATCCACACCGTCGGCTCCGGGCTGACAAAAATGCACCCGGCCTCGGGGTTTGCCGCCGAGTTAGCGGCCGCGCTGGTGGTCATGGCCGCGTCGATGCTGGGCCTGCCGGTGAGCTCGACCCACATCCTGATCGGCGCGATCCTGGGCATCGGCATTGTGAATCGTTCCGCAAACTGGCGGCTCATGAAGCCGATCGCCCTCGCGTGGGTGATTACCCTGCCCGCCGCCGCGCTCATCGCCTCCTGCGCGGCCCTAACCCTGAACTTTATTTGGGGCTAGCCCTTCTCGCTTGTCGACGCCCGCCCGTGGGCGTGGGATTAGCCCCTCGTTGCCGGCTCCCAACCCAGCTCCGGCGCCACATACCGAGCAAAATTCTCCAAAATCCGGGCGTTGACGGCAACCCCAGCCTGGTTAGGAATGGTGAGCATGAGGGTGTCGGCCGCCATGACCGCCTTATCATTCTTGAGCGCTTCGACAATCTTATCCGGTGTGTCCACCAGGGTGCGGCCGAAGATTCCCCGCTGGTCGTCAAGCACCCCGATGGAGTCGTGGGATTCGCCACTGCCGGCCGGCCCAAAAATCTGGGCGTCGCTGCCGTCGACGATGGGGAAGATCGGACGCGACACCGACACGCGCGGCTCCCAATCGTGCCCGGCTTTTTCCCATTCCCGCCGGTAGCGGGCGATTTGTTCCGCCTGGACATCACCCAACGAAGCCCCATCGGTTTCGAACACCAGTGTGGAACTCATGAGGTTGACGCCCTTGCGGGCGGCCAACTCCGCGGACGCATGGGTGGCGGCGCCCCACCAGATGCGCCGGTCGGCGCCGGGGGAATGCGGCAGCACCGGCAGTTGGGCGCCTGAGTGGAACATTTGGGGATACTGCTGCTCAAACGGGGCGGCGGTGGCCATGCCGTCACCACGCAGCGCGGCCAGGAACGTGTCGAATTTTTCCGCCGCCAACGCGGCACCCTTGGGATCCTCCTGGGCCAGCTCCGGGCCACCATAGCCGAAGGCCTCCCAGCCACGCAGCGCGGTTTCCGGTGACCCGCGGGACACGCCGATGGCGATGCGTTGGTCGGACAGCAGATCGAGGGCGGCCACCTCTTCGGCCAGGCCCAGGGGGTTTTCGTACCGCATGTCGATCACCCCGGTGCCGACCTCGATGGTGTTGGTGGTGGCGGCGATGGCGCTGAGCAGCGGGATGGGGGAGGAATACTGCGGGGCAAAGTGATGCACCCTAAAATACGCCCCGTTCACACCAAGCTCGTCAGCAATCTGCCCTAGTTCCACCGCCTGTTTGAGGGCTTCCTGGGCGCC
Source organism: uncultured Corynebacterium sp. (assembly GCA_963552855.1). GTDB lineage: Bacteria > Actinomycetota > Actinomycetes > Mycobacteriales > Mycobacteriaceae > Corynebacterium. The sequence continues at coordinate 7,686 of CAUVMZ010000052.1, read as the reverse complement.
ATATTTGCCGGTCTTGTCGGGTTTCAGGCTATAGTGCCCGAAACTCAAGAATCCAAACCGTTTCACGATGTCATCCTCCAATCATTTTGTTGATGTATCAACAATCTGGGGTAGAAATCCCCATGTTTTTATCTCTGGACACCTAGTGTAACTACCGCATCCACGAATTTATTCCTGCCCCGTTTTATGGCAGTGCCCCGAACCGTATCCAGGTCCGGGGCACTGTAGGGGCATTTGTGGTTGAAGGACTGTCCTTAGCTCTTCTCCGGGCTAGTTTTCCCCCACCGGGCCAGCCGCTGTTGGAATGCCTGGAATGCGCGTTGGGTGCTCGTCAGGTTGGTGTCGTCGGATTGCTGATCCGCGTCATCACTTTTACCCGGTGTGGTCTGGCCTTCCTTCGTAGCCATTTCAATGTCGTCAATGGTGATCTCGCCGGCGCGCAGCGCCACCAGCTCAAAATGGTACCGGACCAGCACGGATAAGGTAGCGGCCACCGGAACAGCCAAGAATGCGCCGACCACACCGAACATGGTGGAACCAATGGTCACGGACAGCAGCACAATTGCGGCATGAAGGTTCATGGCCTTGGATTGCAACACCGGTTGTAGAATATGTCCCTCCAACTGTTGCACCGCAATGATGATCGCCAACACTAGGAGCGCATTGGTCACCCCATTGGAAACCAAGGCGATAATGACCGCCAATGCGCCGGCAACCAGGGCACCAACGATGGGAATGAAGCTGGCGAAGAACGTAATCACGGCCAACGCTGGTGCCAGCGGCACATGCAATATGAGCAGGCCAATGCCGATGCAGCTGGCGTCAACAAAGGAAATAATAGCCTGCACCCGGATGAACCCGGAGAGCGTATTCCAGATCCGGGTTAGTACCTCGGTCAGGTGCCAGCCGACATTATAGCCGGTGGTCCGGCGAATCATGGGCAGGAAACCCTCGCCGTCTTTCAGGAAGAAGAAGGTGAGCACCAGCATGAGCACGAATGTGACCACGATGGAGCCAGCCGTAGAAATGCCGCTGACCACCCGGGATGCAATGTCGGTGACCCGGTCTTGCAGGAATGTGGAGACCTGGTTAATGATGTCGTTGTAGTGGCCGAGATCAATATGGAGTGGCGGCCCCTGTATCCACTGTTGCAGCTGCTCGATGCCCTTGGTTGCCCGCTCGGCCAAATCCTTGGACTGGGTGGTGATGCTGGGGGCCATGGCGGTGAAAATGCCGCCCAAAATAGCGAAGAAGGTGATGAGAACAATCACGACCGACAGGGCGGAGGGAACCTTGTGCTTTCGCAGCCAGCGCACCGGCGGCCACAGCACGGTGGACACGATAATCGCTAACAGTACTGGTAGCAGGCCTTCCCACACGAGTGCGAGGCCCCGCCACAATAGGTAGCCGGCGGCAACCATGATGATGAACCTGAGGGCCCAGCCGGCGGCCCAGCGGCCATCCTGGCCCAAAATGGCGGCTCGGTCGGTCTCGGCAAGTTCCGTGGTGACCTTGGGCTTGTCCTCGATGGTGGCGTCGTCCTCCACCACATTAGTGAGAAATTCCGCAGGATCGTCCGTCGGCGAAGCCGTTGTAGCTTGTCGACGCGCCGAATTCGCCTTATTCGGGGAATTCGGCGAATTTGTTGGTTTATGGGGCGCATTTTTAGCGCGGCGTTTCTTAGTGCTCATTGTGGTTTTAACTCTGCCACAAAAAATCGGCTACGGGAAGAAGAAATTTTCCCGTGTGACTGTTTTGTCAGCCATGGGCGTCGACAAGCCTAGCAGCAAAAACGGTAAAGTTGAGTGAATGTTACTCAATTTTATTGACAGTGTAGGTATGCTCTGGTAGGCTGACGTCAGCAAGTTGAGCGTGACAGAATCAACTTAAAGATTAAAACTAGAATTACCATCTTATCAGGAGGAATTTTTCATATGGGACGCGCAGTAGGCATTGACCTCGGCACCACAAACTCGGTCGTTTCCGCTTTGGAAGGCGGCGACGCTACCGTTATCGCTAACTCGGAAGGGTCCCGGACCACCCCGTCCGTCGTGGCCTTCACCAAGAACGGTGAAGTTATTGTCGGCCAGTCGGCCAAGAACCAGGCGGTCACCAACGTCGACCGCACCATTCGCTCCGTGAAGCGGCACATCGGTACCGACTGGAGCGTTGACATTGACGGCAAGAAGTACACGCCGCAGGAAATTTCCGCCCGGACGCTCATGAAGCTCAAGCGCGATGCCGAAGCATACCTGGGCGAAGAAGTTACCGACGCCGTTATTACCGTTCCCGCCTATTTCTCGGACTCCCAGCGGCAAGCCACCAAGGAAGCCGGCACGATCGCCGGCCTGAACGTGCTGCGTATTGTCAACGAGCCCACCGCGGCAGCCCTCGCCTACGGCCTAGAAAAGGGTGAGAAGGAACAAACCATTCTCGTCTTCGACCTCGGCGGCGGCACCTTCGACGTGTCCCTGCTGGAAATCGGCGACGGTGTGGTGGAAGTGCGCGCCACCGCCGGCGACAATAAACTCGGCGGTGACGACTGGGATCAGCGCATCGTTGACTGGTTGGTCGAAAAGTTCAAGGCATCCTCCGGCGTGGACCTGTCCAAGGACAAGATGGCCATGCAGCGGCTGCGCGAGGCCGCAGAGAAGGCCAAGATCGAACTGTCCTCCTCCCAAACCGCCAACATTAACCTGCCCTACATCACCGTCGACGCCGACAAGAACCCGCTGTTCCTGGACGAAAACCTCACCCGGACCGAGTTCCAGCGCATCACCCAGGACCTCCTGGACCGCACCAAGGCACCGTTCAACCAGGTGATTAAGGACGCTGGCATTGCCATCTCCGACATCGACCATGTGGTGCTGGTGGGCGGCTCCACCCGTATGCCGGCGGTCACGGACATGGTGAAGGAACTCACCGGTGGCCGCGAGCCCAACAAGGGCGTGAACCCCGACGAGGTCGTGGCCGTGGGTGCTGCACTACAGGCCGGCGTGTTGCGCGGCGAGGTCAAGGACGTGCTGTTGCTCGACGTCACCCCGCTGTCCCTCGGTATCGAAACCAAGGGTGGCGTGATGACCAAACTCATCGAACGCAACACCACCATTCCGACCAAGCGTTCGGAAACCTTCACCACCGCCGAAGACAACCAGCCCTCCGTGCAAATCCAGGTCTTCCAGGGCGAACGCGAAATCGCCCAGCACAACAAGCTGCTCGGCTCCTTCGAACTGGGTGGCATTGCTCCCGCACCGCGTGGCGTGCCGCAGATCGAGGTGACCTTCGATATTGACGCCAACGGCATCGTGCATGTGACCGCCAAGGACAAGGGCACCGGCAAGGAAAACACCATCAAGATCCAGGACGGTTCCGGCCTGTCCCAGGAAGAAATCGACCGGATGATTAAGGACGCCGAGGCTCACGCCGAGGAAGACAAGCGGCGCCGCGAGGAGCAGGAAGTCCGCAACGGTGCGGAATCCCAGGCCTACCAGACCCGCAAGTTCTTGGACGATAACAGCGACAAGTTCAGCGATGATCTGAAAGAGAAGATCACCAAGGCCGCCGATGATGTCGACGAAGCCCTCAAGGGTGACGACATTGAGGCCATCAAGGTGGCATTGGACAAACTGAATGAGGCATCCCAAGAAATGGGTAAGGTGCTTTACGAGCAGGAAGCCGCATCCCAGGCCGGTGGCGCCACCGCCGCCGACGCTGGTCGCAAGTCCGGCGACGATAACGTGGTTGACGCTGAAGTTGTTGACGAGGACGGGGACAAGAAGTGACCGATGACAAGCCCGAGGTGGAGCGCGACGAGGACAACACCGACGTTGATGCCAACCCCAAGCTGATCGATCTCAGCTCCGACGCCAAGAAAGCCGCCAAGGATGCCGACCAGGACGCATCCAAGGACGCCGAAGCCACTGCTGATACTGCCGACGATGGTGGCGCCGCTGATGGCGACGCCGACGACCTAGACGCAGGCATTGACGCGGCCGACCTGGCTGAAGTGGCTGCCGCACTGGATCAGGTGGCAGCCGACGCCGAAGCGGAATCCACCGAGCCCTCTCTTGAGGAGCAACTCGCGGAACGCACCAATGACCTGCAACGATTGGGTGCAGAATACGCCAATTACCGGCGCCGCACCCAGGCAGAACGCGAACAGGTGATCGAAAACGCCAAGGCGCAGGTGGTCATGCGATTCCTGCCCATCGTGGATGATTTCGGTCTCGCGGAACAGCACGGTGACCTGGCCGAAGGTCCGATGAAGGCCTTCCACGACAAGTTCATGAATGTGCTCGATGGTCTGAAATTACAGGCCTTCGGCGATCCCGGGGATGAGTTCGATGCCGAAACCTACGAGGCGGTCCAGGACATGTCCACCGGTGACACCAAGGCCGTAGGCACGGTGCTGCGCAAAGGCTACAAGCTCAATGGCCGGTTGTTGCGCACTGCTATGGTAATTATTGCTGACCCACCTGCTGACTCTCAGTCGGAATCCGACGAGAGTTAGTACAATAAAAAAGCGGGGCTCCATTCCGGGGTCCCGCTTTTCGACGTTCTATAGTGGCTCTACAGTGACCAAACCTTAGCGTGGGCGCTGTTCGCAGCCCACGCCGTCGCCATCGTGGTCCAGGTTCCGGTCGTAGCCTGGTTCCCCATTGCGGATGGGTCGGCCCAGTTCATCCCATACCGCCTTGCAGTTGGGGTAGTGCTTCCCTTGGGGAGCCGGGGCGGGTGCCGGGTTGGGGTTGGGCAACCCCGGCAGGCCTGGGATATTGATGAGGTTTTGTTGGATGGCCCAGAAAATGCCGCCACCAATGAGACCTAACAGGCTAACAACGCCAGCGATGATGCCAACGGTTTTGAGCGTCGGATTGGAGCTGGCCTTTTGGCTTTGATTGGTGGTGCCGGCGGTTTGGGTGATATCGGGCTGTTCGGCTTCCGTATTGGCCGGTTCCGCAGTTTCGGACTCGGCGGCCGTGGTTGCCTCGGCCGTGGTTTCGGTATTGTTGGTGGTTGCGGTATCCGTGGGGGCGGGGGCTGCCTCGGCTTCGACGGAAACCGTGGAGTCAGCGACCGGGGCGACCTGGTCAGCGGAGGCGGTTTCTTGGGCGTTAGCAATAGTGCCAGATAGGCCCAAACTTATAGCAATTGTGAAGGTGACAAGTGTTTTACGCACACCCAGAGACTAGCAGCATTTTTCTACCATGAAAATAGTTTTTTATGTAAAATCGTGGTGTTCTACCTAATTTTAGGGGTGATTGGGCCGCCTGAGGAGAACCTGTAATATCAGGTTGGAGGTGGTGGGGTGCTGGGCTTTTTAAGGTGGAATTTTTGCTACTCACCGCTAATGGAATGATGATTTGTAATATTCTCACACTCAGGCTTTTTAGGGAAATTTAATAAATATAATGAGGATTTCCAATCTGAATGGTAAGATCAAATCCAGTTGGAGAGAAGATTTTTGTAAGGAGTTCCTATTATGAATGCGCTGAAGCGTCGTACTAAGGTTGCAGTGGTTGCTGTGTGTACTGCATTGGCCGCCACCACCGTCACCCCGGCTGTTGCCCAGCCCAAGGACCCCCAGAACCAGAGCAGCATGGAGCGGATCGTGGCTATGAGTGAGCAAATGGGTGGTTTGTTGAGCACGGGTGTGGTTTTCCTTGTGTGGTACATTTCCTGCACGCTGAAGGATCCCCGGACCTGCTCTTGGTGATTGATTGGTAATTGATCCGCCCAGAACCTTCACTTATCACCATTAAGGAGTTCATTATGAATATGTTGAAGCGTCGTGCCAAGGTCACAGCGGTTGCTGTGTGTACCGTGCTGGCCGCTACCACCGTCACCCCGGCCACCGCCCAATCCACCACGGAGGCCACGACCTCGACCACTACTACCACCCGGTCCACGGAGAATACGGCAAACGGGAGCTTGGATCAGCTGACCAAGGTTTTGCAGCTCAGCACCACTGCCGTGGGCGGGCTAGTTGTCCCATTCATCCAGAAGATCCTGGGTGCGTTTGACCGGTTAGGCTGTACCCTACGGGGCGAGTCTCCGTGTGATGTAGGCTTCGCACGTCAGCAGCAATAACGCTTACTGGCGGTTATCGGCGTGACCGACGCGCGCCATGTTGTACGCCCCAACCCATCTGATTATGGGTTGGGGTTTTCTTATGAAATAACTGTAGGTAAAAGTGATAAATGTAATGTTCAGGGCCAGTATCTCGGCGTTAGGCTGATGCTTAGTTGGAGAAGGAATTTGTCAATCGAAGGAGCATATTATGAATGCTTTGAAGCGTCGTGTGAAAGTGACGGCGGTTGCCGTGTGTGCGGTGTTGGCGGCTACCACCGTCACCCCGGTTGCTGCTCAAACCACTCAGCCGCAGCAACCATCCCATCAGAGCAGTGTGGAGAGCAAGCTAGCGAACATTAGCTCTCAAGTGTTCGGCGTATTGGGTACAGGGTTTATGGCCATCCTCTTTTTGCTGACCTGCTTCCGACCGAATAAAGGCCCTGAATGTAGCATCTAAAAACCGGTGAAACCCCAACCATCCGTATTGTGGTTGGGGTTTGTGGTGGAGGTTTATGGCCCGTTTTTGATTACTCGGCCGGTGCTGGTGCTGCGCTCGAAGTCGGGGCCGGAGCCGGTGCTGGCGGTGCGAACGGGTTAGGAATATTGGTGGGCAGGCCTGGGATGTTCGGCAACTGAATGTTGGGGATCAGGTTTTGCTGAATAGCCCAGAAAATCCCGCCGCCAACAAGTCCTAGAACAGCAGCGATGGCGGCAATAATGCCGAGTGTCGAGCCGACGTTTGCGCCGTTATTGCCCGACTTTTTGTTTTGGCCGGACTTATCCTTGTTGGACTGCTTGTCTTTGTCGGATGGGTTCTTGTCGGACTTATTGTCGCCCTTCGGGGGGACCACAGCCGGTGCGGAGGACGATGCCGCAGCTGAGCTTTGTGCCGCAGCGGGAGCGCTGGTCTTGGCTGCGGTTGTTTGATTGTTGTTTGCGGCTGCGGTGGTGGATGCGGCAGCGGAGGTAGCAGAAGCTGGGGCTGCCGGCTGAGCGTTAGCAATAGTGGAGGCTGCGCCCAGGCTTAGGGCAATGGTGAAGGTGACAACTATTTTACGCATAGTCAAAAAGTAGCACTGAACCAATGATCTTCGATAGGTTTTTGTGTGAATTACCTAAGACTGGGGGTGATAAAAGCCTGGTTATTCTCTTCTTGCTTATCGACGTCCGCACGGCGTCGATAAGCGTTAGATATTAGCGAGGCTTCCGTTCGCAACCCACGCCGTCACCATCCCGGTCGAGGTGGCGACCATAACCGGGCTCATTGCTGCGGATCGGGCGGCCAAGCTCGTTCCACACGGCACGGCAGTTCTTGTAGCGCTTACCGGAGGCGGCAGGTGCGGGGGCCTGGTGGCGAACCGGCTGAGCCTGCGCCTGGGCCTGGCGGGCTGGCTGGTTTTGGGCAGGTGCCGGCTGCTGAGCTGGTGCAGGTGCGGGGGCCGGCTGCGGTGCCGGAGCTGGTGCAGGTGCCGGAGCTGGCTTTGGTGCGAACGGGTTGGGCAGGCCCGGAATGTTGATGAGGTTCTGCTGGAGGGCCCAGAAAATGCCGCCGCCAATGAGCCCTAGCACACCGACGATGCCGGCGATGACACCAGCAACCCGCAGGGCAGGATT
>CAUVMZ010000051.1:0-15523 GCA_963552855.1 uncultured Corynebacterium sp. | reverse complement strand
AGGATTAGGCAGCCTTCCTTTGGGCCACCATGCCCACATAGCCAAATCGCATCTGCTACCACCTATTTTTGGCCGGTAGTAGATGCGATTTTCCATGATTATGCCATCCCCACCAAGACCTCTCCACCCAAATCCCCGGTAAGCCCCCGGTTGGCCCCTGGTAGGCCCCCGGTAGCAAATCCAATAAGCTGGGGGCCCAGCAGTTTCTTCTACCGAGGCAGCATTCCACCAGGGAAAACCCCACACCCCAACAAGGTCCCCAGCTTAGCAAGTGTGCAGCCTGATGGGATTTCCGGGGATTCCCGGCAACATGCCCTTAAACAGGGTTTTTCGCCCTTGGAGGCGTCGTAAAGCTAGCTACAGCAAATCCGATAAGCTAGGGACCTCAATCCTCACCAGGCAAACCACCAGGGGAAACAGGCTCATCCAGGAAGGTCCCCAGCTTAGCAACTATGCGGCTCCGAACGCGCCTAACCAGGGCACGAAAAACAGGGAACAAACAGCAGAACCGATAAGCTAGGGACCCGGCTACGGGCGGCGTGTTTGCACTGGAGCCACACGGCTATTCCAAAGGGTCCCCAGCTTAGAAGAAGTGCAGCCCCAGGCAGCCCTTGGGCAGGGACCGGGTGCATTACCCTGGGAGCATGAGCAACACTCCCCCACCATCAAACCCCGGGCCGGACCTGGAGTCTGAGGTCCTCTACCAGATTTATCCCCAAAGCTTTGCCGATTCCAATGGGGACGGCATTGGGGACCTGGCCGGCATCACCAGCAAACTGGATTACCTCGCCGACCTGGGAATCACCATGATCTGGCTCAATCCGATCTTTGATTCCCCCTTCAAGGATGCCGGCTACGACGTGCGCGATTACTACCGGATTGCGCCCCGGTACGGCACCACGGAAGACCTCGTGACCCTCGTAGATCAAGCACACTGCCGCGGCATAAAAGTGCTGCTCGACCTAGTGCCGGGCCACACCAGTGAGGAGCACACCTGGTTTCAGCAGAGCGCGCGGCCGGAACCGAACGAATTCTCCGACCGCTACATTTGGACCGAACACGCCTTCGACAATGGGGCAGGTTTGCCATTTATTGGGGGCGAATATGATCGGAATGGCACCTACATTTTGAACTTCTTCAAGTCGCAACCGGCCCTGAATTACGGCTTTCACCAGCGGAATCGTCCATGGCAGCAGTCGCCGGACGCACCAGGGCCTATGGCCACTAGGCAGGCCATGGTGGAGGTCATGAAGTATTGGCTCGAACTGGGGTGCGATGGGTTCCGGGTGGATATGGCGGACTCGCTCGTGAAGTTCGACACGGAGGACAAGCAGGCAACCATCGCCGTGTGGCAGGATATGATCGGCCGGGTGCGCGCAATGTTTCCGAATGTGATCCTGGTTTCGGAGTGGGGCAAACCCGAACTAGCACACGAGGCAGGGTTCGATATGGATTTTTATTTGGATTGGGGTGACAACGGGTATCACCTGCTCACCAGGGAGTCGCCGGATCCGTTGGATCGCACGCATGATCGAAGCTTTTTCGCCCAACATTCTGACACCCCGGCCACTGATTTCATTGTGCAATACGAACCGTCGTATCGGCATGGATTGTTTAACATTATCAGTGGGAATCATGATATCCCACGCCTGGCCCCGCGTCTCACCGAGGCTGAGCGGATGGCGTTTTTCTTCTTCCTGCTCACCATGCCCGGCGTGCCCACCATTTATTATGGTGATGAAATCGGCATGGAATACGTCAAGATTCCCACGAAGGAGGGTGGGTATATTCGCACGGGGTCGCGCACGCCCATGCAGTGGGATAGCGCCCAGCCCAACTATGGGTTTTCCACCGCCGCGCCGGAGCCCCTGTATTTGCCGGTTTCCGGCGGTCCGAGCGTCGATAAGCGGCCGCAGTTATTGGCACTGACCAGGCAACTTATTGCGATTCGCCGCGCCACACCCGCGTTACAAGCCAGCGCGCCGCTGGAGTTCCTGCCCGCGCCACACCCCCGCCTACTTGCTTATCGACGCTCGCACCTCACCATTGTCATCAACCCCAGCGCGCAGCCACTCGACTACCCGGATGCCAATGGCACCATGGTCACCGGTATCGGCGGGGCCGAACTCACCGAGGCCGGGCTGCACCTGCCACCCACCGCCGCTGCGATTGTCGATACAGATAAATAGTCTGACCTATCCGCACCACTGCCACGGCCTATTCCGTGGCTATTTTCATATGAAAAGCCCTTTTGCTACATTAATAAACCCTCATACTCCAAGCGTGTTGCAGATTTGCTAATTTGCCGTGACCAAGGATAACGAACAAATAAACATTCATGGCGATCATTTCGGTATATTTTAATTCTTTCATGATTCTGTACTTTATTTCCCCTAGTTACTAGCGTAGAAAGCGGATAACCTCACCGATTAATCTTCGCATTAATCTCGGTGAAAAATATTTACCGACCTGTTACACAATAGTTTTTGAGGAATAACGATCATTATGAGTGCTACCGGTTTTACGGACTCCCTCGCGGGCCCTAGCCTAGTTCCGCCGGCACGCCACATTAATAAAATGGTTTTTCCTATGAACGGCGGGGGTTTATGACCGATGCGTATCGCTTACGTCAGTGTCGACCCCGGGGTGTCGGTCTTTGGCCCGCATGGTGCCAGCGTCCACATCCAGGAAATTGTGCGCGAATTTGCAGTTCAGGGGCATGAGGTTACCATTTTTACCACCCGGCGCGGCGATCTGCAGTGGCAGTTGCAGGTTGAGGGGGATGGCCCGCAGCGGGTGCCGTTGATAGACTTAGCGCAGAAATTGCGTGTAGATGCGGATTCTTCGGCGCATCATTATTTTTCCCCATTGCAGGTTTATGAGTATTTGGCCGCGGGTCTGCTGATTGTGGCTTCAAATATTGGGCAGATTCCGCATGCAGTGGGGGACGCCGGGGTGCTGGTTCCGGGCTTTCATGCCAGCACCCTGGCTCAAGCTATTGATAATTTGGTGTATTGTCCGCTGCGCCGGTGGGGGTTGGGTGTGTCGGGGCAGCGCCGGCATAGAGGGCAAAGAGGGTACAAGAGGTGGCATATGCGGGGTACGGCGTCATGAACTAGCCGAACCTTTTCATCCGCCCCCCTTTTTCGCCACCCATAGCCCTATAACCAGCCAGAACAATCATCAGGAATTATAAAGAAGTAGGAATAACCGCATCATGGATACCTCGACTGTGCTTCGTACGTTGTTGAACGATCAAGACCGTGCCGAATTATTGGGCCGGGATACCGCAATTACGCAGGTGGAGGTTGCGCCGGATACGTCGATTGTATTGGGGTTGGCGGATAATCGGTGGGCTCGGGTGTTGTGGCCAACACAGCATAGTAGCGCGAAGCGGGTGGCGGATTGGGCGCGTCATTATCATTTGTGGGAGTCAACGACGCAGTTGTCGCGGGATATTTTATTGCAGCAGGGGGAGTTGAAGGCGGATGAGAAGTTGGCGCCGCATTTGGTGGGGATGGGTGGTTCAACCCGGGTGTTGCAGTATACGCCGTCGAAGCGGGTGGTGTTGCGGCATGGTAATCATGTGATTGAGGTGTCGCATCGGCGGTTTCCGCAGCATCAGATTACTGGGGTGCCGACGCCCCGGAAGTTAGGGCCGGTGGCGGATCCGCATTTGGTGGTGCATGAGTTTGTGGCGGATCGGGATTTGTCGTCGGAGCATGCCCCGGAGTTGGATGCGATAGCGGGGATGGTGTTTGCGCGGCTGCATCGGTTGCCGCCGCCGGAGGGTCCGTGCACGAATGTGTTTCGGCGGTTGGCGGCGTTGGCTCAGCTGTTTCGGTATTTGAATCCGATTTTGGCGGCGCGGCTGAATTGGATTGCGGGGCATGTTGAAGAATTAGGTGGTACACCGGTATTTAGTCATGGCGATGCTTCTCCTGCACGGGTGCTGACTGATGGTACGCAATTGTGGTTGACCAATTTTGAGCGTGCTTGTGGTGGGCCGGCTGCGGTGGATGTGGGGTCGTATGTGGAGACGAGTGACTCAGAAGCTGGTGAACGGTTCATTTCTGGTTATACGCGGGCTGGTGGCAAGCTCCCGAATGCGCGGGCATTGCGGCATGCTCGGGCCCAGGCAAAGCTTTTGCGTATTGCGGATCCATTGCGGCAGGGCCATGCTGATTGGGAAACCGAAATTTTTGCTGAGCTTGATGCAGTAAAGGAGCTTGTATTATGAGCGCGTTGGACACGTTACACCAGTTGCCCAAGGTGCGCCGCAGTTGGCCGCATGATGATGGCAGTATCACTGTGGAGCTTGTCGACGATGATTCCCGGGTGCGGGCCGGCCTGATTCAGCCAAATGGGGTGTGGGAGATGGCCGACTATGGGGTGGATGAGAAGCTGCCGGATTTGACGCCACATGATGGGATTGTGAGTCATAAATGGCATGAGCATGCGGTGATTATGGATGCGGATCGGGTGTATACCTATATGTTGCCGGAACAGACTCGGGCGATCATCCGGGCGCATTCATTATTGGCGCAAAAATGCACGACGGCGCATTTGAATGTGGCCCGGGTGTTGTCGCACACGGATTCGATGGTGATTTTGAATCGGCTACCGGGGATTGCAGTGTATGACTTTGGTGATGAGGCGGCACCGGCATGGGTGATTTTTGCCCAGTTGTGGCCGCAGTTTACGTCATTTCAGCTGCCGGTGAAGAAGCACACGGCGGCGGATGAGGCACGGGTGTTGCGGTGGTGGGCCGATAAGGTACCAGGTATTTCGGTGGATCGGGCAATTGCCGGTTTGACCAATGGTACTCCCGACCCGGAGGTGTTGCTGCATGGTGATTTGCATGATAAGCACCTGTTTTTCGATGGTTCCCGGTTGGGTTTGGTGAGCCTGGAAACATTGGCACGGGGTGAAGCCGCGGCGGATTTGGGCAATGTGTTGGCCTATGCGGAGCTGCGGTGGTATCAGGGCAATATTAATGATGCTACCCGGGATGTGATGGTGGATTCGGTACATGCGTTGGCGGATTCGCTGCATGTGAATCCGGCGCGGTTGTCGGCGTATTACGAGGCGGCGCGGCACCGGATGGCGTGCGTGTATAGTTTCCGGCCGCAGGCGTCGTCGTGGTTGACGAAGTGGATTGCGACGTTTTCGTAAGACACTATGAAGATTAATGTTATTGGTTGCGGCTATTTAGGCACGGTGCATGCCGTTTGCTTGGCGACGCTCGGGCACGAGGTGGTAGGCGTCGACACGGATGCGGCCCGAGTCCAGCGGCTTTCTCGTGGTGAGGCTGGGTTTTTTGAGCCGGGTTTGCCGGAGCTGTTGGCGCAGGCTCTGGGGTCGGGCCGGTTGTCGTTTGCCACGGAGCCTACACCGGCGGAGGTGTATTTCCTCACGGTTGGCACCCCACAGGTGGCGGATGGCCTGGCGGCAGATGTGAGTTTTGTGCATGCCGCAATTGATAGCATTCTTCCGGTTGCTTCCCTGGATGCGGTGGTGGTGGGGAAATCCACGGTGCCGGTGGGGACGGCAGCGGAACTCGTCGACAAGCTTGGTGGGCGGGCTTTGGTGTGGAGCCCGGAATTTCTGCGGGAGGGGTTCGCGGTCGCGGACATGCTACACCCGAATAGGTTAGTGTATGGGCTACCGGATGATCCGACTACGGCGTGTCGCGGCCAAAATGTTCTCGATCAAGTGTATGAATCTATGTTGGCGGCTGACGTGCCGCGACTAACGATGAATTACGCCACGGCGGAGCTAGTCAAAATGGCGGCTAATTCATTTTTAGCCACAAAGATTAGTTTTATGAATACCATGGCGGAATTATGCGAATGCACTGGTGGGGACGTGACATTGCTGGCAGAGGCATTGGGGTTGGATGCTCGCATCGGGCCGCTGTTTCTGCGCGCAGGAATTGGATTTGGTGGGGGTTGTTTACCGAAAGATATTCGGGCAGTTATTGCTCGTGCTACCGAACTAGGAGTCGATGATACCGTGTCGTTTTTACATCATGTGGATGCCATTAATCAGCACAGTCGGGACCGGGTAGTGGATCGGGCGTTACAGCTGTTGGGCGATGAGCCGGAGGGTAAGAAAGTGACGGTGTTGGGTGCGTCGTTTAAGCCCAATAGTGATGATATTCGGGATTCTCCCGCCCTGGAGGTGGCTGATAGGTTGCACGATCAGGGGGCGGAGGTGACGGTGACGGATCCGCAGGCGCTGTTTGGGGTGCATAGGAGTTTCCCGCATTTGCACACCGAGTCGGATATTACCACAGCTTTGACTGGCGCTGAACTGGTGTTGTTGCTAACGGAGTGGCAGGAGTTTTCCCACTTGGATCCGCAGGCGACGATTGATTTGGTGGAACGCCCCCAGCTTATCGACGGCCGGAATGCGCTCAATCCTAGAGCTTGGCGGGCTGCCGGTTGGCGTTACACCGGGATGGGGCGGTAATAGTTTCGGGTAGTACAATGACGGCATGCGTGCTGGACCGGATTCCCTACCCCAACCCATGCCTGATTGGTTACGGGATGTGCTGGTTACGATCCTGGTCATTAGCGTCACGTTCACTGCCGACCCCGCCCACCCGTATCAGCCGCCTTCGGCCTTTTCGATCGTATTGTCGGTGACGGCGGCGGGATTATTGTTGATGCGCCGCCGGCGGCCGATCATTATCGCCATCGCCATGGTGGGGTTGTTTGTTGTGGGATCGGTGTGGGCGCGGGACCATAACCCTGGGTTGTTGTTGGCGGTTGCTGTCGCAATAGCTGGGTTGTTTTACCGGCGGGGCATGGATGTTGGGATTCCCGTGTCGATCGGCGCCCTCATTGCCATGGAGGTAGCAACCTGGCATTTTGTGGGTGCGGTGTTTACTTACCACATGTTGCACCCGATTTTCAGCGTGGCGTTTGCCGGGGCCGCCGGCGATTCGGTGCGCATGCACCGCCGCTATATTAAGGCCATCACTGACCGGGCGATTCGGGCGGAGCAAACCCGCGAGTCTGAGGCGGCCCGGCGGGTCACGGAGGAGCGGCTGCGGATCGCCCGGGATTTGCATGATACGGTTGCGCACCAAATTTCGGTGATTAGCCTTAATGCCGGGGTGGCGTCCCAGATGATGGAGAAGCACCCGCAGCAGGCCCGAGAGTCGTTGGCGACGGTGCGGAATGCCGCCCGGTCGGTGTTGACGGAGATCGGGAACCTGCTGGAGCATTTGCGCAGCACGGAGGCCGGCGGCGGGGAGTTGGATACCACGCCTCAACCGTCGATAAGCCACATTGATGGGCTGGTGACAAAGTTCAGCCAGGTGGGGATGCGGGTGGTGGTGCAGAAACCCGACAACCTGGATCAGGTGCCGGCTGCGGTGGGGCGGGTGGCGTACCGGATTGTTCAGGAGGCGTTGACGAACGCCTATAAGCATGGCGATAACACGCACGCGGTGGTGGATCTGCGGCTCACGGATTCCGCCCTCACCATCACTGTTACGAACCCGGCCAGCCCCCAGCCGGAAACCACCGGGCAGGGTTTCGGCCTGATTGGGCTGCAGGAACAGGCGGCCAGCGTGCGGGGCACTATCGCCGCCGGGCTGGTGGATGATGATTGGCGGGTGACTGCCACCCTCCCGTTTCAAGGAAGCATCCTATGATTAGGGTTTTACTTGTCGACGATCAGGCGCTCATCCGGCAGGCCATTTCCGTCATGCTTGACGCCACCGACGATATCACTATCGTGGGCCAGGGCAATACCGGGTTGGATGCCATCGCCATGGCACAGCAGCTCCAGCCCGATGTGGTGCTCATGGATATTCGCATGCCCGAGCTTGATGGTATTGCGGCCACGGAAAAAATTTGTGGTAACCCGGATTTGGCCGCTACCCGGGTGTTGATTCTTACCACGTTTGAGAATGATACGAATATTGTGGCGGCGCTGCGGGCCGGGGCCAGTGGGTTTATCGGTAAGGGGTCGGAGCCGGAAGAGCTTGCCCGGGCAGTGCGGGCGGTGGCGCACGGGGATGCGTTGTTGTCCCCCTCGGCGACCCGGAGTTTGATTACCCGCATGCTGCAACCCACCGAGTCCGACCCGGAACCGTACGCAAACCCGGAGCTTATTGATGCCCTCACGATTAGGGAGCGGGAAGTGTTGCGGTTGGTCACCAAGGGGTTGTCGAATCAGGAGATCGCGGATGAGCTGGTTATTTCCATTCATACGACGAAAACCCATGTGGGGAATATTATGACGAAGCTGGGCGCCCACGATCGGGCACAGTTGGTGATTGTTGGTTACGAGAGCGGCTTGGTAGCGCCGGGGGGCTAATAAAGCCACCACCATATACCCCTGTGGGGGTAGGCGAGGGTGCGGAAAGATCACCTTCCCAGGCGATGTTATCTATTAATCGGCCGCTTATTATTAGCCACTATGACAACGAAGTTAGCAACAGAAGACGTGTCCCAGCCGGTGGTGCCGCCGCAATCCCCCACCGGACAGGAGGCGAATAAGCGCACAATATTCATGGTTTTTGCCGGACTCATCGTGTCGATGTTTTTATCGGCGTTAGACCAGACGGTGTTTTCCACGGCGCTGCCCACCATTGTGGGTGAGCTCGATGGGGTGAACCACATGCTGTGGGTGACCACCGGCTACCTGGTGGCCGTCACCATTATGATGCCGATTTACGGCAAATTAGGCGACATGATGGGCCGGAAAACGCTCTTCTTGGGGGCACTCACCGTGTTCCTCATCGGGTCGGTGATTGGTGGGTTCGCCACCAATATGACCTGGCTTATTCTTGCCCGCGTGGTACAGGGCCTGGGCGGCGGCGGGCTCATGATTTTATCGCAGGCCATCATCGCGGACATTGTTCCTGTCCGGGACCGCGGGAAATACATGGGTGTGATGGGGGCAGTGTTCGGCCTGTCTAGTGTAGTCGGCCCCGTGCTGGGTGGTTGGTTCGCCGAGAGCATCGGGTGGCGTTGGGTATTTTGGATGAACCTGCCCATTGGGGTACTCGCCATCGCCATTGCGGCCACCGTATTAAAGCTGCCCAAACATGACACTAAGTTCACGTTCGACGTGTGGGGCACGCTCACCATGGCGGTTGCCGTGACCTCGATCATTCTTATTGCATCCTGGGGTGGGGTGGAGTACGAGTGGGATTCCGCTACGATCATTAACCTCATTATCACCGCCATTGTGTTCTCTGCCCTGTTTGTGTGGGCGGAGGCGACGGCCACGGATCCGCTTATTCCGCTGAAGGTGTTTCAAAGCCGGAACTTTGTGCTGGCCACTATCACCGGGCTGTTTATCGGCATCGCCATGTTCGGAGTGCTGGCCTACATGCCCACCTATTTGCAAATGGTGACCGGGGTGAATGCGACCGGTTCGGGGTTGATGATGTTCCCCATGGTTGTCGGGTTGATGGGCATGGCAATGACCACGGGGGCGCTCGCTTCGAAGACCGGTAAATACAAGTGGATGCCGATCGCCAGCATGGTGGTGTTGGCGATCAGCCTGTGGCTGTTGTCCACCCTCACGGTCGAAACCCCGCTGTGGGTACTGCTCAGCTATATGTTCCTGCTGGGTGCCGGCATTGGGTTGGGCATGCAGATCCTGGTGCTTGTGGTGCAGAATTCCTTCTCCGATCATGAGGTGGGCATGGCCACGGCGTCGAATAACTTCTTCCGCGAGATCGGCGCTTCCCTGGGTGGGGCGTTTGTGGGCGCCCAGTTCACGACCCGGCTGACGGATCTGCTGGGCGAACGTATGTCCGCTTTGGGCCCGGCCGTGGCCTCCGCAATGGGTGGCGGGAAAATGGACATGAATTCGCTCACCCCGGCCCGGGTGAACCAGCTGCCGGATGCGATCCACGACGTGATTGTGGGCGCCTATAACGATGCGTTGACACCGGTGTTTTTGCTGCTCATCCCCATGATCGCCGCCGGGTTTGTGACGGTCATGTTCCTCAAGGAGGTGCCACTGCGGGCTGAGTTGGAAACCGCCGGATAATTCGTGACAAATCCCATGTCTCCTCGGGGCTGGGATACGTACAATTGGGCTAACAAGGCGTCGAAAAGCTTACTACTACACCCGCGCGAAGCTTTTCGACGCTTTTGCTTTGCCCTAGTTAATGTGCTCCACCACCGCCAGCCGGAGTGGGGGCACCACGAGTTTCTTATTGATCTCCCGCGCCTTCGGGTCGAAATGCACCACACCATCGTTGATGTGCACCTTATAGGTGCCGGCCGGCAGGGGGTGGTGCCAGGAGGAATAGTTAGCGTTGATCATAACCAGGGCGTCCCGACCGGTCCCGAACGCGCCAGCCACCCGGTAGCTTAAATGCAGGCCCTTTGCGGTGATGAGCTGGGCTGAGGCCTTAATCACCTCATAGTCGGATTCCCGCAGCCAGGGCCAGGTTTTCCGGAACGCATTCAGGTCTTTGAAGTAGCGCACCTCATTGGCGAACCGGCCGGCCCGATCGTAGTCGAACACGTTCACGGAGTCGGGGCTGCGGTAGGAGTTTTCGACCCCGTTTTTGGTGCGCAGAAACTCCTGGCCGGCATGGATGAACACCACTCCCCGACCAATGTATTGGGTGCCGGTGGCCAAAATGTGGCGTTTGGCGATATCGGGCTCCCGCGCCCACATGAGCGTGTAGGTGCCGCGCAGCTTGTCGAACATGGTCCAGTTGTCGTGCGCCTCGTTATAGAGCACGGATTGGGCGGCGGAGGCGAATCTCCGGTTCGCGGGCGTGCCCAATAGGGCATCATATAACGCCCCTGCATTGGGTTGCACGCAATCATAGCTGCCGACACAGCCGGACACGAAGCCCGGGTCAGAGAGAATAAAGTTGGAGCCTTTGATAATGTCCCGGTAGAAATCGTTGAACGAGCTCACCCCCGGCATGAGCCGGCTATTGCCATGGTGGGCCGGCACCACTCCGTCTGGGTGGTGGCCCAAATCCCAGCCCTCGCCGAGGAGAATGATGCCGGGGTCGATATCATCCACGGCGGCCCGCACTGCATTCATGGTGTCCACATCGTGAATGCCCATGAGGTCGAACCGGAACCCGTCAAGGCCGAAGGTGGTGGCCCAATAGGTGATGGAGTCGACAATGAATTTCCGCATCATGAGCTGCTCGGATGCGGTTTCGTTGCCGCAGGCGGTGCCGTTATAGAAACCGCCATCGGGCCGCATGCGGAAATAGTAGCCGGGCACGGTGCGTTCCAGGGGGGAATCCGCCGCGTCATACACGTGGTTGTATACCACGTCCATGATGACGCGAATCCCGCGGGCGTGAAACGCATCCACGAGCTGCCGGAACTCCTGAATGCGGCTGGTGGGGTCGGTGGGGTCGGTAGCATAGGATCCCTCCGGCACGTTATAGTGCACCGGATCATACCCCCAGTTGTATTGGGCGCCGAACCGCAGGTCACCGGTCTCGTCGACCGAACCGAAATCAAAAACGGGAAGCAGCTGCACGTGGGTGACCCCCAGGCTGGCAATGTAGTCCAGGCCCGAAAGGTTCCCGTCGGCGGTGCGGGTGCCGGCCTCGGTGAGACCCAAGAATTTGCCCTTGTGGGTGATGCCGTTCTCCGGGCCGATCGTGAGGTCGCGGACGTGCAGTTCGTAGATGATGGCGTCCGATGCCGGCCCGAAGCTGGGCATGCGGGTGGCCTGCCCCAAAAGCTTGTCGACGTTCACTACGACGCCACGCTGGCCGTTGGCGGTGACCGCCCTGGCATATGGATCAACGGACTCAGTCCCCGAACCGCCGGCTTCGAACACCAGTGTGTAGGTGTATTCAGCACCGTCCTGGTCGCCCGACAACCGGCATTCCCACACCCCCGGATGGGGTTGGTCGGGGGTCATGGGGTAGGTTCCCGCGGCAGGGCCAGAGTGCACGTTCAGCACCACCCGCCAGGCGGTCGGCGCCCATAGCCGAAACGTCGTGCCGTCGGTTGCGTGCAATGCGCCCAGGGTGCCGTCGAAAAAGTACCGGTTATTAAACTCGGGAGAGTGCAGTTCGCCAATGGTGTAGCGGGGCATACCCGAGACTCCTTTCTGCCGTGATGCGGATAGCGGGGGTAATCAGTACGAGGCTACCCCTCCCGCCGGCATGGCGCGAATATGCCCACAACCGCCGTGAACTAGACCGGCAGGCGCTCCCCGGTGGCGGTGGCGAACACGTGGTGTTCACCCGGATTGATCCGAACGTGGAACACGGAGCCCGGCGCCGGCGCGCTGTTCGGCAGGGTGCGAACCACCACCTGGGTGGAATCTTCCGGAGTGCCGGTGATGTGCCCATACAGGTAGGAGTCGGAGCCCAACTCCTCCACGAAATCGAGTTTGATGGGGATGGTGTTCGGTTCAGAATCCGACACCAATTCGATGGATTCGGGGCGGAAGCCCACGGTCACTTCGGTTTCGGACACGGCGGGGATGGGGATGCGGGCGTCACCGTAGTGGGCGATGTGGTCTTCGTCCTTGGTGCATTCGAGGAGGTTCATGGCGGGGGAGCCAATGAATCCGGCCACAAACACATTCTGGGGGGCGTCGTAAAGCTCGCGGGGGGAGCCAGCCTGCTGCAGAATGCCGCCATTGAGCACGGCAATGCGGTCGCCCATGGTGAGCGCCTCGGTTTGGTCGTGCGTCACATAGAGGGTGGTGACGCCGAGTTCGCGTTGCAGGGCGGCGATTTCGGTACGGGTCTGCACCCGCAGTTTCGCATCCAGGTTCGAAAGCGGCTCGTCCATGAGGAACACTTTCGGCTTCCGCACAATGGCGCGACCCATGGCCACACGCTGCCGCTGGCCGCCTGAGAGTGCTTTCGGCTTGCGGTCAAGGTAGGGCAGCAGGTCCAGGCGTTTCGCCATGGTCTCGACCTGCTTATCAATCTGATCCTTGGGCATGCCCGCAATCTTGAGGGCAAACCCCATGTTTTCCCGCACCGACATGTGGGGGTAGAGCGCATAGTTTTGGAACACCATGGCGATATCGCGTTCCTTCGGTGGCGCGGTTGTCACATCGGTGTCACCGATCAGGATGCGGCCGGCGGTCACGTCCTCCAGGCCGGCCAGCATGCGCAGGGTTGTGGATTTGCCGCAGCCCGACGGGCCAACGAGCACTAGGAATTCGCCATCGGCGACTTCCAGATCAAAATTATTAACGGTAGGGGCTTTGGCGTTGGGGTACACCAGAGTGACGGCTTCATAGGTCACAGATGCCATAATAAAAATCCTCCATCGGCAGGTACGTGCCGAACGATCCGAGTGGAAGTCTCCCGTATTATCCGGGAGCTTATCGCCGCAGGATTGCGACTATGTTCTATTTAATCAGAGTAAGATGAATTTGTCGTGTTTTCACAAAATATTGAGAGATAAAATTAGTTATGAGTGATGACATCCGTAAGCGCGCCAGCGGTTTCCAACGATCAACGATTGCTAACGCCCTCCGGTTCGCGTTTGACGACGGCCAACTCGACTTCGCCGAATACACGGAGCGCAGTAACACAGCCTTGGGCGCCACCTACCGGGATGAGCTCACACCCTTGGTCACCGACCTTGATTTAGGGCCGCACCTTCCCGCACCCGACGCGGATGATTTCCTTGAACAAGTGTCCGCTCGATTCCCGCAGCCGATCATGCCGGACGAGGTAGACAAAATCCACTCCGCGCCACCCGAAGGGCAACAAGCTGCATCGAATGCATTAGCGATCCCCACCCCCAACGCCGTGGCGAACATACCCAACCAGGCACGGTGGTTAGTGCCCACCGATTCGGCCGGGCAGGCACTCGTGAAAACCAGCGCTTTTCTTAGCGAAACCGACCGGTATGGGACCTGGACGTGTGGCCCCACCCACTCCGTCACCGGGGTGTGCTCCGAACTGGTTCTCGACTTCACCAATGTTATCCTCACCAGCCCCCAGGTGGAATTGAAAATCACGCTGGTGATGGCCGCCCTGAAACTCATCGTCCCAGACCAGTTTCAGATACAGAATAATATTACGGATATTCTTGCGGAAACCACCACCGACTATTCGGCGGTCGCCACCAACACCGGCAGCGGCCAGGCGAACCCCACACCACCGGTGACCCTCATTCTCACCGGCACGAATACCCTCAGCGAGATAGAGATCAAGGTGGTGCACGTCTAGCCGGCGTCGCCTAGTCCACAACACCGTACCCCAGTAGACCGTCGTAGTCTTTCTTCGTGTTGTTATACACCCGGATCCGGCCGTCCTCGTTGCCGCCCACGGTCACCAACGCCCCGTCATTATTCTGCACCACAATATTGGTGTGGTCGCCGAAAATGGGTGAACCGTTATACATGACCACGTCCCCCGGCTTGGGCTGGTATCCGCTCCCGGCCTTCTGGAACTTCCCGATCGACTCGTAATACTCCTGCAGCGTGAATGTGCCGGGGATCCGCCACCCGCCGGTGTTGCCGTTCTTCAGCGGCGCCCCTGCCTCCCGCATCACCCAACTCACGAAATCCGCGCACCATGCCTCCTCGGTGCCCTCACTGTATTTCGTGCCCTTATTTTGCGCCTCAAACTCGGTTTTGGCCAATGATAAAATTCGCTGCCGCACTGGGCTTAACTGCGACGTATCAACCTGTGGAAACTCTGCCTCACCCCGGGTCCGATCAATATCCGACGTATTCGTGGCGGACCGCACCTTGTGCATGATTGGCTGCCACTTATAAGCAACCACGGCACCCACCGCCACGAACCCCACCACCATGATGCAGGCAATAATCAACTTATACGGTTTTGCACGCCTTTGTTGTTGCTCCATAAAATACGAACGTACCAGCACCCACGGCCACTACCCCATTGCGGGTAACAACCGGTGGCACATCTAGCGCACATCCCGGCGCGCATTCACCACAAACGCCCCGAACACCATGCCCACAAGCCAGATGAGAATCACCCCAATGTTAAACACCATGGGTTGCATGCTGGCCAAATCCCAGCCGGATGGCAGCCCGGACGTGTGCACCAGCTGGTTCGCCAACTGTTCCATGCGGTTCGCTGGCTCCAACAACCACAGGAACACCAGCTTTGGTGACATGTGGGCGGCATAGCTTACCAAAGATGTGAGCATCATGTTCCACAGCACCATGAGCGTCATCCCGCCCAGCCGGGAGCCGAGCATGCCCGAAACCCCGGCCGTCAACAGGCCCACCATAATCAGGCTCCCCACGCTGGCATACAACGGCACTAGGTTTGACAGGTCCAGGTTCAGGCCCATGACCAGCAGCACCAGGATCGTCAAAACCATCGCCACAATGTAGGCGGCCAGGAGTATGACCATGGCCACCAGGATGCGAGCCCCCAGCCACAGGCCGCGGCGGTCTTGGGTTAAAAACGCGTGGGCATTCATGCGGGTTTCTACCTCACCAGCCACCGCAGACGCCATAAACACGGTGGCAATCAGGGTGAATACCGGGCCGCCCATGGTGACCACATCCCACCCCACCGGTTTCGGCCCGGCGGCAAACATGG
>CAUVMZ010000050.1:0-15614 GCA_963552855.1 uncultured Corynebacterium sp. | reverse complement strand
TTGTGGATTGGTAAGGTTGGGTTTTTTGGTTGGGGTGGTTTGGGGTGGATGTTAGGTAAAATTTTGGGCGGTGGGGGGGTGATTCGCGGGTGTGGTGGGGGCAAAACCCGGAAGGCAATGTTAAGCAGGTTTGATAGGTGGTGTTTGGGGTGGTGGGCATGGAAAAATAGAGTCTATGACTTTTAAACCTGATGTGCCTCTAGAAGAAGGTCGAGTAAAAACTTCGGGCAACCGGGGGTTGGTGATTGGGGGTAGTAGCATTGGTGCGCTGATTCTGGCGGGGATTTTGTGGTATTTGGGGGTGGATCCGGGCCAGTTGCAGGATGTGTTGGGGACGGGTGATGCGTCGACAAACCAGTCGGCGTCGAAACAATCACATTGCAAGACGACCAATGATGCGAACAAATATGCGGAGTGTCGGATACATGCTACGGCGGAATCGTTGGATAGGGTGTGGGGGCAGCAGTTGCCGGAGCAGGCAAATCTGCAGTACAAGAGGCCGGAGGTGATGAATTTTACTAATTCCACTAGGTCGGGGTGTGGGGTGGCGTCGTCGGCGACGGGCCCGTTTTATTGTCCGACGGATCAAACGGCATATTTCGATGTGTCGTTTTTTGACCAGTTAAAGAATTATGGCGCGACGAATACGCCGTTTGCGCAGGAGTATATTGTGGCGCACGAGTTTGGGCATCATATCCAGAAGCTGCAAAATACGTTGGGCATGTCGAATTATAACGAGCCGGGCCCGGAGTCGAATGCGGTAAAGATCGAGTTGCAGGCGGACTGCTACGCCGGGGTGTGGGCTTATCACGCCGAGCGGGATCCCGAGGACAACAAGGTGTCGTTGCAGTCGATTACTGAGGAGCAGTTGGCGGGGGCGATTAATGCGGCCCGGGCGGTCGGTGACGATAACATTCAGCAGCGCTCCGGCGGCGAGGTGCGTCCGGACACGTTTACGCACGGCACGTCCGAGCAGCGGCAGGAGGCGTTTTTGGCGGGGTACCACACGGGCCAGATGTCGAGCTGTCCCCTGTAGCCACCCACCGCTGCTTTGCGACGGGCGCCGCTGGTGGTTGTTCGGACTATAGGGAGACTTCGGGGCGGAAGTCTTTCATTTGCCAGCGGCGGTCCCGGTAAGCGGAGAGTATGGATGCGGTAAGAAACAGGGTGAAAATAATGATGAGGGCCAAAAGTGCCTGGGGGGCGCGGTGGTCGTAGAGGGCTTCGGTGCCGAAGATCATGCGACGGAGCAGGTTGACGGAGTAGGTCATGGGGTCGATGGTGTGGAACCAGCGTAGTGGTGCCGGTTGGGTTTCGGGCGGGTAGAGGCCGCCTGAGGA
Source organism: uncultured Corynebacterium sp. (assembly GCA_963552855.1). Lineage (GTDB taxonomy): Bacteria > Actinomycetota > Actinomycetes > Mycobacteriales > Mycobacteriaceae > Corynebacterium. The sequence continues at coordinate 14,274 of CAUVMZ010000050.1, read as the reverse complement.
GACGATTTGCAGGGTCATGAGGGCGAGGCACAGGACCCGGCCCACGGTGACGCCGAAAATGTTGTTGAGGCCTTGGGTGATGGTGATAAAGGTGACGGCGATGAGGCACATGCTGGCCCAGAGCCCGAGTTCGTTGACGGCGGTAAGGCCCAGGGCGAAGCGTTGGACCAGGAACATGATGGTGGCTTGGGTGAGGCCCACGATGGCGGCGGGCAGGTAGGCGGCAAGGACGGCGCGGAGGGGGATGGCCCCGGAGTCGATGGCGCGGCGGTTGCGGGGGTGCAGCAGCATGAAGGTGACGGTGGCGCCGAGGAAGAGGCCGATGGAGATGAACATGGGGGTGAGCCCCATGCCGAATATGCCGAGGCTGTCCTTGGGGGTGTTTTCCGCGACGGGGGTGGAGAAGTTCTTTGCGGCGCCGTCGGCGAAGGCGGGGACTTTTTGGGCGCTTTCGTTGAGTTTGAGGGCGAGTTCCCCCATGCCGTCGTCGAGGGTGACGAGCCCGTCGGCGAGTTGGCGGGCTCCGGAGGTGAGTTGTTCGGATCCTTCGGCGAGTTTGGAGGTGCCGTCGGCAAGTTTTTTGGTGCCGAGGACGAGGCGTTGGGAGCCGTCGGAGAGTTTGTGGAGGCCTTCGGAGAGTTGGCCGGCGCCGTCTGCGGCCTTGTTGATGCCACCCCGGTATTCGGCGTTGGGGTCGGTGAGTTGGCGGTGGAGTTCGCTGGCGCCGTTGGCGAGTTTGGTGAGTTGGCTGAGCGGGTCGGTGCCGTCGGGGTTGGGGGTGGCGGGGATGCCGTTGGTTTGGATGGTGGTGATGGTGGCGTCGATTTGGTCGGCGAATTGGTTGGTTTGGGGCAGGTTGAGTCCCCGCACCTGGCCGGAAAGGTTGATGAGGAGGGTGAGGAGTTGTTGTTGGGTTTGGGCGAGCGTTTGGGCGGGGCCGACCACCTGGTTGACGCCGTTGCTGATTTGGCCGGCGCCGGCGCCGAGTTTGTCGGTGGCGTCGGTGAGTTTGGTGAGCCCGTCGGCGAGTTGGCTGGCAGCATCATCGGCGGTGCCGAGGTTGGTGGCGAGCGTTTGGGCGCCCTGGTCGAGTTCGGCGGCGCCGTCTTTGGCGGTTTTGAGGTTGTCGCCTAGTTGTTTGCTGCCGTCAGCGAGTTTGCCGGAGGCGTCGCGGGCTTTCCCTGAGCCTTCCTTGAGTTTGGCAGCACCATCCCCGGCCTTGTGGAGGCCCTGGTCGATGGTGCCGAAACCGACGAGCAACTGGTTGACCATTTGGCTGCCCAGGTTTTCGTTGATGGTGGCAAGCACCCGGGTGACGACCTGGTTGCCGAGGGCGGTGCCGAGCAAGCCGTTGGTGTTATTGAATACGGCGTTGAGGGTAGCTTGGTGCGGGGTGGGGGTGTTGGCGCTGGCCACGGCCTCGGAGAAGTCGGTGGGGAGTTCGATGGCGAAATAGTAGGTGCCGTTGGCGATGCCTTCGCGGGCGTCGTCGGGGGTGACTTGGTAAAAGTCGACGGCTTTGGATTCTATGAGCTTGTCGACGATTTGGTCGCCGGCCACCGTGTGTTTGCCCTTTATCATGGCGCCCTTGTCGGAGTTGACGAGGGCGACGGGAAGATTGTTGAGGTGCCCGATGGGATCCCAGTAGCTCCACACGAAGAGCCCGCCGAAGAGGAGCGGCAGGAGCATGACGACGCTGAGGGCGATGGGTGGGAGTTTGCCACGGCCGAAGCGGCGAAGTTCAGTGCCGATGTGGAGGAGGCTCATTGGTTCACCGCCGTGATCTGGTAGGTGTCGGTTGTCAGGGTCACATGGTTGTGGCACAGGTAGGTGAAGTCGGGGTTGACGCTGGTGGCGATAACCGGTTTGAGCTGGGAGTAGTCGCGGAGTTTCACGAGGAGCTTATTGCGGAGCTCCATGCTGCGCAACTGGTCGATATCGTCCACGATGAGCAGGTCTGCGTCGGGGCGGGCCATGATGGCGAGCAGGATGCGGAGCACCAGGCGGCTCAGGGTGTCGAGTTCCCCAACCAGGGTGGTGGCGTCGTCGTTGGTCATGGTGAAACCGAGGAGTTCGGCGGCCTGGGTATAGGAGGGGATGTTGTCGATGCTGCGGGGGGTGGGTTTCCACCAGGGTTGGTGCCAGGCGGCTTGTTCCCGAATGACCGCCCGGATGGTGACGAGGCGTTCCAGGCTGTCGATTTCGGGCACCCCGGCCAAGGCGATGTGTTGGAAGCGGCGGCGATCATCACGGTAGGTACGCCCATCAGGCGTGGTGATGATGATGCGGCCGCGGCGGGGCCGCATGCGGCCGGCGAGGGTCATGCTTAATGTGGTGGATGCTTGTTCCCGCCCGGTGTGGATGAGAGTGAGCCCGGTCGCTGGAATGGTGAAGTCGGTGAATTTTGTGCCGGAGATGACTTCAAGGTTGGTGACGGTCATAATGTCCGGGATTTCTGTGTCGGTTTCCATATACGATCACCTGTTGCCTGATGTTTGTGCGCTCATGTGCCACCTATTGTTCACTCCACGTTGAACTTTGTCACGTTTTGCATTACCCGCCTCAAGAATGCAAAAGAATATGCTGGGGTGGGTGATAGATTCTCGCACACATCAGCATCGGGCATTCCCGTTTTTAGCGGCGTTTAACGAGATTGAGGAGTATTTACGCCGGGCATTAGACGCACACCACCACACGTCGTTTAGCACCATGGTGCGGCAGGCGGAACGGAATGAGATTATCACTGCCGATCAGGCGGACGATCTGTTAGAGCTGGCGGACCTGCGGAACGCAATCAGTCACGGCCGGTATGGGAGGCAAAACCAGCCGATTGCGGAGCCGAACCCCGACACGGTGCGCACCATCACCAAGATTCGGAACGAGCTACTTCAGCCGGTGTCGGCGTTGCAGCTGGTGCGGGCCGGCCGGGTGACGATTTACCGACCGAATGCCACCATTGGGGAGCTGGTGGCGGCGTCGCATGGGAAATACCCGGTGTATTCGGAGGGAAAATTTGTAGCGCTACTCACTAACGATGACATCGTGGCGTGGCTTGCCGCGCGGCGACCTCAGAATGGTCGGCAGATGACGATTGATCTCCGCACCCCCATATCGAGGCTGATCTCTGAGGTGGGTGCGGCAACCCGGTGCGTGTTTGTCGCCAAAACTGCGTCGCCGCAGGTGGTGATTCGCGCCATGACCACCCCGATCGGTGGGCATTTGCCGCGGGCCGTGATTATCACCGAGTCGGGGCGGCCGCATCAAAAACCTTTGCGGATCATTACGGGTACGGAATTGGCTTTGCTTATTGAAAAGCGCAGTTAGAATAAGAATTATGACCATTAGTATCGTGGACTTATTTAGTGTGGGCATTGGGCCGTCATCGTCGCACACGGTGGGCCCGATGCGGGCGGCAACAACGTTCATGGCTGACGTGCGCGCGGGCATTGGCGGGTCCGATCCGCACACAGTAACGGTGATTTTGCACGGGTCGCTGGCGGCAACCGGGCGGGGCCATGGCACGGACCGGGCTGTGCTGTTGGGGCTACAAGGGTGCGACCCGGCGACGGTGGATCCCACACACCCGCCGGTGCCGGGGACGATCATTCCTCCGGTGGGGGAAATCGGTGGAATTGAATACGAAATTGTTTTCGACCCCACCGCCCTGCCAGAGCACCCCAATGGCATGACCTTTATCAGCGGCGACTATCGGCGCCGCTATTTTTCGGTAGGAGGCGGGTTTGTGCTCACCAGCAAAGAACTGGCGGCCCGGGACGCGAACGCCGCTGGTGCGGCCGCCGCCGCGCAGGATATCACACTCCCCTACCCGTTTCAGACCTGTGGGGAATTATTGGCCCAATGTCGTGCCCACGACATGAGCATTCCCGATATCGTGGCGGCAAATGAAACTGTCATCCACGGCACTGATGAAACACACATTCGACACATAGACACGGTATGGGAGACCATGCAGGCATGCGTGACCGCCGGCATTAGCACCCCCGGCATGCTCCCGGGCGGGTTACAGGTAACCCGCCGGGCTCCCCGACTGTACCAGCGGCTTTTGGCCGCCCAATTCAGCTACGCGGGGGATGCATTGTCCGCGATGGAATGGGTGAATCTGTTTGCCCTGGCGGTGAACGAGGAAAACGCGGCCGGCGGCCGGGTAGTGACCGCGCCCACCAACGGGGCCGCCGGGGTGATACCGGCGGTCATGCACTACGTGCGGGACTTTCGGCCCCCATTCACCCCGGATCGAGTGCGGGAATTCCTGCTGGCAGCAGGGGCGATCGGCATGCTCATCAAGGAAAACGCGAGCATCTCCGGCGCGGAAGTAGGCTGCCAGGGCGAGGTCGGGTCGGCGGCAGCCATGGCGGCGGCCGGCCTGTGCCAGGTGCTGGGCGGCACCCCGGAGCAGGTGGAAAACGCGGCGGAGATCGCCCTGGAACACAACCTGGGGCTAACCTGCGACCCGGTGGGCGGGCTCGTACAAATCCCCTGCATCGAACGCAACGCCATCGCCGCGGTGCAGGCGGTGAACGCGGCCCGCCTGGCCTGCCTGGAAACCGGCATCCACCGGGTGAGCCTTGACGAGGCAATCCTCACAATGGCAGCCACCGGCCGGGACATGATGAGTAACTATAAGGAAACCGCCATGGGCGGGCTAGCGGTCATTTTAGGGCTGCCGGTGACCGTCACGGAGTGTTAGGAGCTTTTCGACGCCCACCTATCGGTTAGACTGGCCGGTAGTTATGAATCAGCAGTACCGTAACCAGTTCCGTCCCAGCTTCGGCATGTCACCCCTCTACCTTGCCGGCCGGGACGAATGGATTCGCTCGTTCCACCTCGGGCTTTTCGAACCAGGCAACCCCATCCGCGCCTCCCTGGTGTGGGGGCCACGTGGCATTGGCAAAACTGTGCTCCTCAACGAGTTCGAAGACATTGCCGCACAATATGGGTGGATTGTGCTGCGTGCCGACCCGCGGCAAGACATGATCCACCACCTCATGCACACCGTCATTCCCCGGGCAGTGACGGACCCGGCGTCGAAAAGCAGCCGCAAAATCACCGGCATCACCATTGCCGGCCTGGGCGGCGTCAACATGGCGGTCGAACCCACAACCAGGCCGGAACCAACCCTCAACACCATGCTGCGGGACCTGCTCCGTGCCGTCGACGGGGTACTCATCACCATTGACGAGGTGCAGTCGGTACCCATTGAGGAAATGCGGGAACTCGCCACCACCATCCAGGATCTGCGCCGCGACGACCTCAATATTGCGTTCAGCGGCGCCGGCCTGGTGCAGGGAATCAACGACCTCATGAACCACCCCGGCATGACATTTCTGCGCCGCGCCGAAACCATCCAACTCGACATGGTCACCGACCAGGACGTGGCCACCACGCTGCGGGAAACCATGGACGAGGGCGGCAAGCAATTCGACGAAGCCGGGTTGGCAGCAGCGACGGCACTCACCCGCGGCTACCCGTACCTGATCCAGGCGGTCGGATCGCTGCTGTGGGCACAGGCCGAAATTGACCACCACAACCAGGTCACCGCCGACACCGTAGCCAAGATCCACGACGACGTCATCTACCGCATGGGCCACCAAGTACACCGCCCCGCCCTCGCACACTTGAGCGAACGGGAGCTTGATTTCCTGCACCACATGGCGGTCCTCGGGTCCGAACCCGCCAGCACCAGCAAAATCGCCGACCGCATGGGGCTCAAAGCCAACGTGGCATCGCAAACCCGTGCGAAACTGCTCAATCGGGAGCTCATCGCCGTACCCGCCCGCGGCAAGGTGGAATTCACCCTCCCCTACCTGCGCGAATATCTTTTAGAGGGAAGAATCCCATGATAAACACCCCCATGCTGCGGCCTCCCTTCGAATGGCCCATCCCCACCCCGGAGCTCAAGGATGAGCACGTGATTCTCCGCGACGTATCATTGGCGGACGTCGACGAAATCGTGGCCAACGCGGTCGACCCGGAAACCACGAAATACCTGCACATCCCCAGCGCCTACACCCGGGCCGACGCCGAAGAATTCGTGAAAAAATCTGAGGTGCGATGGGCCTATGAAGACCCGACGGAGGTCGGACGGATGGCCGGAATCATCACGCTCCGACCGCACCACCTGGGGTCCCACAGCATATCCATGAGCTACAACGCCCACCCGTGGGCGCGCGGCAGGGGCCTCACAACCCGGGCTGTGCGGCTCGCCGCCACCTGTGCCATCAACGCCGGGGTGGATCGAATTGTGGTGCTCACCCGGGCCACCAACACGGCATCGCGCCGGGTAGCGGAGCAATCAGGATTCGTGTTTGAGGGGATCGCCCGGGGGGCTGAGCTGCACCGGGATACCCGCCACGATGTGGCCCAGTATGGGCTATTGGCCACGGATGTGGTGCCCTAGGGTTTCCACCACTTGGCCCAGGGGCACATCGGTTTGGGTGTGGTCGACCAGGTTTTTAACGGCCACAAGGCCTGCATCGAGTTCCCGATCCCCGAGCACCAGGGCGAACCGGGCCCCGGCCCGGTCGGCACCCTTCATGGCCCCCTTGAGGCCCCGATCACCATAGCTCATGTCGGCGCGAATACCAGCGGCCCGAAGTTCATTGATGAGGGTGAGCAACCGCCGCTTGGCCGGGGCGCCCAGGGCAACACCGTACACATCGACCCGGGCCGAGTCCGCCACCTGGGTGTGTTCGGCCTCCAGCGCCAGTAGGGCCCGGTCAACGCCCAGGCCGAACCCGATGCCGGACAGTTCCTGGCCACCAAGCTGGGCCATGAGCCCGTCGTAGCGGCCGCCACCGCCGATGCCGGATTGGGCCCCCAACCCATCGTGGACGAATTCGAAACAGGTCTTGGTGTAGTAGTCGAGGCCTCGAACCATGCGGGGGTTAATAACATAGGTGACGCCCAAATCGTCGAGGCAGCCGGTCACCGCTTCGAAGTGCTCCCGGGCCTGGGGGGACAGATAGTCCAACATGAGGGGGGCGTCGGCGGTGAGTTCTTGAACTTCGGGGCGTTTATCGTCGAGGACCCGCAGCGGATTGATTTCGGCGCGGTGGCGGGTGGCATCGTCGAGGGGAAGCTTCAGGAGGAATTCCTGCAGTTTTTCCCGGTAGGCTGGCCGGCAGGTGGCATCACCCAGGCTGGTGAGCTCCAGGCGGTAGTCTTTCAGCCCAATGCTGCTGAAGCACTGGTCGGCCAGGGCAATCACCTCGGCATCGAGGGTGGGATCGTCTACACCAATGGCCTCCACACCCACCTGCTGGAGCTGCCGGTACCGGCCGGCCTGGGGCCGCTCATAGCGGAAAAACGGCCCATAATATCCGAGTTTGACGGGCAGCTGGCCCCGGTCGAGATTGTGTTCGATGACCGCACGCATGACGCCGGCGGTGCCTTCCGGCCGGAGGGTCACAGAGCGGCCGCCCCGGTCGGCGAAGGTGTACATTTCTTTGGACACCACATCGGTGGATTCCCCAACTCCGCGGGCAAACAGGGTGGTGTCTTCGAAAATGGGTAGCTCAATGTGTTCGTAGCCGGCTAGCCGAATGTGATGCGCAAAGGTGTCGCGCACGGCGATGAATTGCGCGGAGGCTGGCGGAACATAGTCGGGTACCCCCTTGGGGGCGGAAATCTTCTTGAGCTTCTTATCGGTCACAAATGACTACTTTAACATTGCCCGGCATCGGGCTACGCGTAGTCGGCGAGGAATGGATTGCTGCGCTTTTCGGCCCGCACGGTGGTGGTGGCCCCATGCCCGGGAAGAACCTGGAGGTCGTCGGAAAGTCCCATGACCTGTTTGCTGAGGGTGTTATCCATGTCGGCGGGGGAAGAATCGGCCAGGTCGGTGCGACCAATACTGCCTTTAAAGAGGACGTCACCGGTGAAGGCCACGGCGTCGCCGACCAGCATAACGCTGCCGGGCGAATGGCCGGGAGCATGTTTGATAACTAGGTGCATTTCCCCAATGTCGAGCATGTCTTCATGCTGGTAGAACCGAAGATCCGCGATGGGGGTCATGTTTTTGGTGTCGAATAATATGAGGGATTCCGGGGATACGCCGGAACCGTCGGTGAGCATGAAGGCGTCCGCCTCATGAATGTAGACGGGGATGCGGTACCGAGCAGCCAGGATGCCGGCATCCCGGGTGTGGTCGATATGCCCGTGGGTCAAGAGGATGCGTTCGGGCTCAATGTGATGTTCGGTGAAATAGTCAATGAGGTGGGTGGCGGCGTGCATGCCCGGGTCAATAATGGTGGCATGTTCGCCGTCAACCAGCACATAACAATTGGTTTTATAGGGGCCGGTGGCAAAACCTAGGATTTCCATGCGGTTTAGCCTAACAGTGCCACCGGTAGGGTTGTTAGTAGCGTAATGCCACCGCCGAGAACATCGGCGCGCTATTTCAGGGCGGCGATGGCTGCCTCGTAGTCGGGTTCCGAACCGATCTCTTCAACAAGCTGGGTGTACACAATCTTTCCGGTGGCGTCGGCCACAATGATGGCGCGGGCCAACAGGCCAGCCAGGGGCGTGTCGGTGAGAGTGAGGCCGAAGTCGGCGCCGAACGAGGAGCGGAAGGCGGAGCCGACAACAACATTATTGATGCCTTCGGCACCGCAGAACCGGCCTAGGGCGAACGGCAGGTCGTGGGAAACACACACCACGGTGGTGTTATCCAGGCCGGCAGCTTCCTCATTGAAACGGCGCACGGAGGTGGCGCACACGCCCGTGTCGATGGAGGGGAAAATGTTGAAGATCACCCGGGTTCCGGCGATGGTGTCGTTGGTGATGTCGGCCAAAGTGGCGTCGACAAGCGAAAAGTTGGGAAGGGTGGTGCCTAATGCGGGCAGGTCACCGATGGTGTGGGCGGGTTCGCCATGAAAATGAACTGTAGCCATGCGACCACCTTACATGAGACCGTTGCATTTGGTTTTTTGCTTGGGTTAAGGTTGATAGCTGTACTATTTCTCGCGTGTAAGGATAAGTGTAAGGGTGAGCGATAATAATCAACGCCGCAAAGCTGCGATGCAAAGCCTGGAGAAGGAAATCAAGTCCCGCGACCGGGCGGAGAAAATGAAGCCACTGGGTGTGGTGACGGCCGCAGCCGTGGCAATTGTGGTCATCGTGGGCGGCATAGTCTTTGCCACCAAATACACCGGGAATGAGCATAAGCAGGACCAGGCGGCGTCGCAAAGCACAACCACAGCCACGCCGGAGGTGCGGCCGCTCACCATGAAGCGGGCAAAGGCGTTGGGCGACACTGTAACCTGCAAATATGATAAGAATGGTGAGGCTGCGAAGGAAGTGTCGCTGCCGAAAACCGAACAGGTGTCGGCAAAGGGCACGGCCAAGGTCAAGCTGACCACCAACGAGGGCGAGATAGACATGGAGCTCGATCGGGCGGCATCACCGTGCACAGTCAACGCGATCACGCACCTGGCGGAATCGGGCTATTACAACAATACGGTGTGCCACCGACTCACCACCGCCGGCATTAAGGTGCTGCAATGCGGCGACCCGACCGGTACCGGCTCCGGCGGCCCCGGGTTCAAATTCGCCGACGAATATCCGGTGGATGAGGCATCGGGTGCCGCGGCCAATCAGCCAGTGAATTATCCGCGGGGTTCTATCGCCATGGCGAACTCGGGTGAGGGCACGAACGGTTCGCAATTCTTCCTCAACTGGGGCGAATCGCCGCTGCCGCCGAAGTACACATATTTCGGCAAGGTATCGGACAAGGGCCTGGAGGTTTTGGATAAGATCGCCAAGAATGGCGTCGAGGGCGGCCAAGGTGACGGCAAACCGGCAAAGGAAGTCAAGATCGAATCGGCTACCGTGACGGGCTAGCTTATCGACGGCCGGGCGGTCACTCCCACTATTGGGGTGGCCGCCCGGTTTTTTCGTCGCCCCCGTCCACCCCCATGGTGTGCCGTGTTGCAGTGGTTCTTTGCACACGTCAACACCATAAAATCAGCAGAAAATCCCAAAAATATAATGATTTCTTAATATATTAACTGATGATATTCGCCAAGTTTTTCTTGCTACTCGTACCCGAACGACATATCTTGTTGGTAGCGATCTTTCATGCATCAATTCGCTAACAATCCGTGTGAAAGGTTGACATCCTTATACTCTTCAAGCTTGGAAAGTAGGCATTCACATGAAGCGTTTTATTCGCACATCTGTTGCTGCCGCCGCCGCAACAAGTCTCCTGATTTCGGCAACACCAGCAATGGCTCAAGAGAGCAGCACTGCTACCTCTCTATCCAAGGAAACGACAACCTCCACGGCCACCACTAGTGAACACAAGTCGGAAGAACCCACCACCGAAAAAAACAAGGAAAAGGGCAGCGGGTTGCTGGAGGGCTTGACCGCTCTTTCCCGGGATGACAATGGTATTTTGAGCGCAAAGAAGATCAAGGAATGGCTGGATTTGATCAGCACTGTCTTCAAGACCCTTACCAACGTTTTCAATATCACCAACAAATTCTAAAAATTGGCTAAACGGTGTGCGATAATTGGGAATCGCACCCCTTCGACCACATCAGCGTAAAAACACCCGAATTAGGGTAATAATTTGCTGGTGAAACACCATAATCAACCAGGGCATATCCTGAATTTCAGAACAAATGTACCAGTAGTTTAACCTGAGAATTCCCTTGCCCGCGTTGGTGAACTTCGCTAGACTTACCGAAGATTCATTCACAAGATAGACTCCACACTGAAGGAATAACTCCAATGAAACTTTTCTCTCGTAAGGCTCTCCTGGCCGTTGCTACCGCTGCTGCTGTCACCACCGGGGCCATGACCGCCCCCACCGCTATGGCTGAGCAGTCCAGCGCCGCCGCTACTACCACCCAGTCCGCATCCGCATCCACTAGCGAAAGCGAAGATGCTAACTCTGGCAGTGGTGAGCTCCGCGGCATGTCCCGGGATGATAAGACCGGCAAGATCTCCGCTAAGAAGATTGGTGAATGGATCGGCATCATCGGCACCATCCTGACCGTCATCACCTCGGTCATTACCTTCATGGGCAAGATCCCGAACTTCAACTTCGGCCGGTAGCCTGCAGCCGAGAGGTTCACGTCGAAAAGCCCCACCCGTAAGAGCAAGATCGGGTGGGGCTTTCTGCTGCCTGCTCTGCCCCTAACCGCCGGATGTTACCCGGTACACATCGAACACGCCTTCGGTGTTACGCAATTGAGTCATGAGCGACCCCAGCTGCTTCGTGTCCGACACCGTAAATGTGAACCGAATCATGGCCACCCGATCCTCCGATGCGTGGGAATTCATGGCCACCACCGACACCCGCTGCTCATTAATCACCCGGGTGAGCTCCATCAACAACCCGGTACGATCCAAGGCCTCAAGCTGCAATGTTGCCTGAAACACCGACTTGCCTTCCGACGCCCACGCCACCGACACCAACCGTTGCGGCTCCTGGCGGAGCTTTTCCGCATTGGTGCAGTCCGTTCGGTGCACCGACACCCCACCACCGCGGGTCACAAACCCGAAAATGGAGTCCCCCGGCACCGGCATGCAGCACCTGGCCAGCTTCGCCATAACATCCGGGCTGCCTTCCACCAGGATGCCGGAGCCGTTTTCTGACGCCTGCGATTTCGCCGTCACGAGCTCGCTAAAGGGGGTGCGGGCCACCAGGGTATCGACCGCATCATCGGCATCCCCAAATGCCGCCATCAGTCGATTGGCCACGTGTTGGGCGGAGATGCCGCCCGACCCGATTGCAGTATAGAGTGCGTCCACGTCTGCGTAGTGCAGTTCCGTGGCCACCGCCTTCATTGATTGGGCGGTAAAGAGTCGGTGGATTGGCAGCCCGCCGCGTTGCACCTCTGCTGCCAGTGCGTCCCGGCCGGCTTCAAGAAATTCTTCCCGGCGTTCTTTGGCAAACCATTGGCGAATTTTTGCCTTGGCCCGGGGGGAAATCACGAATTCTTGCCAGTCGCGCGAAGGTCCCGCCTTGGGGTCTTTGGAGGTGAAAATTTCCACCCGGTCGCCCGATTTGAGTTTCGATTCCAACGCCACGAGTTTGCCGTTGATTTTCGCCCCGATGCATCGATGCCCCACCTCTGTGTGGACCGTGTAGGCGAAGTCGACTGGTGTGGCGTCGACGGGCAGGTTGACCACATCCCCTTTGGGAGTGAACACGAAGATTTGCTTGCTGCTTAGGTCGTAGCGGAGGGAGTCGAGGAATTCGTTGGGGTCTGCTGCTTCTTTCTGCCAGTCCAAGAGTTGGCGCATCCACGCCATTTGGTCGATTTCTGCCTGTTCCCCGGAGTGGCTTCCTTTGGTTTCTTTGTACCGCCAGTGGGCGGCAATGCCGTATTCCGCATTGACGTGCATTTCGTGGGTGCGAACCTGTACTTCTAGTGGTTTGCCGCCATCGCCCATGACTGTGGTGTGAAGCGATTGGTACACCCCAAATTTTGGGGAGGAAATGTAGTCTTTGAATCGGCCAGGCATGGCTGCGAATAGGGAGTGCACCACCCCGATGGCTGCATAACAGTTATTGAGGTTGTCGACAAGGATTCGGATGCCCACCAGGTCGAAGATTTCATCGAAGTCTTTGCCGCGCATGACCATTTTTTGGTAAATCGACCAGTAGTGTTTTGGTCGGCCTTTAACTTCGGCATCAATGTTGTTTTCTTTGAGCCCTTGTTGGAGGATCGATATGATTTCTTGAAGGTAGCGATCGCGTGAGGGGGCTCGGTCGGCGACGAGTCGTACCACTTCGTCATATTTTTTGGGGTAGAGGATAGCGAAGGAAAGATCTTCGAGTTCCCATTTGACACTGGACATTCCCAGGCGGTGCGCGAGGGGGGCGATGACGTCGAGGGTTTGGCGGGCTTTTTTGGCCTGTTTTTCTGGGGGGAGGAACCGCATGGTGCGCATGTTGTGCAGCCGGTCGGCCACTTTGATGACGAGCACCCGGGGGTCTTGGGCCATGGCCATAACCATTTTTCGGATAGTTTCCGCTTCCGCCGCCGCCCCTAGCGCTACCTTGTCGAGTTTGGTGACCCCGTCGACGAGGCGGGCTACTTCTTCGCCAAAGTCGTTGGTGAGGTCGTCAAGGGAGTATTCGGTGTCTTCAACGGTGTCGTGGAGCAGTGAGGCAATGACGGTAGTGGTGTCCATGCCGATTTCAGCAGCAATGGTGGCTACGGCCAGAGGGTGGGTAATGTAGGGGTCCCCAGATTTACGGAATACGCCTTCATGGAGACGCTCTGCGGTGTCGTAGGCGCGGGAGAGGAGTTCCACGTCGGCCTTGGGGTGAAATTCCCGATGGATACTCAAAAGTGGTTCGAGGACGGGGTTGACTTTGACCCGGTTTCCGGTGAGGCTGCGGGCTAGGCGCGCTGACATGCTTCGCATCGTGTTAGAGGACTGTTTGGTGGTTTTGGTAGCCCGCGATGAGGTCATGGTGCTGTTCGCCTTTCTTGCCCGTGTATCTGGTTATTGTACTGCTTTGTTGGATGCGTCAAGGAGTGTGGAACGCGAACCCATGAAGAGAGCATTATTGTGCTCTCTTCCGGGTTCGCGTTGCTGTGAGTTTGGTGTGTGGGTGGGGGCGCGGGTGGGCGGATAGTTTTTAGGGTTCGTTGACGACGTAGAGTGGGGCGTCTGGTAACCGGTCACGCCCGTTGAGGCCTGTGACTTCGAGGACGACGGCATAGCCGGCTATTATGCCGCCCATGTCGGTGATGAGGTCGTGGGCTGCGAGGAGGGTGCCGCCGGTTGCAAGCACGTCGTCAATGAGGACGATTTTTTTGCTGGTGAGGTCGATGCCATTGCGGGGGAGCTCTAGTGCGGCGCTGCCGTATTCAAGGGCGTATTCTTTGGTGATTACTGGTGGTGGGAGTTTGCCTTTTTTCCGGATGGCGAGCAGCCCCAACCCAAGTTTGTAGGCGACGGCTGATGCGAGGAGGAAGCCGCGGGCGTCGAGGCCGCTGATGAGTTCCGCCCTCATGGTTGTGGCGGCGGCAGCCAGGTCGTCGACGAGAAGTTGGAGCGCTTCCGCATCGGCGAGTACGGGGGTGAGGTCTTCGAATATTACGCCGGATGCCGGGAAATCGGGCACGGATCGAGTTTTTTGTCGGAGGGCTTCTTGGACCTGGGTGCGACGGGTGGTGTGGTGGTCAGTCATATTTTGCCTTAGGGGATTCCTTACACGTTTGAGGTTCAGTACTAACCTAAGGGTTTGACTATCCGTGCCACAAATTTTTTGGTTTCCAATAGGTTTCC
>CAUVMZ010000049.1:0-15621 GCA_963552855.1 uncultured Corynebacterium sp. | reverse complement strand
TTTAAGGATATTGAACCCATTTTCGGTCCGTCTTGTCGCGGGGTTCTAGCAAAAGTGATATAGCCATAATGTTGTGCTGCACTTCTGCTGATATCGCCGAAAAAAGCCCCCGATAGTATGTGCGCCTGTCAACTACCCCTATATGGTTACCCCTAATGCTCTGCGAAAAATTCCTGCTCATTGGCTTGTAATCGGCCTAAATTACCCCCGAAAAGATAGCAGAACTGATATATATCAAATCTGCTATGGACATTGATTGTCACGTTCGTTATTATCGAAATCAGATCAAGAAAACAACAACAGAAACACTGGAAAGGAGCAAATCAGTGCGAAACTTAAGAAAGAATCGCAGAATGATTACCAATACTTCTTGACTAGGATTCAATGAAGTAGGTAATTCCTAAGAAAATTGACAGTCTTCCCTCCCGGCTCGTGGCGCACTGTCAGGCCTGTAAAGAGCGAGCCGTCACGGTCACCAATAGTCGTGACATACAAAAACCATTCATTCCCGAGATATTTGAAGGAATCTCCCATGAGCGCCTCCACGGCCGTGCTTGACAGCACAATCCTCGATGAGCTCGACAAAGAGCTCGAAGCCCAAATCATCGAAGAGCTGGAACCGGAAATGTTCTTCAGTCACCTGCTTGGAAACAACGGGCGCTGGTGCACCATCACCAAAGAGTGCATGCCCTCCTGCAACTAACACAACACCCAAGAAAGAGGTTTTCACTATGAACCAGCAACCCTCCAACCACGATCGTGTCCAGAACTACTCGCAGGATGAGCTGCGAGCCATGATCGAAAACGAAGAGGCCATCGATGGCGGCACCCATCCCACCCTTACTACCGTTTTGGTCCCAGTTACTCTCGCTCTGTGCCCCACGACTAAGTGCAGCAGTCGGTGCTAAAGAGTAGGCTTGGTGTCCCAAGGAAACTACTGCAATTCTGAGAATCTGAAGGAGAAAAACCATGAAAAAATATACCAAACAAGAATGGGTATACACGAGCATTGGCTTGGCGCTTGGCGTCGCGGTTGCCTTGTCCCTCGGTCAGAGCAGCTACATGATGGGAGCGCTCTCCGCATTCTTTGGAATCTGTGGCTACTTCTTGGCTAGGAAATCTGCCCACAAGCAGTAGTTTCCTGCTTCAAGGGCGCAAGCTACCACCATTAAGGGCCCAGTTACTTCCACTCTAGGTAACTGGGCCCTTTTTCTATCCTCAAATACATAACAGTAGACTTAAAGGGATTAAGCATGCATTCCGAATTTCCCAATTACTATCATGTGTTGAGTAAATCGTTTAAGAAAACATTGCTCAACCGCCTTACCGCCGCTGACCTCCCCGTAACCGGCACACTCATTGATGACGCCAATAACTGGTTCCTGTTACGCAGCACAGAATTCGCCCAACGTGCGCTTATCGATGCCTTTCACTCATGGCGGGAAACCACAGGTTATCCCGATAATTCCGAATCCAGCGTCGCCTACGACGAATTCAATCGGCTCCTTCTCGACCCCACCCAGCGCACCGCCTTGGTGAATGATCGGTTCCCCAAGCTTGGCCAACTGCAAGAAAGAGTGTTCTCCTACAGCATCGACGCTATTGTCGAGGCTGTCGAACGTTTCTATGAGGACCGTCCTCACCTGGCCATGCTGAACGTCAAGGCGGATGACACCATCGTTTCCCTGGGCTTCCACGGCGAAGAAACCCACAATCACGGACGCACCGCCATCGTCGTCACCACCGACTCGGCAGTGGTTGTGTACAAGCCTCGCAGCGGTATGGGGGAAATTGCTATTGATATGACGTGCCGCCACCTGGGTGCTGCCCCATTCTCCCTGGTGGCACCTACCATTGACATTGGGGACTACTGTTGGCAGCTCTTCATTAGCCCGCCAGCCACCGGTGAGGTCGATGTTCCCGCCTACATGCGGGCCGCCGGTACGCTGCTGGCCGCTTGCCATATTCTGGGCACTACTGACCTGCATGCTGACAACATTTG
Source organism: uncultured Corynebacterium sp. (assembly GCA_963552855.1). Taxonomy (GTDB): domain Bacteria; phylum Actinomycetota; class Actinomycetes; order Mycobacteriales; family Mycobacteriaceae; genus Corynebacterium. The sequence continues at coordinate 13,619 of CAUVMZ010000049.1, read as the reverse complement.
CTGCTCCTCGGCTGGGTTACCTACCATCATTGATGGGGAAACTGCCCTCCAATTCCGGATTCCCGCCGGCCTGAACCTTGACGCGACCGACGTACTCACCTCCGGCATGCTGCCTACTGTGCTCTCCCGTAATGATTTCTGGCGGCACTTCTCCGGCCTGAACTTCTTCCCCCAAGAGAACATTATGCCATGCATGAAGCACGATGTCACCGACTCTGGCACCGACGCCGTGGCCTTCCTGCGGGTTACCTATGAACACCCTCGGCCCCCGATCGTCGCAGACCTGCAAAAAATCGACCCGGCTCAGGCCATGGGGATCCTCATCGAAAGCTTTGAAAAGGCCCGGGTGCAGGCCTCATTATCGCCCACCCTGGCCGCCTACATTCGGGATATGGAACGCGTCATGCGTTGGCGTCAGGTTTTGCGGGGCACCAGTACCTACCAGTCCTTTCTGGAGGCGTCCCTCATGCCGGCGGCCCTCGCCGGCCTGGATGATCCGCTCACACTCCTGGAAAAGGGGCCGCGCGGCATGGTCGACGGTCCTACCATCGGCATGCAGGAACGACAGCAGCTTGCCGACGGTGACGTGCCGTTCTTCCAGATGGATGCCACCGGAAAAATCTATGACGCGGCCGGCCACCACGTGGGCCAGGCCTCCTTCACCGACCGGTTCTCCCTGCCCAGCAGCAGGCTGGCCGACTTCACCAGCATTGCCGGACCTGCCTACGCCCAGGTTCTCGACGCTAACGCCCACGCCCTGACTCTTCACCAGCCACTTGATACCGTTGCGCGAGTCACCGAGCCAGATATGCGACAGGAGATTATGAAAAAATCAACTGCGCTACCCGACTCTGGGGGTGATAGGTGGCTCTGCTTCGGTATCGGTGACGAAGATCTCACCATTGAGGCTCAGTCTATTTCCTTCCTCATGAGCGACGGCACCTCCTGGGCGCTCAGCGATGCCGACGAACTGCAAAACCGGTGGGAGGAACTCGTGCAACAGGCACCCGGAGGCCCAGCAAACTTCGTGGGATTCGGCCCCGGAACCTCACTGCTCGTCACCCAGAAAGCGGCTGGCGACGCTACGATCGTCGACAAGCTGTCCACTGTGGTGGATTCGATGGACACCACCACCGATTTCCTCGGCGGCATCGACGCGGCGCTTGCCGCATTGGCGCACGTCACCGCCGACGTGAACCCGCAGCCGATCGTGAAGAGTGCTATGACATTCATCGGTCACCAGCTGCAGGCCGCCCAACCCGAAACCAATGCCGGCCTCGCCCACGGTGCCGCCGGCCTGCTGCTGGGGGCGCACGGGCTCGTGGAATTCAGCCGCGCTCGCAACCTGGTCGTACCCGACGCCATTCGGCGCAGCATGGACACCATCGCCGATGGCATCGCCAAAACCGCGATCATCATGCTTACCAACCCGAACATCATCAACGGCTTGGCCTGGTGCAATGGTGCCTCTGGTATCACCGGTGCCCTTGCCATTACCGGGTACCTGTCCCACTATCCGGACCTGATCGACACCTACCTGACCGCCACCCAGGCGGAAATCGCCGAACCCGCCAGCGACAACGATCCAGTTGGCATCGACGTTTCCCTCTGCCACGGTCTGGCCGGCACGCTGAGCACCCTGCAATTATTGCGTGATTTTGGGTATGTCGACCCGAAGACCGTTGACAAATTCCATGCCTATGTGGAGCACATTGCACTCACCGCCCCCATCTGCTTCGGATATCCCAACAACATCCATGACATGGGGTATCTCAACGGTCTTGGTGGAACCTACCATGCGCTCTACCCCGAAAGCCATGGGTCGATTCGGCCGCTCTTCGCCGGAAACTAGAGCCGCGATGAAAGGGAAGAAATTCATATGAAGTACCAATTATTTCTGCAATCGCGCTCCGCCGAATGCGGCCTGGCGTGCGCCGCAATGATCTTGCGCCGGCTGGGCATCGACACCGACCTGCACCGGCTTCGCACCCAATATGAGATTGGTCGGGACGGCATGTCCACCACCGCCATCCGGTTCCTTCTGCTCGACTTCAACGTCCCCTCCTTCCAACATAAGGGACGGGTCAGGGTCATCGGCGAAGCCCTCAAGCAGGGGAAACAGGTCATGGTTCATGTTGACGGTGACCACTTCTGCCTTGTCGAAAGCGTCGACTCCCGATGGGTGCGGCTCGCTGACCCCGGCCGTGGCCGCGTCAAAATGAGCCGTGAGGACGCGATCCGTAAGATCGGTCGCACCTGGTGGGTCATGCCTGATGCCGGCATGAGCACCGCCTTCCGCCGCGTCCGACTCATGTGCCGTGACCTGCGCACCTCCCCCTCGCTGCGCATTGTGAAACGAACTCTCGTTTCTCGGCCCTGGTTGCTGCTGGGTGTTTTCGCCCTCAGTCTCACCCTGCTTGCCGCCTCCGGGGGTGCGCCGCTCGTGATCTCTGCGCTGGTCAACTCGTTGCAGGGCAAGTCTGCCGCACCTACCCAGGCCACAGCGCTCATGCTGGCGGCGGCGATCGTCACCTTCATCGGCCTGGCGGTGGGCCGAACGCTTGTCGAGGCCCTGCTGCTCAAGGTGACCTCCAGAGAGCTCAGCATCGAGGGTATCCGCCGCAATATGGGGGCGAAGCTGGAGTCATTTTCCACGCACTCACCTGGGGAAATGATGTATTCGTTGGGGTCAGTCTCCATGGTGTCCACCGGACTGTTCACCAACGGCGTCACCACGGCGTTTAATGCGCTCACCGCCATCACCCTCCTGGGGGTGGTCGCCTTCCTTTGGCCGCTCATGGCACTCGTGCTGGTGTTGGTGTTCTTCCTGCTCATCGGTGTTTTCGCCCTCACTGTGGCTAAAATCACCCAATATGGTAGTGAGGAGGCGTCTGCCGGTGGCGCTCTTTCTAGCCAACAGCTGGAAATTATTGTCACTATGACACCCATTCGGATGACCAATAGCATGGATTCCTTCTTTGACAAGTGGTCAGTTGCGAACGAACGCTTCCTCAGCGCCACCACTAAGAAGGCCGTGTGGTCTGGCATCGGCGGGGCTACCACCATGGCGTTGACCGTGTTTGGGCCGCTCATTCCCCTGGTGTTGTCCACCCTGTTCCCCGACTCGGTGTCTGACCTGGGGGCCGTCGTCGCCTCCAGCGGGCTGTTCTCGGTGTTCATTTCCGCCGTGTCCCAGGTGTTTACCGGGGTCACCGGCCTGGCCGGCGTGCAGGCATCCATCGACCGGGTGGATGACCTGCTGCACATGCAACAAGACCCCATTGGCACCGAGGATCCCGGTTGCGCCACCCCCATCACCACCCACCAGGCCTCGTACCATTATCCGGGGGCGGCAAAGAATTCCCTGGACAAACTGGATTTCAGTATCCGGTGCGGAACCCACAACACCATCGTTGGTGCATCGGGCAGCGGCAAGTCCACGTTTGCCCGACTCATTACGGGGTTGGTGCAACCCTCGTCGGGTAGTATTCGAATCAATGGCATAGATGTTGCTGATATGTCACCAGAAGCGCGTGCTCGTCACATTGGCTTTGCCCCCCAGGAAAACTACCTGGTCTCAGGCACAATCCGGGATAATATCGCCTTTGGTCGGGACATTTCCGACAAAGAAATTTGGGCGGCCCTCAAGATCACCCAAATGGACTCCGTTGTGCGGGAACTCCCCCTCAAATTGAGCACCCCCGTTGGTGACATGGGTAGCGCCTTCTCCGGCGGCCAGCGGCAACGGTTCGCCCTCAGTCGAGCAATCGCCGGCAAACCATCGCTCCTCGTGCTGGATGAGGCCACTAGCGCCGTCGACGTGCCAACGGAACGTGCCATCACCGCTGCTCTCCGCGATTTGAATATGACCCTGATCAGCATTGCGCACCGACCCACCGCGGCAGGACCCGACGACACCGTTCTCCGCTTTACCGAGGACGGCACCATCGTCACCGAGTCTCCCGATTATCTCAAAAACTTGATGGAGAGCCGAGGTTAACAACCTATGACAACTGCAACGACAACTGCAACCAAAATTTCCGTTTCCCATCTGTACAAACGCTACGGATCACACCAGGTCATTGATGACGTATCATTCGATGTTCAGGAAGGCGAAGTCACCCTGCTTGCCGGACCGAATGGTGCCGGCAAATCCACCCTCCTGCGCATGATCTGTGGCCTAGACACCATTGACAAGGGCGACATCACCATCATGGGCCGGCACTATTGCCAGCTCTCCGACCCCAAACGCACCATCGGGGCGCTTCTCGACGCCACCTGGTTGGACACCGCCCTCACCGCGGAGCAAAACCTGCGGGTTCTCGCCGACCTGGCCGGCATTCACCGCCGTAGGGTTGCCGAATGCCTCGAAATGTGTGGGCTCACCAGCGTGGCTGGCCGCAAGGTTTCCGACTTTTCACTGGGCATGCGCCAACGCTGCGGCATTGCCGCCGCCCTGTTGGGTGACCCGGAGCTACTTATCCTGGATGAACCGGTCAACGGCCTGGATCCGGCCGGCATGCGCTGGCTCAATGACCTGCTGGAATCCCACACTCGGGCCGGGGGGACCACGCTGCTTTCCAGCCATTTTCTTGCCGACTCCGAACTGATTGCCTCCAGGGTGGTCATTTTAGGCAAGGGTAAAACCCTGTGGGAGGGGCCACTCGCCGAACTTACCGAAGGCACCCGGCACACCGTGTTTGCTTCCTACGCCAATGATCTCATTGCGTCCCAACTGCATGCGATGTACACCGGCCTGGAGATCACCCCAATGACTGATGGAAAAGTCCAGGTCAATGTGCCTCCAGAGGATGTGTCTATCGCCGCGCGAATCGCCGAGGTGGACTTGACGTATCTCACGGTTTCCCATACCACCCTTGCCGAAGCATTCGAACAAATTTCTGAAGGACAGGTTGAATTTCAATGAGCACAACTCACTCTGCCTCCCGCATCACTTCCCGCACCGCCACCCGATCGTCGGCGCGTCCGGCGTCACGCCCAATGCCGCACCCGTCGAGGCCTGCGCATGCCTCGGCGTTTGCCGCCACCCAGCCTCCGCTGCTGCGCGCCCTGCGTGGGGAATGGTCCCAGCTAAGATTTGATGCCGCTGGCTTTTCCATTCTTCTTGTCACCGCCATGATCGCGGTGACCTGGTCAGCGGTCTTAAGTAATCTGCTCATCCGTTACGGTGGCGAGAATGCCGCCCCCTCGGCACGGGCCGCCATCAGCGGGGTATTCCAATTCGCCATGTATGGCCTGTTCATTTGGATTGCCCGCTACCTGCTGCGTGAGGAACGCACCGGGTTTGCCAAGTTGAAACTGTTGAGCCTGCCCAATAGGTTTGCGATCTGGGTGGCCAAATGGGTGTGGTTGACCATCGTTGCCATTGCATCCATGATGGTCATGGCGGTGTTATCCACCGCGGTAACGCTGGGGAGCCTGGCGCTTACCGGCCAGTCGTGGCAGCAGTTCGTGGGTGCAAGTGCCGCGGAGTACCTGAAGATGGGCGTGATGATTACGATCATTGCCGTCGGCACCGTTGCATTCGGGGTTGCGGTGGCCATTTTCACCAATAACTTGTCTTTTGCACTCAGCATGTTGTTCATGTGGGTGTTAGTGGTTGAGGGCATGATGAATGGCGCAGACGAATCCACCCGGATTTTCTATAGCCTGCTTCCGTTCAAGAATGGCACACGGGTGTTCGAAAATCCGCCGATGGAATGGTTCGTATGGAATCCCACCGTGAGCGTCGGATATTTCCTGGTGGTGACGATCGGCCTGGCAGCGCTGGCTATCGCATTCAATAAGTCCAAGATGACTCGGGACGAGTAGGAGGCGCGTGGATCATGACTCTCGAACGTGCAATCGCCGATAAGCTCCTTGCTCGCCTGCGGTCCGTCGCCGGGCCGGTGCGGGATATTCCCCCAGAACGTTTCGTTTCAGAAGTGCGCAATCGAACGGCAGACTTTTTGACCCAGATTCCTATTGAACTCCGGCGGGCAGCTTCCGATGCCGTGGCCGACTGTCTGAGGCGCATCATTGCTGGCAATCTGTCGCGTGCCGACTTCGCTGCAGCAATGCACGACCAATTGCTGAAAATCGACGAGGTGGGGGAGTGGCCGCAGAGCGCGGTGGTGGCGGATGCCGCTGGTGAACAATGGCGCAATGTGGTGGCCCAGATTGCTGGCCGCTGGTACAACGACCTAGCAGTCGCCTCCAAATATCGAGTTCGTAGCAATTCGGCGTTGGCGATTCGCCTGGTGATGGCCCACCGGCATGTTGGTGCGGCCGCGGCCCGCCTAGAGCAGCGCATCGCCGAAGAACTGCCGGACACCCCAAGCCGGGTGGTGTTGGGGTTAGGGGATGCCCATTCGCAGCAGCAGACCGTGGCCCGTGTGGAATTTGGGGACCGTCAGCTCATCTACCGGCCCCACTCCATGGCCACCGACCAGGTTATTGCCGACATTTGTCGGCTGGTGGGTGCGCCCGAACCGCCGCACGCCTTCGACATGGGGGACCATGGGTGGAGCGAGTTTCTGACCGCCGGACCGGGCGTGACCGATGAGGCCGAGTTTTATTCCGCCGTCGGCGCCTGGGCGGCTGTGGGCTATCTGTTCAACGCCAACGACTTGCACAATGAAAACTTCATTACGGTTGGCAACACCCCGCGACTCATCGACCTGGAAACATTCTTCCAGCCCGAGTTTTCGTTCCTGATGGCGCCCAATAATCGCAGGTGGGCCAACTCGGTGCTGCCAATGGGGGTGCTGCCGTATCGGATTGGCAACGGACCCGATTCGATTGATGTGGGCCTGGTCCGCAGCCGCCCCACCCCTGGCGCCCGGCACCCATTCCCCTCGTTTATGGTGCGCACGCTTGACGACGGCTCCCGCACCTTCATCAAGGAGGACTCCCTGCCCGCCGACCCGGAGGGCACGGTGTTCCTAGGCACCACTATCCCCGAGATTGATCGGGTGAAAGACCAGGTGAAGTCGGCCTTTGTCGACACCGCACGGCGGATCGTCGACAAGCTTGATGAGGTGCGGCAGATCGTGGCTGCGGCGCGGGGGATTCGCACGCGGGTGGTGCTCACGCCGACATTCCGGTACGCGCAGGTGCTTGCCACCGCCGGGCATCCCGCTATCGCGGACGACCCGTTCCTGTTCACGCTGGCCTGCGCGCAAATCAGCCTGTGGGGGAACGATGGCGTGTGGCGGTCGGAGTGGGCCAGCCTCATGAACGACGAGATTCCTCTGTTCACCATGGGCATGACAGATACGGAGGTGGTCCTGGGGGACGGCGTGCCGCTGCCGTTCCCCCAGGAAAAACCGGTGGCATCGGCGTCCCCAGCGGCACATCTGGAGTCGAAGCTTGCCGACGCCACCGCCGGTGGGCTGGCCGAACAGTGCCGGTGGCTCGAAACGTCGTTCGTGGGCCGCTATCCGGAGAACCGTATCCATGCCGTCACCGCCGAGGCCCGTAATGTGTCGCATCCCCGTTCGAAACTCGTGTCCCACATTGTCGACATGGTGTTGCAGGCCGCCGGTGCGAATGATGAGGCCGTGTTCGGCACCGATTTCTTGAGCGCCACGGTGGGGGAGGAATTTGACCGAAACTGGCAGGTCGGGCCGAGCAACGACGACTTCTATGGGGGCAGCGCCGGCACCCTGTACTTCCTGGCGCACCTCATGCAGCACTCCTACCGCCAGTGGGTGCCCAGTGACCGAATCGAACAATTACTCGAAAAAGCGGTTGCGGGCATGGTGGCAGCCACCACCCCGGAGCCGCCCCAAGCCGACTACCCGACCGGGCTCTGTACCGGCAGCAGTGGACTGCTGCTGGTAGCCGTGGCCTGCGGTGACGCCATCGGTTGGGTGTCCGGTGGGCGGGAACACATTGCCCGCCAGTGCACCAATGGTGCGATCGCGGCGGCAACTCACGCCCGGGACACCAATCTGGATGACATGAACGTGGATGCGATCAATGGGCTGGCCAGCCAGCTGCGTGCCTACGCTGAGATCGCCGAATACCTCCCGGAGGTTCGGCCCAACCTGCGGGAACTCGCCCGCGTCACCAGGCGAGTGACCCGAAAATGGTTGCGCAACTACCCGGAGTCTCCTGACGATGCCGGCTACGCCCACTCGACCGCAGGCATCCTCGATGCCTACCTTGCGGCCAGCCACCTGTGCGGGGCCACCGTGGACACGGGCCTGGTCGAGCAGCAGGTTCAGGCCATTCTCGCGGCCATCCACGCCACCGGGAATGTTTCCCAGGGCTGGTGTCACGGCATGGCCGGGTTCGGGTTCCTTGCCGCACACTTGTGCGATCATGCTGACACCCGGGCGGCCGGCGAGTCGCTGTTGAACGCCATTCGGCCTGGACTGCTGGCACCAGTCGACCACCTGGGATTGTCGGTGTGCCATGGGGCCACCGGCCTCGCCGAATCGCTGATGAGCCTGTACACGGCGACCGGCGATGAGGAAATCCTGGACCGGGCCCGGCATCTCATTGATGAGGTGATTCCCGCCGACCTGGTGGGGGATGGTCTGACCAAGGAAAACTATTCCGTCAGCCTCATGTGTGGGGTGGCCGGGGTAGGCCAGCTGCTCCTGTCTGCCCCGATCGTGGCTGCCCCCTGGCACCCCGTCGAACGAATGAATGTTCTATGGCAGAAGACAGCATGATCGTCGCGGGTGTTACCATCGCTCTGGGCAGTCATGGGTGTGCCGCTGACCGCACGGTTGACCGTGCCTGGTGTGGCATCCCCGGTTGCCCCGATGATTCATGGGTGTGAAGAGCTCATGGCACATCTGAATGAATGACTATGACGCCACCGGTTCCCCATTCCGGTGGCGTCATACCTTTGTGTGGTCGGCCGTCGCTTGGGCGTCGATAAGCAAAATGCCAACGGTAGGTTTAACCAAATGTATATTCGAAAACTCTGGAATAATTGTTCGCTCACGGCGAACCAATGGTGGTGAATGGCGCAGAATGCGCTAAACTTTAGTCTGTTAGACTCAACTATGATAATGACTGGCAATAATACTGGAGGAAAACTTGGCCGCCAAGAATGAATGGGTAGACAAAGATTATTATGCTGACCTTGGTGTTACATCCAGCGCCTCGGATGCAGACATTAAGAAGGCCTATCGGAAACTCGCGCGCGAAAACCACCCGGATTCTCACCCGGGCGACGCGATCCGGGAGGAAAAATTTAAAAAGGTCGCTGAAGCCTATGACGTCGTGGGCGATCCGACCCGTCGGAAGGAATACGACGAGTTTAAGGAGATGCTGCGTGTCGGCGGTGGGTTTCGCGGCGGCGGCCAATCCTTTCAAGACTTCTCGGACATTTTTGGAGGAGGTCGTTCTACCGGCGGTTTTAGTGACATCTTCGGCGGTTCTTGGGGTGCTACTCGCCGATCGGCTCGGCCGACGCGGGGGTCCGACGTGGAGACGGAGATTACGCTAGATTTCCGCGAAGCAGCCAAGGGCACCACGCTGCCGGTCCAACTCACCGGCGACGCCCCCTGCGCCGCCTGCCATGGCTCCGGGTCCCGCACCGGCGCCACCAGTGCCTGCAAAAATTGCAATGGCACCGGATACGTTACCGAAAACCGGGGTGCCTTCGCGTTCTCGGCACCCTGCTCGGACTGCGACGGCACCGGCAAAGTCATCACCGACCCCTGCCCGGATTGCCGCGGCACAGGTACGGTACGACGCTCCCGATCCATCACCGTGCGCATCCCTGCCGGCGTGGTTGACGGGCAGAAAGTGCGGCTCGCCGGCCAAGGCGAAGCCGGCCCCCATGGCACGCCCGCCGGCGATCTATTTGTCACGGTCCACGTTCGACCCGACAAAGTATTCACCCGGGATGGCGACAACCTAGAGGTAGAGGTGCCGGTTTCGTTCGGCGAACTAGCGCTCGGCGGCACTGTGAGCGTGCCCACCCTGGAAAAACCGGTGCGGGTGCGCATCCCCGCCGGCACTCCCGATGGCCGGGTGCTGAGGGTTCGGGGCCGGGGCGTCCCCAAACGCGACGGTAGCTTCGGCGACCTCTACGTCAAGGTGAAGATACGGGTGCCTAAGGACCTGACCGATGACGCGAAAGATGCACTCCGCAACTACATGGAGGCGGAGAAACACATGGGATTCGACCCCCGCGCCTCCTGGGCCGGAAATGAGTCATGACCATGAAAGGCCCATCGAACTAGAAAACATGTGAGGGAGAACAAATCGACAATGTCCAAAAACAAAAACCAAGAGTCTATGGGCGAGGTTTTTGTGATCTCGGTTGCGGCTGAGTTAGCTGGCATGCACGCCCAGACTCTCAGAACATACGATCGAATGGGGTTGGTGACCCCCCAACGAACCAGCGGGGGCGGCCGCCGCTATTCCCGCGAGGATGTCGAGCTGCTCCGTACCGTGCAGCGGCTCAGCCAGGAAGACGGCGTTAACCTTGCCGGCATTAAAGCCATCATCCAACTCAAGAAAGAAAACGAAGAACTCCGCACCAAACTGCAGGAGGCTCGCGCCGAAAACGAGGCGCTCAAACACAACCGGCATCGCGGCGAAATCGTGCATGTTCCTCGTTCCACCGCGGTAGTGATGTGGGAGTCTCGGCGGGGAGCGCGGCGCAAAAAGCAGAGCTAGCATCCGTAATCCGCCGTGGTTCGCTCCTGCGGCGCCTTCCGCACCCAGTGGCCAATCACCCCGGGAACGGTGGCAGGTCGCGGGCCCAATAATTCCTGCTGATTCTGGGTTTGTTCCACCCTCCGCAACACCCCTTTGACGGTGGTGTCGCAGGTAGCCTTACGACGCTTACCCCCGCCGCGGGAGCCCTGGCCACCCGGTGGGACCCCACCCATCATGGCACCACCACTGGCAACGCCACCACGACCCGCGGTGGCTGCACCCGTGCCGCCCGTGCCTGCACCACCCACGCGGCCGCACGATTCTCGAAAGTTTGAGCTAACTCCCCGAGGGCCGACACCACCGCTGCCAGATGCCCCAATGCCCGCGCCGCGCGGCGCAGCAAGCCTTGGTGCGCCGGGGAATCCGCCCAGTCCGCCGATGCCCCCGATCCCGCCATGACCGGTGGGCATCGGCCGACCACTCACACCACCTATCCCCGGAGCCGCGAGGGTCTGCCCACCACCAAGAGGGTTTGTGGAGTGGGCAGCCCCAGCACCTGTGATTTCTGCGGGCGGGGCATAGGCGGCGCGTTCGGTGGCTATCTGGTGAGCGTCTGTGGTTCCCGGGCTACCATAGTGGCCAGGTGTCGGGTGGTAGTGGGGCGATATCCCGCCGCCACCGGGGGAAGCATGCATGTTTGCTGGTCCCATCTGTCCAGGTTGCCCCAGTGGTCCCTGGTGGGGCGTGGTTGGGGGTGAACCGTATGTGTGCGGTATGCGCTGGTCTGTGGGATCGGGATGGTATTGCTGGTGCACCTGTTCCACCCCGGAGGCCATGCTGTGGCGTAGCTGCTGCACCGTGGGAAAATCCTGTCTCACTTGCTCGGTTATGCCGGCGACCCCACCACCGCCGCCTCCGCCGGGGAGCGGCTGGGTGAGGTTTCGAGTTGCTGGTATGGCCGCCTGGATGGCCGGGCCGTACACGCTGTAGAAGTGGGTGAGGGCGAGTTTTTCGGCTGCGGTTTTCTCCACCGGGTCTTGGATGATGTCGGTGGCGGTTTTCATGGCGACCAGGCTGGGGGTGAAGGCGGCGGGAATGGTGGCCAGGTAAGTGACGGTTGCCGCCATGTGGGCGGCGTTTGCTGAGAATTGGGTGGCCACCTGGGCCATGTCGGTGATGACCCGGCAGGCCGCATCCACAGCATCGCCGTCATTGGCGGCCTGGAGTTGGGTCGCGGTGTTAGTGAGCTGGGCGGCAATGGTGGCTGCTTCTGCGGACATGGTGTTCCACGACTCACTGGCCTGGGCGGCCTGGCCGGTGTCGGTGCTGGTGAGTTTGGCGATGACGTCGGCAAGTGAGGCGTTCGGGGTGATGGCGGGTGTGGGAAAGCTGAAGTTGCCGAATCCACCGTCGGGTCGGGCCGTGGCCAGGTCCTTGATGGCGTGGACCGCCCCACCCAGGTCACCATGGGCGAATGCCTGTGCGAAGCCCAATTCGTGGTTTTCGAAAAGGTCATGGTTGCGCTCTAGGTTATAGCGACCCCAGTCTATTTGCTGGGCAAAGTTTTTGAGGATGGTGAGGGCGCTGCCGGCACCGCCGGTGAGCACGGCACCGTGGGCCGCCCCCAATGCCGACAGCTCCGGCATGCCTGAGTAGCCGGCGCCTAGGGTTGTGCCTTGGGCCAACGTCGACGAGTGCTCCGCAGTATCGAGTATGCCCTGGAGGGTTCCCGCGGCGCTGGTGAGGGAGGCAAAATCAATGCATAAATCCATGAAAAAATCCTTTCGTCGAGTAATAGGACTGGATGGGTGGGCATTATGGGGTTATTTCGGCGGTATCCGCAGGTAGTAACGGTGGCGAGTGTCGCGCTGTAATCACACCAGCCCCAGGGGTTACCGGTGGTATGTGGCGAGTTTGTCCCGCATGTGGGCCCGAAAATCCGGGTTGGTCAGATAGTCGTGGCCGCCGGTGCCCGTCCACACCTCCGTCGCGCCGAATAGTTTGTCGGTCGGATCCGGGCCGTGTACCCCAAGGTCGGGAGTGTGCAGCATCCGGGCCGGGTCGGCGTCGTTGAGGGAGGAGATCACCTCGGGGTTGCTGCTATTGAGGTGGAGGTTCCGCGTTGATCGGGTATTCATCCCGGGACTGCCTGCGTCGATAAGCACATCGGTTTCCAACCCACCCGGCCGTTGTGCCGCGGTGCCGAGCAACACCGACCCGTAACTGTGCCCCACGTCCATGAGCTGGGCATCTGGGTATTTTGCGCGGAGCGCTTTCTTGTAGCTTTGGTAATCGTTGGCGGCCTTGTGCGCGTAGTCGGGATAGATGCCGCTGGGGACGCCTTTCGGCGCCGCATAGTCGTACATGACCACCGCCACATCGCCCTTGCCCCGGTTGAGGTCCTCGTAAAAATCCGACACATTGGCCACGCTGGTGACGATCGTGTCCGGGTTGGAGGACGTCACCCCCTGGACCACGGTCACGATCGTTTTCGCCTGGGCGGGGTCGCCGAAAATCAGCGCTGCCTTACCGTTGATAACCTGTATGGCCTGGGGTTTCTTCCTCCCCGTGTGGTCATCCTGGCCGGCAATGTGAGGGTCGTCCACCAGGGGGCGCACCTCGGGCCGAATGTGTTCGAACGCTTGGGCGTTGAGTTGTTCCGGGGTGAGGCTGAGATCGTCCCCCAGGTACACGCCGTGGGGATCGTTGTGCTCGACCGCGATACAACCAATCTGGTGGGCGCATTTCTTGTCCAATATCAAACTGATGCCGTGCAGAAACATAAGAATTTGGTAGCAGATTGGAAGCGAGTCGATGGCCTTATCGCCAAGGATAGCGCCGTGGTAAAGAGCCGCCGATAGCAAGGACCTCGCTCCCTGCCTCACCCTCTCGGCTGCTTTTTCGATGTCTCGTTGGGCGAGTCCCGTCTGGTACAACACCTGGGCCAGGTCGGCCGATTTCTGTGCCTGCGACGCATAGTTCGCCAC
>CAUVMZ010000048.1:0-16068 GCA_963552855.1 uncultured Corynebacterium sp. | reverse complement strand
AGAAAATACTTGCACACAGTAATATCACAAGACAAATATAAAAATATGGGTGGGAAAATCGTGCCGCAACCCAGCATCACTACCGCTGCATATTTCCTATTCCCCCATTGGGGGCTAGACTAAGAAACCATGACTGAACAAGGCAATCTGGCCCAAATCGGCGTCGTCGGACTCGCCGTCATGGGATCCAACCTCGCACGCAACTTCGCACGCAATGGCCACACCGTCGCGGTCTATAACCGCAGTACGGAAAAAACCCGCAATTTTATGGCCAACCATGGCACCGAAGGCGACTTCATCCCCTCCGAAACCATCACCGATTTTGTGGCCTCCCTCGAAAAACCCCGCCGCGCCATCATCATGGTCCAGGCAGGGAACGCCACCGACGCTGTCATTCACCAACTCGCCGACACCATGGACGACGGTGATATCATCATCGACGGCGGCAATGCCTTGTACACCGACACCATCCGACGCGAAAAAGAAATAGCCGATCGCGGCCTCAACTTCGTCGGCGCCGGCATCTCCGGCGGTGAGGAAGGCGCCCTCAACGGGCCGGCCATCATGCCCGGCGGCCCGGAAAAAACCTGGGAAGCCCTAGGCCCCCTCCTCGAATCCATCGCCGCCAACGTCGACGGTGTCCCCTGCGTCACCCACATCGGCCCCGACGGTGCCGGCCACTTCGTCAAAATGGTGCACAACGGCATCGAATACGCCGACATGCAGGTCATCGGCGAGGCCTACCAGCTCCTCCGCTACGGCGCCGGCATGACCCCCGCCGAAATCGCCGAGGTCTTCCGCACCTGGAACGCCGGCGACCTCGACTCCTACCTCATCGACATCACGGCCGAGGTACTCGCCCAGGTGGATGCCGAAACCGGCAAGCCTCTCATCGACCTCATTGTTGACTCCGCCGGTCAAAAAGGCACTGGCCGCTGGACCGTCAAAGCCGCCCTCGACCTTGGGATTCCCGTCACCGGCATCGGCGAAGCTGTCTTCGCCCGCGCCCTCTCCGGGGCCACGAACCAACGCCAGGCTACTATCGGCAACTTGCCCTCCGGTACCCTCACCACCCTTGCCGAACTCGGCGTCGACCGTGACACCTTTATCGAAGACGTTCGCCGCGCCCTCTACGCCTCCAAACTTGTGGCCTACGCCCAAGGATTCGATGAAATCACCGCCGGCTCCGCCGACCACGATTGGAATGTTGACCCCCGCGACCTCGCCACCATTTGGCGTGGCGGCTGCATTATCCGCGCGAAATTCCTCAACCGTATCGTCGAGGCCTACAACGCCAATCCTGAACTACCAACCCTCCTTCTCGATCCCTATTTCAAGGCCGAACTCGCTGGTCTTATCGATTCATGGCGTCGTGTCGTCACCCTGGCCACTCAAATCGGCCAGCCCATCCCCGTCTTCGCGTCCTCTCTGTCTTACTACGACAGTCTCCGCATTGACCGGCTTCCCGCCGCCCTCATCCAGGGTCAACGCGACTATTTTGGCGCCCACACCTACCAGCGCGTCGATAAGCCTGGTACCTACCACACCCTTTGGTCCGGTAACCGCACCGAAATCGAAGCCTAACCACACCACAACTAGCGGACCTAGGAGAAATTCCTAGGTCCGCTCAACCAATCGTCGACACCGAAACCAGCCACCATGGATCTCCTCCTCTCCATACTGTCACTTATAGGATTCATCCTCCTCACCGCCAGCACCGGCCTCTTCGTTGCCGTCGAATTCGCCCTCACTGGTCTCGAACGCGCCACCATCGACCAAGACCTCGCCGCCCATAACGATTCCCGCGCCCACGCAGTCAAACGCGCCTTCCATAACCTTTCTTTTGTCTTATCTGGCGCCCAGCTTGGCATTACTATCACCACTCTTGCCACCGGTTATCTCGCGGAACCTATCCTCGCTAAATTCCTCAACCCCCTCCTTCATCTCACCGGACTAAGTGAAACCTGGACCACCACAACGGCCCTCGTCCTCGCCCTCATCATCGCCACTTTCCTTTCCATGGTCTTCGGCGAGCTTGTCCCCAAGAACATTGCCATCACCAACCCCATCCGCACCGCCCGTTTTACCATCCAACCTGTTCATGCTTTCAACCTCATATTCAAGGGATTCATCACCCTCCTCAATAAAACCGCCAACGCGCTTGTCCGTGCCATAGGCATCGAGCCTGCCGACGAACTGGCCACCGCCCGGTCCGCCCAAGAGCTCACAACTCTAGTTCGCAACTCCGTCGGCGACGACGGCTTCGACGAAACCATCGCTAACTTCCTTGGCCGCTCTCTCCTTTTTGGTGCCACCACCGCCGAGGAGCTCATGACCCCCCGCTCCACCATCGAGACTCTCTCCCACGACGACACCATTCTTGACCTTCTCACCAAAGCCGCCACCACCGGCTATTCCCGCTTCCCCGTCGTCAACGGCGATCTTGACGACACCATCGGTATCGTCCATTACAAAGACGCCTTTGCTATCCCCACCCACCAACGCACCACCACTACCCTCGGCAGCATTGCCCACACCGTCCGCGCCGTCCCCGAATCCCTCGACGGTGACGCTGTCCTCAATACTGTTCGCGCCGCTGGTGCTCAAGTCATCCTTGTTAAGGACGAATACGGTGGCACTGCCGGCCTCATCACTATCGAGGACGTTATCGAAGAAATCCTTGGTGATGTTTATGACGAACACGACAACGAGGAAGAACAACAAGAATTCCACCAAAACACCACCAGCACCTGGACCATCTCCGGCCTTGTTCGTCTCGATGAACTGGAGGAAAACCTCGGATACCTCGCCCCCGAAGGCCCCTACGAAACCCTCGGTGGGCTCATCATGTATAACCTCGGACGCATCCCTAAAACCGGCGACGAGCTCATACTTCCACCCACTACCAACCAGCCGACCGACGACACTACCCCACCGCCAACCACCTGGCACGCTACTGTCCTCGCCATGGAAGACCGCCGCGTCGATAAAGTACTCCTCACCCCCACCACCAACCTAAATTAAGGAAGAACCTATGGGAGTCATCACCACCATCACCCTCATTATTGCCCTCCTCGGCGGCAACGCTTTTTTCGTCGCCGCCGAATTCGCCCTCATTTCTTCCCGCCGTGACCGTATCGAAAACCTCATTGCCAACGGCAACACCAGAGCGAACCGAGTCCTCGGCGCCATATCACATCTCTCTATCAATCTCGCCGCCTGCCAACTCGGCATCACCATTTGCTCTCTCATTCTCGGCAAAGTCGCCGAACCTGCCATCGCCCACTACCTGGCAATCCCCTTCGAACACCTCGGCATTCCCCACCAGCTTCTACACCCTCTTTCTTTCGTTCTCGCTCTCGCCATCATCACCTATCTCCATATCCTCCTTGGCGAAATGGTGCCCAAAAACATTTCCCTCACCAACCCGGAAACCCTCGCCATCTGGCTCACTCCCCCACTACTGTTTTGGGCACGGCTTTCCCGCCCCCTCATCAGCATGATGAATGCCGTCGCCCGCCACACCCTCAAACTCGTCGGCATTGAACAGCGTGATGAGCTCAATGCCACCGTCGATGAAAACCAGCTCAAAACCATGATTACCGAATCCCGCTCCGAAGGCCTCCTCGATGCGGAAGAACATGCCCGCCTCAGCAAGGCCCTCCGCAGCGGCCGCACCCTCGCCGAAGTCATGATCCCCCTCACCAAAGTCCGCACCCTCACCTTCGGTGCCCGCGGCCCCCTGCTCACCGATGTCGAACGAGCCGTCAGAGAAACCGGTTTCTCCCGTTTCCCAGTCGAAACCACCCCCGGCATCTTTCAGGGATATGTCCATGTTAAAGACGTCCTCGACCGGTTTGACGCCGGTAAAACCTACCCGCCTGACGCCATCGTCCACCGCAGCGAAATTCGTCCCCTTCATAATATCGACGTCAACGAAACTCTCGACCGGGCCCTCCACGACCTCCACCACAAATCTGCCCATATGGCCCAGGTTCGGGACCATGGCCGCGTCGTCGGCGTCGTCACTCTCGAAGACCTCATCGAGGAATACCTCGGCACCTTTAACGACTGGACCCACAGCAACAATCGTGGCGGCAACACCACACCACCAGCAGCATGAATATCCTCACCGAAACCGAATGGCGCGCCCAAAATAATAACCACATCACCCGTGCCCGCCGCTACACGGACGACCACCTCGCCCGTCGTAAAGCCGGCACCACCCACCCCATCTTCGATTTTCTTTTCGAATACTATCCCATCCGAATCTCACACCTTCACCGCTGGCACCCCGGCATCGGTACCGGGCTCGCCGACCCGCACTGTACCAGTCCCCACACTACCTGGCGATACTATCACCACCACAATGGGGTAACCACAGCAGACGTGTCCGCCTTCCTCACCGCGCACAAACCAGCCATCACCCAAATCCACACCATCCTCACAAACACCACCGCCAACCCCACCCGTTTTGATTGCTTTGGCCTGCACGAATGGGCCATGGTTTACCGCACTGACCACCCCCGCCATAATCTTCCCCTCCGGCTCACCCCCGCGGAAACCAACCAGGTCGTAGAACAGCACACCATCAAATGCACCCACTTCGACGCTTACCGATTTTTCACCCCCGATGCCCAACCCCTAAATCTCACAGTTTTAACCCGTGAGGACCGGGAGTATCGGGAACAACGGGGGTGTCTGCATGCCACGATGGATTTATATAAGTGGGCGGCAAAATTAGGGCCACTCATCCCTGGGGATTTATGGTTGGATACGTTTGAATTAGCATGGCAAGCCCGCATTTTAGATATGGAAGCATCCCCATATGATTGCCGAAGTTTAGGGTTTGGGGTGGTTCCAATTGAGACCCCCGAGGGGAAGCACGAGTATGTACGTCGGCAACGATTATTGGCTCATACGGGGGAATTATTACGACACCGGATCCTGACCACGATCGAGCAGGCATTCGCGTTCAACTATAACTAAACGGTAACATTGGAGATTAATGCCGGCCCTTTGAATAAAAGTTATATGCCGGAAAATCTTTGTCGCGGCAACATGATAGAAAGGGTATCTCTGCCATGGGGCGCCATTCCGATGGACTCACCAATTACAAGTTTTCCACGCATGTGTATGTGGTTATCGCGTGTTTAGTTGTTGCCGTCATCATTATTGTGTTTTGGGTTAAGGCAATTCACGGTGATTCGACTACGGATAAGTCGAAATGCTTGGCTGGTGATCTCACGGTAAAAATAGCGGCATCAACGGGGGCAGAGTCGTTGGCCGCTAATGTTATCGACCAATATAATGCGAAGAAACCGGTGGTGCGGGATCATTGCATTACTGCGGAGGCCACCAAGTCGTTGGCGGAGGCGAGTGCGTATATTACTGACGAGTCGGATAGTGTAGCGGCGCAAGCGGTGACCCAGGCGCAGCGGGCACCGGCGCAGGCCGCAGCGGAATGGCCGATCGTGCAGGTAATGAAGGTGGGGATTGCGTCAACGGAACAGAATGTCAGCCGGGAGAAGCTCACCGATGTGACCTACCCGGTTAAGGATAATGCGATGGCATCGGCGCTGGTTGCGGCCAGTTTGAATAATAATTCGGTGGACGCCACAAAACAGGCATTAGTAAGGGATAAGTCGGTGACGGTTGCGTCTGCGGTGCAGGACGGCAAGAAATTCATTGTTGTCAACGAAACAAGTGCGCCGTCGAATTACACGTTTACCGAGATCAAGGATGTGGTGCAGCCGGTACGGGTGGTGTCGTTGACTGCCACGGATACGGTCGCGGAGGATGCGGTGCGGGCTGGGGCGGATCTTGGTTCCAGCATGGTCAATGCGGACGCCGGGAAGCAGGCCACGTCGGTGACGTCATTAGCGGCGACGCAGGCGCTGCAGCAGTTTGATACGGAATCGAATTCGGCGCCGCCGGCGTCTGCTGCTCCGGCTCCGGCCCCGGAGGCTCAGCCGCAGGCCGCGGCAAGTGCTGTGACGAGTGCAAATACGTTGTTCTTGTTTGATACGTCGGCGGCGATGGCACAGTCGTCAGATGATGGGCGAACCTGGTTCCAGGTGGTTTCGAATGCGATTGCGCAGGTGGTGCCGATGGTGGGAGCTCAGCATCAGGTGGCGTTGTGGAATTATTCGTCACCGCTGAACCCGGGGGTGAAAAAGGGGTGGCGGGAGAATGTGAGTTTTGCCTCGCCGATGACGAATGAGCAGATTGGTAATACGGCGATCGGGTTTACTACCGGTGGTGTGCCGCAGACTCGGGCGGCAACGGTGGCGGCGGTGAATTATGCCGCGTCGTATGCGAAGGAGTCTGGTCAGCCTGCCCGGGTGGTGCTCATTACTACTGGCACGTCGGATTTGGGGGACATGTCGGCGGTGACGCAGGCACTATCCGCAGCGAAGGCTGCGAAAGTGGAGCTATCAGTGGTGCATGTGGGTACCGGTACGCAGGATAGCGAGTTAATGAAGGCAGCCCAGGCTTCTGAGGTGGTGACAACGGCTGATAACGTGGCTGATGTGATTGAAAAGCTCAGTGGGGTGAAATAAGAGAAACCGACTGTTACGTCGGTTTTTTAGGAGCTTTTGCGACGCCTAGCGGCGAGTTCATCAACCTCCGATTCTGGGGTGTCGTCGGTGGCGGGTTGATCGACTCGTTCCGAGGGGAATGCGGAAATGGTGCCGGTGAGTTCTTTCATAATGCCGGGGACCGCAATGCCGAATACGCCTTGCCCACCGCCGAGCAGGTCGATGACTTCCTCGGCACTGCGGCATTCGTAAACGGTGGTGCCGTCAGAGACGAGGGTGATTTCGGCGAGGTCTTCGACGCCGAGGTCACGGAGCTTATCGACGGCCTGTCGAATGTTTTGGAGGGAAATGCCGGTGTCTAACAGTCGTTTGACGATTTTTAGGACCAAAATGTCTTTAAAGGAGTAGAGGCGTTGCGACCCAGAGCCGCGGGCGGTGCGGATACTCGGTTCGACGAGTTTGGTGCGGGCCCAGTAGTCGAGTTGCCGGTAGGTAATACCTGCGACTTGGCAGGCTATGGGTACTCGGTAGCCGAGGGCTTCGTCGGGTCCTCCCATGTCGAAGAGTGATTCTTGAATGGGGTGATCGTTAGTCATTATTGTTCGCACTCCTTGCGGTCTTATGCTCCACTAAAGAACTTCATGGTTTTGTTAGGGCGTTAGGGCAAGGTTAACGAAGCTCCACTATGAGGGCCTGCGACACGCCGCTAATTTAAACCTCAGGTTGAAGTTTAAACTTATTTTGGATCTTTGTCACTCACCCGCGACAAAAGTATCTCAATTATTATTCTGTCGAATCATTTGGGGGGTTATCATCCGAACCCAATAAATCCGCTTCACTGACCCCCATGCTCTCCATGAGCTTGGAAAAATCCGCATCGGCGGCCGCATCACCGGATGCTGACTCCTCAAGATGGGATTCGGCTGGATCTGTGGTGAGGTACAGACCTAACCAGGTTTCCAGGTCGGCTTCGGAAATAAAAACGCTGGCATGCGATAACACGTCCTCACTCGCCATGATCGGCAAATTCAGTAAATATGCCACCCCCATGGCGTCGCTGGGGCGACATTCAAGCTCGTCCCCATTATTGGTAACCAGGCTGGCAATATAGTCACCGGCAAAGTAGGAATCGATGTGGACTTCCTTGAACCCACCCGCTGTTGCAGCTGCCAAATCAATGAGAACATTGACCATGCGTGGGCGTCGCGTTGGCACCCCAGCCTCGTGTTGCAGCAGTTCAAATGCATCGGCGGCGTCGATCCACACGGGTAGTATTCTGTTTTTCTCAATCCACCGCAGCACGATGCAATATTGGTTTTCGGGGAATTCCGAAATTTGGAGATATTCAACGAGATGGTAGGTCATACAAAGCCAACTTTAACCTGATTGGTTACGCAGTTCATTCTTCACCAGAATCGCATGCAGGGATACTACAAGTGCTGACATTCGCCGACTCATTTCTTCGGCCTGTTCTCTAGCCCCATCCTTGTTCGATTTGGCTAGGGGTGTAACAACCTGGGAAATCAAACCAGCCTGCCGGCTTGCAGCATTTTTCACCGATTTTAAATGGCGGGCGTCCATACCAAATTCGCTTAAGGCATTAGCGGTACTCACCACTTGGATGTCATCAGCGGTAAAAAATCCTGACTGATCCGGTCCGATAATTCCTACGTTAGCCAAATCAATAACAAATTGCAGTTCCACCCCCGCTTTCTCGGCGACTTCCACATCACTTAGGCGGGTGATAGCTGGTTTTCGAAATTTTTCGGGGCTGATAATGGTTTGGGCCGTTGCGGCTTTCGTAATGGGAATGACTGAGCGAGAATCCATGGCATCCAGCTGCTTTTTGATTTCTTTGAGGGGCATATAGGTTTCTTGCTGAATGGTGAGGACATAACGTAGCCGCTCCACATCCGTGTTGGTGTATTTACGATAACCGGAACTGGTTCGTTGGGGAGACACCAGCCCCTCCGACTCTAAATACCGGATTTTCGACAGGGTAATGTCAGGGAATTCTGGTGTTAGCAGCTTGAGTACCTCACCGATATTAATCGGTTTGGGATCGGGCCCAGTAGGTTGTGGGATTGCGCTCATGGACTAGTGTTTCCGGCTCGGGGGATGGACAACGACAAAATGATTTTGACTTTATAAGGATGCCAAAATACCGCATCCCTAGTACTACCTACCGATTGTGCCCGAAAAAACCGCAGCGGTGGGCTAAACGTCAACTTTAACGTTAAATTCTCAGTTTTCCGGGCCCGCAATGAACACTAGCCGGAACTTCCCGATTTGGATCTCATCACCAATGGCTAGCACCTGTGAGTTGCGCGGTTCCCTATTGACATAGGTGCCGTTGAGGGATCCCACATCCACAACTTCGAAAGTTCCGTCGTTAAGCCGAAATTCAGCATGCCGACGGGACACGGTGACGTCGTCGAGGAAAATATCCGACTCGGGATGCCGGCCGGCGGTGGTGGTTTCTTGATCCAGTAAGAACCTAGCGCCAGCGTTCGGCCCCCGCTTTACGATCAAAATGGCGGCGCCGGCTGGTGGGGTGATATCGGAACCGGCGGTAGGTGCTGCTGCCCCGCTTTCCATTTCTTTCAGCAGATCGGCGCGGAACACGGATGTGGTCTCAACCTGAACATCCTGGTTATCGTTGTTGTCACTCATGCGTGAACCCTCCATCAACAAAGTTTATAATTACCGGATAAATTCACAATGTAACACAAGGAAAACATCGGAACCACCCGCATAATAATTTTCAACCAATGTAAACATAATAGCGCCTGAACTCTGTTTTTTGGGCAGAACTCATAGCTTATGGCGTCGTTGTAAGCTATCGTAACACAAATAACAGCTGTGTAATTTCATCTCACCTGACGCATAAAACTCATCGGAAGATATTACCAATGCCGCGGAGCAGCGAATTCCCCGAGCCAGCTAGTGGGTTATCCGACACCATATAGGTCCAGGTTGCGGACGGCCGCGCGAGTCCCTGCTCCTCAAGATGTGCCCCGTCAGCATCGATCGGTACTTCGTTAAACGTGTCCACGGCGTTATCCACCGCCCGCTGTGCGAGCTCTTTGAATTCGCGTACCGCGATCCGGTGGAATTCATCGATAGGAGTTTCCCGGGCGATGGCCCGCAGGTGGATGGATTCCCGCACATCATCCATGAGCGCCAAGTGATCGCTCCACCCGAGATCCAGGTGGTAGAGCATGATTTCCCGAGCTGCCCGCACCAAAGTATCGCGGGGCAATTCCTTGTCTAACAAGGTGGCGCGGGCGGAACGTTCAAAGATTTCCTGCCAGGCCCGGTCGGTGTCAAGCAGTTCCGCCCGGCGTTTGTCGATGATATCGCGCTGGTCGGCGAGGAGTTTATTATATTTCCAGGTTTGAGAGTGGATTTCCAGTAGTTGGCCTTCGGTGACCCGCTGACAGTGTTCGATCCAGTCCCGAATCCGTTTCGATTCGATACTGCCGTCCGCCGCGGGGCGGGCGGTAACTTCTTCCCCGGCCCCACCCACGACTACCACATCGTCCTCCAGGGAGACGAAGAACAGGGCAAGCCCTGGATCCCCCTGCCGGCCGGCCCGACCCCGCAGTTGATTATCCAGCCGGGCGGTGCGGTGCCGGGAAGTGCCGATCACGGCAAGCCCGCCGAGTTTCACCACCGCGTCGTGATCGTTTTCATCCGCCCCACCGAGTTTAATATCGGTGCCCCGGCCGGCCATTTGTGTGGAGACTGTGACCCGGCCAATGTCCCCGGCTTCGGCAATGATTCGGGCCTCCTCCGCATCGTTTTTCGCATTGAGCACGTTCACGTCGATATCGTATTCCCGCAGGGCTTCGGCCAATGCTTCGGATTCTGCCACGTCTTGGGTGCCGACCAGCACCGGCTGGCCGGTATCGTGGATGGCCTTGATTTCGTCGATAATGGCCCGGTTTTTATCCCGGATTGTGGCGTACACCCGGTCTGCTTCGTCGAAGCGTTGCAGTGGTTTATTCCGGTCGATCACGCTGACCCGCAGGTCATAGAAACTGCGGAGCTGGTCCGTGGCTTCCACCGCGGTGCCGGTCATGCCGCACACCATGGGGTATCGGTGCATGAGAGCCTGCAAGGTGATGGTGTCGAGGATACGGCCCCCCTCCGTCACGGCCAGGCCTTCCTTAGCTTCCACGGCGGCCTGCACCCCATCAGGCCACCGCTGGAGGTCCGCCACCCGGCCTTTGGAGGCGTCGATAAGCGCCACTTTGCCGTCCCGCACGATGTAGTGCACATCCCGGGTGAGGAGCGCGTGCGCGTGCAGTGCCAGGTTGACCTGTACTAATGTGCTGCCCACGTGTTCGTCGTCGTAGAGTGAGGTGATGCCGAGTTGGCGTTCCAGCAGCCGCGCCCCCACATCGGTGAGTGACGCGTTTCGCCCGTCCTCGTCCACCACGTAGTGTTGATTTTTCTTCAGTCGGCGCACCAGGTCCGTGATCCGGCCGCCGGGTGCGGTGCCGGGCTCGTTGCCGGCCAGCACGAGGGGTACCAGGGCCTCGTCGACCAGTACCGAGTCGGCCTCGTCGATAAGCGCCACGTCCGCCCCGTGTTGGACCGCATCCGCACGGTCGGTAATGAGCTGGTCGCGCAGCACATCGAAGCCGATTTCGTTGACTGGTGCGTACACAATGTTTGCTTTGTATGCTTTTCGACGCTCATCCGTGGTCATCGACTCCGTCACTGCCGCCACCGTCAGGCCAAAGAATTCCACCAGTGGCCCCATCCATTCCGCATCCCGGGCCGCCAGGTAGTCGTTCACCGTGACCGAATGCACCCGCTTACCCATCAGGCCGAATCCAGTGTTTGCCATGGCCCCCACCAGGGTTTTGCCTTCACCGGTGGCCATTTGGATCACATCGCCTTCCAGCAGGCGCAGCACCGCCTGGAGCTGCACGGGAAACGGGGTCATCTCCAGGGTTCTGGTAGCGGCTATGGATAATATAGCCAGAAACTCCGCCGCATCCGCAACCTCACCCGATGCGGTGATCTCCCGGGCCCGAGCCACTAAGTCTGTATCTGAATAAGTGTTTAGTTTCGCCACCCGGGCTGCGGCCTGGTCCACAATGGCCAAGCTGCGTTTTTGATTGCGGCCCTGTTTGCCGCCCATTGCTTTCCAAAACCAGTCGAAACCAGCCACCACATGCCTCCTCATACCGTCGCATCTTAAATTTATCCTTAATAATAATCACAACACCATAGAATTTATCAGCCCCCGATTATGCCCTAAGCTAGTGATGCTTCTGTAAAGCGAGAACAATCTGCATGCGTCAGCTGCCCAATTCCGCCGGCCACACCATGAACCGAACCGGTCTTTTTGCTCCTGGGTTGATTTTTCCAGAACCGGGATTGGGGGTGGCCCGCCCACGAATTAGATCATGGTTTCCGCATGGTCATGAAGGACGTGCAACCAGCCTCAACGCCCCCGGTTGGCGCTTTGGGGTCTCATGATGTAACCTAAACAAGTCGCCAAAAGCGACACTCGGACTGTGGCGCAGTTTGGTAGCGCACTTGACTGGGGGTTAAGGGGTCGCAGGTTCAAATCCTGTCAGTCCGACAAGATAAGGCTCACACCATATTG
Organism: uncultured Corynebacterium sp.; assembly: GCA_963552855.1. Classification (GTDB taxonomy): domain Bacteria; phylum Actinomycetota; class Actinomycetes; order Mycobacteriales; family Mycobacteriaceae; genus Corynebacterium. Next base: position 3,900 of record CAUVMZ010000048.1, on the reverse strand, counting down.
ATTATGGTGTGAGTCGTTTTTAATTACGCAGCCACGTGAGCAGTCTCATGGCAATGAGTGTGCTCAGCATTGATGCCAACGCAATCATCCACGCCGGCATCCCGCCGGATTGCGTCTGCGGCTGCGCTACCGGCACCACCACCTGTGGGGGCATCACCACCGGCGGCTCCGGTTCTGGTTCCGGCTCAACCAGCACGAATTCCGCCTGTCCCACCACCCGGTTTGTTTCATTATCAAGCAGCACCCCCCGATATGAGCCCTCCGTGTCTTTCGATGACGCTAAATGCGTCCCCTCCGGGTGCACTGCCCGATACAACTGTTCCCGATTACCCATAAGAAAACACTCCTTTTCATCATTCCCAATCATAAGTTCGTTCTACGGCTCGGTTCCATTCCGAATATAACATTGCCACCTCTTGCGGTGTTCGCCTGGGCGACCATGTTTTTTCCGGCCGGCTCTGATTCCGTAACTGTGTTAAATCCTGCACTAACCCCACACTCAACCCAGCCGCGAATGCCGCCCCTAATGCGGTAGTCTCAATCAGCCGCGGCCGCACCACATCCGTGCGCACCACATCCGCCTGAAACTGCATCAATAAATTATTCCGCACCATTCCCCCATCGACCTTCAACTGGGTAAGCGACACCCCGGAATCCGCCACCATCGCATCCACCACCTCTTTCGTTTGAAACGCCGTTGCCTCCAACGCCGCCCGAGCCAGATGGCACCGATTCGCAAACCGTGTCAACCCCACAATCACCCCCCGCGCATCCGGCCGCCACCGAGGCGCAAACAACCCCGAAAACGCCGGCACAATATACACCCCACCATTATCCGGCACCTGCAACGCTAACTCCTCCACCTCGGAGGCGTCATGAATAATCCCCAGGTTATCCCGCAGCCACTGCACCAATGCCCCACCAACGGCCACCGACCCCTCCAACGCATACACCGGCCGCTGCCCTCGAATCTGGTAGCACACCGTTGTGATGAGCCCATTCTCACTCCATTTCGGCTCTGTCCCGGTATTGAGCAGCAAAAATAAACCCGTACCATACGTGTTTTTCGCCTCCCCCGGGGAAAAACACGCCTGCCCGAACATTGCCGACTGCTGATCCCCCAACACCCCCGCGATCGGTACCCCTGCCAACACACCCCGCTGCCGCACCCGCCCGAACTCCCCCACACTGGGGCAGATCTTCGGCAACATGCTCATGGGAATCCCCAGCTCCGCACAAATGTCCGCATCCCACTGCAACGACCGGATATCCATCAACAACGTCCGCGACGCATTCGTCACATCCGTCACATGCAGTGCGGGTTTCCCCTGGTCGCCGGCCACACCACCCGTCAAATTCCACAACAACCACGTATCCATCGTCCCAAACAGCAAATCCCCCGCCATCGCTTGCTCTCTAGCATGCGGCACATTATCCAAAATCCACCGCAACTTCGGGCCGGACGAATACGAATTCACCAATAATCCCGTGGTCTCCCGCCACCGATCCGCACCCCCACCAGCAGCAGCGAACTCCTCACACAACTTCGTCGTCCGAGTATCCTGCCACACAATCGCATGGCACACCGGCTTCCCCGTATGCCGATTCCACACCACCGTCGTTTCCCGCTGATTCGTAATCCCCACCGCAGCAATATCTTCCCGCGCCACATTCGCCTCAGCCAATGCGGCCGCAACACTAAGTCGCACATTATCCCAAATCTCCACCGGATCATGCTCCACCCACCCCTTATGCGGAAAAATCTGCTCATGCTCATACTGGCCCACCCCCACCACCGAAAAATCCGCATCAAAAATGACGCACCGAGTCGACGTTGTGCCCTGATCAATAGCAGCAATAAACATGTCTCACCTATCCTGACTCACATCAATCCGACCCCGGGGATCCGACACCCGAACCACCATCTCATTTACCTCCTGCTCCGCAGATAATAACGCCGCAACGGTTGCGGCATAACTATCCACCTCAGCAGTCACCTCCGCAGCCGACCACCCCAAGTACGGGGCCACTACCTGCGCAATTGGAGCCGCGCACTCCACCCCCCGATGCCCATACTCCATGGCAATCCGCAACCGCCGTTCGATAATATCCGCCACATGCAGCGCCCCCTCATGAGTAACCGCATACACCACCTCAACCAGCAAATACCGGGGTGCACCCGGGATCGGCGCCAACAACGCAGGATCACTCGCCCCCAAGGCCAACACCTCCCGCACCAACGACCCGTACCTTCCCAACAAATGCTCAACCTGCGCCGTCGTCAACCCATATTGGTGAGCCAGCGCCGGGGTGTGATTTACCACGGCACGATACCGCTCCGCCCCCAATAATGGCGTGACATCGGTCACGGAATCCGGTACCATCCGGCCCCGAATATCCTGCACCGCCGCTGCAATCGCATCCCGACCAATAACCCGGTAAGTGGTGTATTTCCCGCCAGCCACAGACACCAACCCGGGCGCCACTCGCGCCACCGCATGGTTACGGGACAAATTCGTGGTAGACTCCGACGTCCCACTCACCAACGGCCGCAGCCCCGAATACACGCCCACAATATCCGCCACCGTGATCGGGTGCCGCACCTTCTCATTCACATGCGCCAAAATATAATCAATATCCGCCCGGGTTGCCGCCGGATACGCCAAATTCTTATCCCAATCAGTATCGGTCGTACCAATAATCCAATACTCCCCCCACGGGATCACAAACAACACCGACTTCTCGGTCACAAAACACAATGCAGCATCCGCATCCAAACAATCACGCGGCACCACAATATGCACCCCCTTCGACGCCCGCACCGTAAACGGTCCCGTCACCCCGGCAAGCTTATGGATCTCCTCCGTCCATACCCCCGTGGCATTAATAAACACATCCGCCGATAATGTGGTCTCCGAACCCGTGTCAGTGTCTAACAGCCTTGCCCTCACCACCCGACTCCCAACCTTCGTCAACCCCACCACCTGCGTTGACGGCCGAATGATCGCCCCTAACTCCGCGGCTGTACGCAACACCGTCAATGTATGGCGGGCGTCGTCGACAAGCGTATCAAAATACCGCACCCCACCAACTATCACATCATCTTTCAACCCGGGGGCCAACCGTAACGTGCCCGCCCGCGACAAATGCTTCTGCATGGGCACAGACTTCGCCCCACCCATCAAGTCATATAGCGCAAACCCCGACGCCATATACGGCCGCTCCCACACCCTATGCGTCAACGGGAAAATAAACCGCAACGGTTTCACCAAATGCGGCGCCAACGTCGACATCGAAAGCTCCCGCTCCCGCAACGACTCCGCCACCAGCCGAAAATCCAGCATCGCTAAATACCGCAACCCACCATGAAACATTTTCGACGACCGCGAACTCGTGCCCGACGCAAAATCCCGCGCCTCTACAACCGCAACTTTCAACCCCCTACTCGCGGCATCCAATGCCGCACCTGCCCCCACGGAACCCCCACCGATCACACATACATCAAAATGCTGCGCACCAAACTCCGCCCACGCCTGGGAAAAATACGCAGGATTCCAACTCACCATGGCCCATGCTCCTTACCTGGTTACTAGTTTCCCAGTCTAAAGGCTCCCACCCAATCAGGCTAGCAATTCTTGTGTGAGTCTCACCCATAACCTACAATTTCCATTGTTCACAACCCCAACCAGGCAGGAATACGGCATGCCTCCAATCTCTAAGAAAAACACCGCCATCCTCTTCGCCATCCTGGCGGCAGCGTTCTACGCACTCTCCGCCCCCGCCTCCAAATACATCCTGGCCACCACCACCCCCACCATGATGGCGGCCTTCCTCTACCTTGGCGCCGGCAGCGGCATGCTCCTCATCACCCTGGGCCGCCGCATCACCCATACCCCCAAC
>CAUVMZ010000047.1:0-16254 GCA_963552855.1 uncultured Corynebacterium sp. | reverse complement strand
GAGGCGATCCAAGTCCCAGCCGCCCTGTTCGGGGTGCCAGGAGAAGGCTTGGTTATTGACCTCCAGCCAGAGTTTATCGACGGTTTCACTACCGTAGCGGTCGTAGGCAGTGGAGAGGTCGAGAAGTTCTACGCCTTCGGGAAACTGGTAGGCGGTGGCGGCGGTGAGGGGGTCGCCGTCGATGGCCATGACGAGAAGTTCCCGGCTGGGAGTATAGCCGCGGTGGTGGGCGAAGTGCTGGGCGGGTTGGAGGTTGCCGTGGGCCCAGAGGGGTTTATGGCCCATGAGGTCGATGAGGAGGGTGGCGCCGCCGTGGCGGCGGGCGGTGGGTGTGACTGCGAGTTCGGCGGTTTCGCCGTCGTAGGAGGCAATTCCCACGATGGTCGTGTCGTCGTAAAGCAGGAAATGGTGGCGTTGGGGGTTGGTGAGTCCACGGAGGAATTGTTCGGAGAGGGGTGCGATGCCATCGTGGCTGGTGGCTGCGTCGAGGACGGCGTGGATGGCGGGGAGTTGGTCGGGATGAAGTTCGCGTGTGACAGTGAGTTTCATGCTTTTCAAGCGTAGCGATTGTGGCACTATTGAGGGGTGATGAAACTTCGACGGCGCACGGTTGTGGTACTCACGGCTGTGTTGGTGGGCGTGTTGGTGGCGATGTGGGTGGTTGATACGGCGATAGCAGCGCGGAGTGAGCGGTTATTGTCGCAGCGGGTGGCGGAGCATTCGCATTTGGGGTTTGCGCCAGAGGCGTATTTTGGGGGGTTGCCGTTTGTGACGAATTTTATTACGGGTGTGGTGCCGTCAATGTATGTGAGTGTGACGGATGTGAATGTGAAGCCGTTTGGGTTGTTGCGGACGCATACCACGATCACTGATGTGGAGGTGTCGACGGATCAACTGTTGGCCGGTGATGTTGCGGGGGCGAAGGCGGCGTTGATTACCCGGGGGGTGAATTTTGATGCGGTGTCTCTGGGGCGCCCGATGGGGATTACCGATCTGGATATTTCAAATCCGTATGATATTTCGCCGGCGGGGAGTGCGGCGTCGGAGGTGAAGTTGACGGGGACGCCGCCGGGGTTTACGGGTCCGGTGACGGTGGTTGCGGAGCTTCGGTTGAAGGGGAAAATGTTTTTGTTATCGCCGATAACGGTGACGGATCGCAGCAAGTTGGATGATACTCAGAATGACAAGCTGTCGGATGCTGATATTTTTCGGGCGTTTCGGTGGGAATTAGATACCACAACGTTGCCGTTGTCGAAGCAGGCGAGCTATGTATCGGCGGATGGGGGGACGGTGTATTTTGAGTCGCAGCAGCGGAATGTGGTGGTGAGCATGGATGATTTGGCACCGGTTTCGGATGATTAGCCGACATAGCTGATGTGACGCTAGCTGATGTGACATTACAGGCGGATGTCGAAGAAGCTGAGTCCGAGTTTTATCCAGGAGAGGGGTTTGGTGGGGATTTTCTCTTTGGGGGCGTAGACCTCGATGGCATCGGGGAGGACGGTGAGGGTGGCCGATTGGTATTCGCCCGCGTATTCGCCGTCGACTTGGAAGCGTTGGCGGGTAGCGCAATCCAAAGTGACTTCCATGGCGTCGTCAAACACGAAGGTGCGTTTTTCCAGCCATTGGGCGATGGGGGCGATCATGTTGGCGCCAAGCATTTGGAGAACGGCGAGGATGCCGGCGGGGCCAGCGACACTATTGATTCCGAAAACCCCAAGGCCGACGTCGAAGGAGTTGCGGGGGTTGGTGATGACGGGGAGGGGCCCGAGGAAGGTCCAGGGGTTGGTGTTGCTAATGATACAGAAGGGCAGGTTACGGGCGGTTTTGGTGGTACCGTTTCGGTCTTTGCCCCACACGTTGATGGTGGGTGGATATTTGCGGGCGCGGCGCCACGCCCGATAAGTGACGCGAATGTAGCGCAGGGGTGTGGCGGCGAAACCGCGGCGGCGGGCCCGATCCATGGTGGCGATGACGTCGGCGTCGATACCGAAGCCGGCATTCACGGCAAACCAGTGGTCTTGCCAAATGCCGAGGTCTATGGTGCGTTTGAGGTTGTGTTCGAGGGTATGGGCGAGTGCTTCGGTAGCATGGATGGGTTCGGGTGGGAAGCCGAGGGCGCGGACGAAAACATTGGCGGAGCCGGTGGGGATGACCGCGAGGGTGGGGATGTTGGTGCGGGGGTCGGGTGCTGGCCCCAGGAGTCCGTTGATAACTTCGTTGACGGTGCCGTCACCGCCGACTGCGACCACCACGTCGTAATCCGCGTTGGTGATATCGCGGCATAATTCGGTGGCATGGCCGGGGTGGTGGGTGAAGTAGGTGGTGAGGTGAAGTCCGGTCACGCCCCGGAGGGTGGGAATGATGTGGCGGAAGAGCTCCGGGGTTTGGGTGGTGGAGTTCGGGTTGGAAATTAGCAGCAGTCGCACCTACACAACCATAGTGTGCCATGCTGCTAGGGTTAAAGGTTATGAGTGATGACGTGGTAAATAATGAACCCCATGAGGAGCCGGCTGACGCCCCAAAGATTTCGTTGGGGGGTAGTGATGCGGTGAACTTAGCTGCTGAGCAGTGGAAAGAAACGGCACATCGGAATATTCCCGGGTTGGGGGATTTACCGATCCCCGACGACACGGCAAACCTGCGGGAGGGCCCCAGTTTGCATGATGGGTTATTAGCGCTACTGCCGCTCGTGGGGGTGTGGCGGGGCACCGGCCAGGCGTTGGATCACACGGATACGGATGCGAAACCCACCCAGTTTGGGCAGCAGATTATTTTCGCCCATGATGGCGAGAATTATCTGACATATTCGTCGCGGGTGTGGAAGCTTGACGACGAAGGAAATCAGGTAGGCCTCGACCACCGGGAAACCGGTTTTTGGCGGATCACCAGCAAGGATGAAATCGAAGTGGTGGTGGCGCATTCGACAGGCGTAGTGGAGATTTTCTATGGAAATCCAATCAAGGAGCGGGCGTGGGAAATCACATCAGCGTCAACATTGGTGACCACGACCGGGCCGAAGAATTTGGGTGCGGGCAAACGCCTGTTTGGCCTGATGCCGAATAATAACCTGGGGTGGGTGGATGAGCGCATGGTGGATGGGGAATACCGCCCACGCATGTCCGCCGAATTATCACGGGTGATTGGTTAAGTTACTGGTTAATGCAGCCTCGATAAGCTCCCGGATCTCCACCTCGTTGGTGGGGGCTGGGAGTTCTTGGTCATTGATACGGGTGACGCGAGTGGCGATGCGCACCGAACTCACGAGCCACACGCTGTCGGCCCGAAACAGGTCGTCGAGGACGAGCTGTTTTTCTTTGCACCGCCATTTTTGTTCAGTCGCATATTCGAATAGGGCGGCCTGGGTGGTGCCGGGGAGGATATCGCCGCCGGCGGTGGGGGTGCGGATTTTTTTGCCGCGCACGGTGATGACGGTGGAGGTGGCACCCTCTAGCACGGTGTCGCCATCGGTGTAGATCACATCGTCGAAGCCGTGGGCGCGGGCCCAGCGGAGCGCCGCCATATTGGCGGCATAGTTGAGGGTTTTCGCGCCGACAACAAGCCAGGGGACGGCGGCGGTGGTTTCCGGGGAGTCGATGTGATAGCCGCGGGGACTGGTCATGACGGCCACGCCATGGGTGCGTTGGTGCAGTGCCGCGGGTGATAGGGGGCGGATGGTGAGCCAGGCGCTGGGGATGCCGGTGGTTTCCCGGCCGCGGGTGTACATCCACACGCAGGAGGCATCGTCGGTGGTGTGGCTGCGCCATTTTTCGGCAGCCATGGTGGTGGCCTTCAGCCAGCCGTCGATATTGGGTTCAGGTAGGTCGAGGAGCTTCGCGGAGGCGAGGAATCGGGATACGTGCCGGTCAAGGTTGCAGATGCGCCCGTCCCGGAGGAGGAGGGTTTCGAACACACCGTCGCCACGGGTGACGGCGGCGTCGTCCCAGAAGACGAGGGGGAGATTGGGATTATGGTCACGGACGGAACCGCCGAACGGTTCCACGGCGAAAATGATAGGGGACATTTTTCGCGTACCAGGGGAACTCATAGGTCTGATTATGCCGTGCGCGAGGCGCTACGATCGAGTCTGTGACCAATAATTCTTCTTCACCGTTACTGGAAACAGTGCCGGGGGCGACCCCGCCCGGCGACACCGATCAACACCCCACCCATATGGGGGTGGCTTGGCATTATGGGAATCCCCTGACGGAGCAACAGCATTGTGCCACGGGCGCACTGGTGGACCGTTCGCATCGCACGGTCATTCGGGTGTCAGGCCCGGATGCCGCCACATTCCTGCATAATTTACTTTCCCAAAAACTCGACAATGTTCCCGACGGGTTCAGCGCCAGCGCCCTGAACTTAGATGGTCAGGGCCGGATCCTGCACTACCTGGATGTGACCAAGGTGGAGGATGCGTTTTACCTGGATATCTCCACGGTGGATGCGGAATCACTGGTAGATTATTTGCGCGCAATGGTGTTCTGGTCGCAGGTAGAGATCTCCGTCACGGATCTAGGGATCCTGAGCATCATTGGCGCCGAGGTGCCGGATGTGGGCGGCGAGTTTTCCCGCCGGCTGCCATTTGGCACCTGGGTGCGGCACGATGTGTTTGTGCCCCGAGGCGCGCTTGTCGACGTCGCAAAGCGAATAATCGAACAGGGAATCGAACCAATGGGGCTCATGGCGTACACCGCCGAACGGGTGCGGGCGGGCCTGCCGGAACGCAGCCTCGACCTCGACGACAAGTCAATACCGCACGAGATACCGGCGCTCATCAACCGGGGTGACCGCATTGCCGCCGTCCACCTAGACAAGGGCTGCTACCGCGGGCAGGAAACCGTGGCGCGGGTGGAAAACCTGGGGCGGCCACCCCGGCTATTGACGCTCGCACACCTCGATGGCTCCGCCCCCACCCTGCCCACCCCCGGCACCCCCATCGTGATGGGACCGGCAACGGGCCGGCAGCGGACGGTGGGGCGCATTGGAACCGTCATCCACGACCATGAATTCGGGCCCATCACGCTGGCGCTCCTCAAACGCACCGCCCTCACGTCGCAGGCGCTGACGGCCGGGGAATCCGCCATCCTCGTGGACCCAGATTTCATTCCGGCGGAAGAACAATCCCAAGCCGGCCGAGCCGCAATTAACCGACTGCGTGGGAGCGAAACTCAGCAATAATCGCGCCATTCATAACCACACCGCATAATTCCGGCCCCACTTGCGTCACCTCATAAAAGGGGGACCGGTTTTGGGCCGGTGCTGGGATTTTGCCGGATATTTCTCAAGGTCAACAGCTCGTTGCGGCAAAATTATGTAATTCAGGCTATTGTGTCATACAGGAAAACATACTGTGATGATTTTGAAAGCCCACGGAGCATTTTCATTCCCTAGGGATGCTCCGCTTAGTACCAAGGGGGTCATAACCATGGGACGCGGTCGCGCGAAGGCAAAGCAGACCAAGGTTGCACGCCAGCTGAAGTACAACACTCCAACCATGGATCTCGACTCACTCCAGCGTGAACTTGCGGGCAAAGCCCCGAAACGCGCCGAAGCCGAATCCCACCAGGATGACGAGTACGACGAGTACGCAGACGCATACTCCCAATACGCTGACTGGATCAAGGAACAAGAATCCAAGTCATAGTCGCTATCAGCGCTGGTAAAAACCACCGAAGGGGCACTTTTCTAAGGAGAAGTGTGTCCGTCGGTGGTTTTTTCATGCCGGTAGGAGCGCACGGGTTGGGCCGACGCACGCCGCGCCCACTCTCGCCTCCGCCCGGCAAAACTCCTGGTTAATAGCCCGGGTGATCACCGGTGAGCACCACCGCGCCGGGGGTCTGAGGGTCGTCGGCATCTCGAATGGTCCCCAACTCCCACGCATCAATGTGCCGGGCGGTAAGCATGGCCAAGGCCCGATCCCGGTCCTCTGGGGCCACCACCGCCACCATGCCCACCCCCATGTTAAAGGTTTTCTCCATCTCCGCCTGCGGCACCTTGCCCACATTTTGGATCAGGCGGAAAATCGGCCCCGGCACCCACGTGCCGCGGGAAAGCTCCGCCACCAGCCCGGTTGGGATGACCCGGGCCAGGTTACCGGCCAAGCCCCCACCCGTAACGTGGCAGAAGGTGTGCACCTCGCACTCGTCAGCCAACGCCAGGCAGTCCTTGGCGTAAATACGGGTGGGCTCCAAAAGCTCCTCCCCCAGGGTGCGGTCCAGGTCCTCCACATAGGCGTCGAGAAGCAACCCGGCCTTTTCCAACAACACATACCGCGCTAACGAATACCCGTTCGAATGAAGGCCGGAGGAGGCCATGGCGATGACCACGTCGTCTTTCCGCACCCGGTCCGGGCCCAGCAGCTCATCAGCCTCCACCACGCCCACGGCGGTGGCGGACACATCGTACTCCCCTGGCTCCATGACCCCCGGATGCTCCGCGGTCTCCCCACCCAGGAGGGCGCACCCGGCCTGCACGCAGCCCTCAGCAATGCCGGATACAATATCGGCCACATGCTCGGGCACCACCTTGCCGATGGCGATATAATCCTGCAAAAATAGCGGCTCCGCCCCGCACACCACCAAGTCGTCCACGCACATGGCCACCAGGTCAATACCGATGGTGTCATGCTTACCCATGGCCTGGGCGACCGCCAATTTCGTGCCCACCCCATCGGAACCGGCGGCCAACAACGGCTGACGGTAGTTACCCAGGGCAAACAGCCCGGCGAACCCGCCCAAACCGCCCCGAACCTCCGGCCGGGTGGCCTTCTTGGCCAGGGGGGCAAATAATTCCACGGCCCGGTCCCCCGCCTCAATGTCCACCCCCGCGGCCGCGTAGGAGACAGTGGCATCCGACTGTGCAGAATCAGTCATTATTATCCTTTTCCTTCGATCAAAGTGGGCAATATTTCGGCAGCTAATCAATGCTACCGCAGGAACCCCGCTGCAATGCCGACACCAACTCCGCATTGGGATTCCCAGCCGGTAGCCCCAGGGGATACACCCCGTCGAAGCAGGCGCAGCACAGCTCTTCCCGCGACTGCTTCGTGGCCTCCACCATTGACTGCGTCGACACAAACCCCAGCGAATCCGCCCCAATAGCGGTGCACACACTCTGCACCATTTCCGCCTCATTATCGCTGGTCACGGCGTTAGCGATCAGCTCACCCGGGCTGGCAAAGTCAATGCCGTAGAAACAGGGCCATTTCACCGGCGGCGACGCGATGCGCACATGCACCGCCGCCGCACCAGCCTCCCGCAGCATGCGGATCAGCGCCCGCTGGGTATTACCGCGAACAATGGAATCATCCACCACCACCAGGCGTTTCCCCTGCAATACCTCCCGCAGCGGGTTGAGTTTCAGCCGGATACCCAGCTGGCGGAGAGTATCGGAGGGTTGAATGAACGTGCGCCCCACATAGGCATTTTTCACCAGACCCTGACCAAAGGGAATCCCGGACGCCTGGGCATAGCCAACCGCGGCAGGCACCCCCGACTCCGGCACGGGAATCACCAGGTCACCATCGGCCGGGTATTCCCGCGCCAAGCGGCGGCCGATCTCCAGGCGGGACTCGTTCACGTTGCGGCCCCGAATGGTGGAGTCCGGGCGAGCCAGATACACGTATTCGAACACGCAGCCTTTCCGGCGGGTGGCGGCGAAATGCTCCGAACGGATCCCGGCCTCATCAATGGAGATCATTTCCCCGGGCTCGATCTCCCGCACGAAGGACGCCCCCACAATGTCCAACGCGCAGGTTTCGGAGGCAACCACCCACCCCTTGTCCAACCGGCCCAGGCACAGCGGCCGCACCCCCTCCGGGTCACGGGCGGCAAACAGGGTGTGGCCGTCCGTGATGGTGAGGCAGAACGCGCCCTTAACGCGCGGCAGCAGGTCCCGCATGGCCGACAACAGCCCATGGCCATCCCCGATCTGGTGGGAGAGCAGGGCGGTCATCACATCGGAGTCGGAGGGATGATTCTGCTTATGCACCAACTGTTTCTCGTCGGCCTCATCCAAGAGCTCCAGGTAATTCACCAGGTTTCCGTTATGTGCCAAGGCCACATCGGTGCCATTGGGGGCCACCCGAAACATGGGTTGAGAGTTCTCCCAGGTGACACCGCCGGCTGTGGAATAGCGGGTATGCCCAATGGCCACATCACCGCGAAGCGAGTCGAGGGTTTGCTCATCAAAGATCTGCGAAACCAAACCCAAATCCTTGTACACCACGACCTGCTGCCCATCGCCGACAGCAATGCCAGCGGCCTCCTGCCCCCGATGCTGTAATGCAAAAAGGCCGAAGTATGTTAACTTCGACACTTCTTCCCCCGGTGCCCACACACCGAATACGCCACATTCTTCACGGGGCGGTTGTTCCCCCAGATCATCTAATAAGGACTGATTATTTTGTGCCTCGTTGTGTGTCACGACCACAATGCTAGACCATCACGAGTGATTCTTTATAACGTCACAAGCGGACCAGCGGCAACCAGTCCGCAACTTCTCCGGCGCGGGTGCCGGAACTGGTGACAGCCGGATTGTCGGTGATGGTGTCGAGTCCGGTCACGAGCCGAAGCCAGGTGGCAGGGTCGGTTTCGACCACGTTGGGTGGGGTGCCTCGGGTGTGCCGGGGGCCGGCGATGCATTGGGTGGCGGCGAATGGTGGAACGCGTACCTCGACGGCGTGTCCAGGAGCGAGGTGGCTCAGGTAGGTGACGCTGATGCGGACGGCGTGGGCGATGGTGGACCGGGGCGGGGTCGCCTGGGCGGCGTCGATAAGCCAGGGGTGGACGGCTTGAAGGGCGGCGCGGAGCTCACGTGGGTCGGGTGTGGGGGCCATAAGGTTTGTTTTTAGCACGTGCCCCCGAACCTGCGCATGTGTTGTTGTGCTTATCGACGTTATCCTGCCGGGTGAAGGCGTTTGGTCGGGAAAGGAAATGACAGCGCACTTCTCCTTCCCCAAAGAAATGCGCTGCCAAGCTTGTATCAAGTTTTTGGTGTTTGGTGTTCGTGGCTGTCCCGTAACCTAGGTTCCACAATACGCATCATTGCAAATTTGGTGGTGGTTAGGCTGGTTACCCCTTAATTGCGGTAGTGATTTCAGCCATATTTTCTCGCTAACATGAGATTTCGGAGTGGCAATGGTGTTATTGTGCGGGGTTGCCGGGATGCGACACGCCGACGCGGGTGGGTTTGGGAAAAATTTAAGAACATGGGTTCCTACCTCCAATCTTGCCCCACGACGATCATGCGACACAGTAAACACAACAACCACGATAGTCACATAACTTTACTTAAGCAATATTACTGCTGGAAAACTACCACTTTGTCCGATGCAATACAACCAGCCCCGGTCACCCTCTTATTTTCGTCCAAGATTTACCTTAATGACCTCTCAGAGCTATTTTTTTAGGATTTTCCCGGTTTAAAACCATAGTGGGCGATGAAGACCTCATTCCCACCGTAATAACCACACCACCACCCCCACCCGGACTAAGATCCCCACCATAGGCACCCCACAAATCACATTAAACTTGGTGCCGACATACTAGAAATAGCCGCACCACTTATTCAAGGAGCGCAACAAAATGACACTCATTCACTTCACCAAAGCACATTCCGCCCTCGTGAGTACCTTCACACAGGTGCTCTCCGAATTCTGCGGATTCCAGGTACCAGCCCCCACGCTTATCGACGATTGGGTGGTGTTTCACCAAGCCCAATTAGAAAGCGAAGAAGGCTTCTACGCCCACAAATACGAAGGCGTCCACTGCCTTCCCTTCCGGCTCGCCATTAACCCCACCAAATTCGCCCGCCAAGTAGCCATCGACCAGGCGGCCGCCCTCAACGAACGCATTCTCATCAGCTCCCACGAGCTCATAAGCAATTGGCTCAGAGATGCCCTCGCCAATCTAGAATGGGCCGCCTACTGCGCCATCGACGACGAAAAGGTCGACCCCAACGATGTGGGATTCGACCTCATCCTCGACGGCCCCAAAGAACTGAAAATCCGCCGCTGGTATCGGGGCGAACAAGACGTCCTCGACAAAATGCTTACCCAGGCCGCCTAGCGCCAGCCAAGAAAAAAGACCGCTGTTGGCGGCCTTTTTTCTTGCGTCGACAAGCCTACACCACCGAGTTCGCCCCCACGGCATGGCTGAAGAGTCGCGGCAGCGTCTCTGTCCACGCCCGGGTCAACTCCGCAACCGACACCTCGAACTGGCCTTCGACACGCACCACCGGCTCGTCGATAGTTTCCCCAATCTTCACCACCGGAATACCAAGCTCCTGCGCCCGCCGCACCACGGCAGCACCATCAGTAGCAGCAACAACCACCCGCGACGCCGACTCGGAGAATAATGCCGTGAACACGTCATCATGTATCCCCGAAACATCAAGGCTCACACCCTTGTTCGAGTAAATCGCCAGCTCCGCGATCGCCTGCGCCACACCCCCCTCGGACACATCGTGTGCCGCCGACACCACACCAGGCTGCTGGAAAAACTCCATGAGCTTCTCCTCGTTGGCCAAATCCACCCGCGGCGGCAACCCACTCAAACCGGCGCCAGACACCTGCTGCCAAATCGACCCACCAAACTCGTCGAACGTTTGGCCGAGCAAATACAGCTCCTCCGTGCCGGAAACCGTGCCCAACTTATTGCGCACACTCTCCCGCACATCATCAATAACCCCCAACACGCCCACCACCGGTGTCGGCAAAATCGCCTCCGAACCCGTCTGGTTATAAAACGACACATTACCGCCAGAAACCGGGATAACCAGCTCCTTCGCGCCATCCGCCAAGCCATGAACCGCCTCACGGAACTGCCACATCACCGCCGGATCCTCCGGAGAACCAAAATTCAAACAGTTCGTCACCGCCACCGGGCGTGCCCCCGTCACCGCCACATTCCGGTACGCCTCAGCCAACGCTAACCTCGCACCCATGTTCGGATCCAGCTTCGTATACCGGCCCGACGCATCCGCCGACACCGCCACCCCCCGATGCGTCTGCTCATCAATGCGCAACACCCCGGCATTCGCATGCTGCGCCTGCACCGTATTCCCCCGCACATAACGGTCATATTGGTCCGTAATAAACGCCCGCGAACACAGCGCCGGCGACCCCACCATCGCCAACAACGCCGCCTTCACAGCCGCAGGATCCGTCGGCTTCTCCACCCCCTGGAACTGCTGCACCTCATCCTGCCACTCCGGGCGCGCCCACGGCCGCTCATACACCGGGCCCTCATGCGCAATCGTGTGCGCCGGCGCATCCACCACCAGCTCGCCCCGATGCCGAATCAACAAATGCTCACCATCGGTCACCTCGCCGATCTCCGCGCACGTCACATCCCAATGCGCACAAATCTCCCGGAACCGCGCCACATCCTCCGGTCGCACAATCGCACACATGCGCTCCTGCGACTCGGACGACAAAATCTCCGCAGCCAGCATGTTCTCCGCCCGCAACGGCACCGCATCCAAATTGATCTCCATGCCCCCATCGCCGGCGGCGGCCAACTCCGATGTGGCGCACGCCAACCCAGCACCCCCCAAATCCTGAATGCCCACAACCACCCCGGCGCGGTACAAATCCAGGCAGCACTCAATAAGCACCTTTTCCGCAAACGGGTCCCCCACCTGCACCGCCGGTAGTTTCCGCTCCGCGCCCTCCTCAAACGTGTCAGAGGCCAGCACCGACACCCCGCCAATGCCGTCAAGCCCGGTGCGGGAGCCGAAAAGCATCACCTTATTGCCCAGGCCGGAGGCGAACGCCAGCTTCAAATCATCCACCTTGAGCGTGCCCACGCACAGCGCATTCACCAGTGGGTTGCCCGCATAGGATTCGTCGAACACAGTTTCGCCACCAATATTCGGCAGGCCCAGGCAGTTACCGTAATGCGAAATACCATCAACCACCCCCGGCAGCACCCGGGACGTGTCCGGCGCGTCCGCGGGGCCAAACCGCAGCTGGTCCATCACCGCAATGGGCCGAGCCCCCATGGCCATGATGTCGCGCACAATACCGCCCACACCAGTGGCAGCACCCTGGTGCGGCTCAACATAGGAGGGATGGTTATGGGACTCCACCCGGAACGTGACCGCATTGCCCCCACCAATATCCACCACGCCGGCGTTCTCCCCAATGCCAGCCAGGATTTTCTCGCTCATTTCCTCGGTCATGGTTTCCCCGAAATACCGCAGGTGTACTTTCGAAGATTTATACGAACAATGCTCGGACCACATAACGGAATACATGGCCAATTCCGCGTCGGTGGGGCGACGACCAAGGATCTCCTTGATGCGGGCGTATTCGTCGTCCTTGAGCCCTAAGGAGGCGTAAGGCTGCTCCAGGTCCGGGTTGGCCTGGGCCGCTACCACAGTGTCGTTGAAGGTAGTCATTGCTTGGGTTATGCCTTTCTCACGCATTCTCATGCGGCTAAACTATGCGGCTGAAATTTTTGTATCGACCCGCTGAACCCGAGGCCGGGCGCTGAGTCAAGGTCGAGGTCGGGGTGGGTTAGACGAAGCTGAGGCAAGCCGGGCCCGGCGGAACCCGGAACCTGCGGGGGCCTGGGACCGACCGGCGAAGCCTCATGCTGGGTCGCAAGATGGACCCCAAGCCGGGCCGGCGGATCAGTCTGCCGGGTCGGACCGTCGGGCCGAGGCTAGGCGGCGATGCTGCCGACGGCAGAGAGGAAAAGTTGCAGGCCGTCCAGGGAAGGCCCGGTGAGTAGTTCCACGGCATGCTCTGGGTGCGGCATGAGCCCCACCACCCGGCCGGTCTCATTCGTGATGCCAGCAATCGCATTCACGGAACCGTTGTAGTTATCGGTGTAGCGGAACACCACCCGGCCCTCAGCCTCCAGCTCACGCACGGTTTCCGGCGCCGCCTGGAAGCGACCCTCACCATGTTTCGAGGGGATCAGGATCTTCTGCCCCACCTCCAGGGTGTTGGTCCAGGCGGTGGTGTTGTTCTCCACCGTCAGGTAGGCGTCAGTGCAGTGAAAGTGCAGGCCCTGGTTACGGGTGAGCGCGCCGGGCAAAAGGTGGGCTTCGGTGAGGATTTGGAAGCCGTTGCAAATGCCGAGGACAGGCATGCCCCGGCCGGCGGCGTCGATGACGGATTGCATGACGGGTGCGAGGGCGGAAATGGCGCCGCTGCGCAGGTAGTCGCCATAAGAAAAACCGCCTGGGACAACTACCGCGTCGACGTTTTTCAGGTCGGCGTCGGCGTGCCACAGGCTTACGACTTCGGCTCCGGCGAGACGGGCGGCGCGGGCGGCGTCGACATCATCAAGCGTGCCGGGGAATGTGATTACTCCGATTTTTGCGCTCATTATGCCCCTATGCCTCGAAAATCACGTCGAAGTCTTCGATGACGGTGTTGGCCAGGAGCACTTCGGCCATTTTTTCGACTTGTTCGCGGGTTACTTCGTCGGATACTTCGATTTCGAAGCGTTTCCCCTGGCGAACATCGGCGACGCCTTCGACGCCGATGCGTCCTAGGGCTCGAACCACGGCTTGCCCTTGGGGATCCAAAATCTCCGCTTTAGGCATCACATTGACTACAACACGGGCCACGTTTGAAGCTCCTCACATGTGGGTTGGGTTATCCAAGCCAACAGCTTACCCGTATGTGCTATGTGCGACCTAAATTGTGCGGTGTGATCTGACGCTAAATAGGCAAGTTGCTTTCGATAAGGTCGGTGACCTCCAGCTCGTCGGGTTCGACTGCGGCATCGAACCGACCGATCACGCTACCGGTGGGGTCGACGACGAAGGTGTCGCCCTCGCCCAGGTATTCGAATAGTTCTTCGGCGTGGGTGAGGTGTAGGAACGGGGTGTCGGCGCCGCTGGCGTCGCTGGCGTCGTAGGTGCCGAGGGCGAAGAAGCCGCGGGGGGCGTAGTCGGTAAACAGTTCGGCCAGGATATCGGCGTGTGCGCTTGTCGACGCCGGGTTGGCGATCAGCAGCACATGTCCGGCCCAACCGCCCATGGTGGTTGTGGTGCCGTCGGCAAGAGTAACGGAAATATCATAGAAGTCGCTCATTTATTCGACCTTTCCGGTTGCTTGATTGATGAGCCAGGCGTATTCGAAGGCAGTTTGCCGCCAGCTTTCGTAGCGGCCGGACACACCCCCGTGGCCGGCGGCCATTTCGGTTTTGAGCAGGAATTTGCCACCGGTGGCGGTGGCCCGGAGCTGGGCGATCCATTTCGCCGGCTCCACATAGAGCACCCGGGTGTCGTTGATGCTGGTCAGGGCGAGAATATTGGGGTAGGTTTTTGCCTCAACGTTTTCGTAGGGGGCGTAGCCGGCCATGTAGTCGTAGACGTCTTTGTCGGCCAGGGGGTTGCCCCATTCTTCCCATTCGGGGACGGTGAGCGGCAGCTCGGGCATGAGCATGGAGGTGAGCGGGTCGACGAAAGGAACGTTGGCTTCGATGGCCTTGAACCGGTCACCGCCCAGGTTTGCGACGGCACCCATGAGGAGGCCACCCGCGGAGCCGCCCAAGGCGACGAGGGTGTCCCGGGTGGTGAGGTTGTGGTCAAGCAGGTGATCGGCAACGGCGATGAAGTCGGTGAAGGTGTTGCGTTTGTGCAGCATTTTGCCGTTGTCGTACCAGTGGCGGCCGAGCTCGCCGCCGCCCCGGACATGGGCGAACGCGAAGATCATGCCCCGGTCCATGAGGGAGAGGCTGGCAACCGAGAATCCCGGGTCGAGGGAGATTTCGTAGGAACCATAGCCGTAGAGGATGGTGGGGTTGGGGTGGGAAAGGTCCACGTCGCGGCGGTGCACCAGGGAGACGGGAATGTCGACCCCATCGCTTGCGGTGACCCACACGCGGTTGGCCACATAGTCGTCTGGGTTATAGCCGCCTAAGACTTCTTGTTCCTTGAGCAGCCGCAGTTCGCCGGTGGCGACGGTGTAGTCGTAGATGCGGGTGGGGGTGACGTAGGAGGAGTAGGCCAGGCGCAGCACGGGGGCGTCCCATTCGGGGTTGCCCATGACCTCAATGGTGTAGAGCTCTTCGGGGAACTCAAGTTCGACGAATTCGGTGAGGTTTCCCCGGTCTAGCTTCATTACGCCGGCGCGGCTGATGGCTTCCCGACGGTAGCCGATCACGAGTTGGTGTTCGTAGGCGTCGACGCCTTCGATGCGGACGGTATCGCGGTGCGGCACCAGCACCCGAAGGTCGTCGAAGCTGCCCAGGGTGTCAGCAGCCCACATCCAGCCGAGTTCAAAATTGGGCCCGTGGGCGTTGTGGACGATCAGCCAGGCGTCCCTGCCGGACAGGACCGCGTGGGAGACGGAGTATTCGACATTATGTTCGCGGGGGCGAACAACCCGGAATTCCCCGGTGGGGTTGTCGAGTTCTAGCACCCAGGATTCGGAGGTGACTTTGGAGCTGGACTCAATGATGAGGAAGCTCTTGCTGCGGCTGGAGCCGACACCCACGTTGAAGCGTTCGTCTTCCTCGTGGAACACCCGAACGTCTTCGGACGCGGGAGTGCCGACCTTGTGGCGCCACACGGAATCAGACCGCCAGGCGTCGTCGACGCGGGTGTAGAAAAGATAATCGGTACCCGCCCAGGTGACACCGTAGAACACATTGTCGATCACATCGTCGAGGAGTTCCCCGGTCTCCAGGTCCTTAATATAGAGGGTGAAGCGTTCATTCCCCTCGGTGTCGGTGGAATAGGCCAGGTAGCGGCCGGTATCGTCCACGGTGGAGGCGCCCAGGGAGAAAAAATCGTGGCCCTTGGCCAATTCGTTGGCGTCGAGCAGGATTTCCTCGTCGGGCAGGGAACCGGTTTCGGACACCACCGGCGGCACCCAGTCGTCGATGACGGGCACGCGGGCGGAAATGCCGTAGGATTTGCCCTCCTCCATGCGTCCGTAGTACCAGTAGCGGCCCAGGCGGGTGGGCACCGACATGTCGGTTTCCTTCACGCGGGATTTGATCTCCTGGAAAATATTATCCTCCAGGGTTTTCAGGTGAGCGGTTTCCTGCGCGGTGTAGGCGTTTTCGGCTTCTAAATAGGCGGTGGTCTCGGCGGATTCCTTATCCCGCAACCATTCATAATTATCAATAAAACTAATATTGTGGTGGGTGCGGGTAATGGGGTGTACCGGGGCGATTGGTTCGGTAAACGTCATGGAATCCGATGGTACATGGTTACGGGATTCCTATACGCAGCAACCAATCCACCGCGAAAACTTTTCTCCGGTAATACGTTCGAATGCCT
>CAUVMZ010000046.1:0-16779 GCA_963552855.1 uncultured Corynebacterium sp. | reverse complement strand
TACCTCTACCTCTCGGGGATTTTCGCCTTTTTCATCGACTACTTTTAGTTTGATTTTCGCACCAAAGTCACTGCTCCGCACCGCCGCAATCAGGCCGTTAGCATTCTTAATAACTCGGTCGTTGATGGCGACAACGACTTCGCCCTTTTTCAGCCCGGCCTTGTCCCCGGGGCCGTCCTTGGACACTTCAGCGATTTTCGCCCCGGACTCCCGGAATCGTTGATCTAACGACACCCCAATGAGCGGATAGCTGGCCTTACCTTCCTTAATGAGCTGGTCGGCGGTGCGGCGGGCGAAGTTAGCGGGAATAGCGAAGCCCAAACCGATGGAGCCGGCTTCCTCGGAGCCGTTGGTGGTGGTGGAGGCAATCACCGAGTTCATGCCAATGAGCTCACCGTTCATATTGACCAGGGGCCCACCGGAGTTGCCGGGGTTAATGGCGGCGTCGGTTTGGATGGCGTCAATAATGGTGGCTTCCCCGCCTTCGCCGGCACGCACGGGCCGGTTCAGAGCGGACACAATACCGGTGGTAACGGTCTGTTCCAACCCCAGAGGAGCGCCTATAGCCACCACATTTTGACCCACCGCCAGATCATCGGAGTTACCAATGGTAATGGTGGGCATGTTATTTACATCCTCCACCTTGATGACGGCCACATCGGTGTTACTGTCGCCGGCAATGAACTTGGCCCGGTGGGTGCTGCCGTCTTGAAGCGTCACGGTCATTTCGGCGCGGCCGTCCGCCGCCCCCTCAACCACGTGGTTATTCGTTAACACATAGCCGTCCTGCGAAATGATGGATCCAGACCCGGAGATGGCACTATCTTCGGTGAGCAGGCGAATACTCACCACGGCAGGCTGTACCGCCTCGGCGACTGCTTGTACGGTACCAGCTTCCGCCTGGGGCTTGCCGCGGCTGGCGGGTTCCTTCAGGGATTCCGCCACGGTGCTGGTATTCGCGCTCGGGGCAAACCGGGTGGCGTAAATACCGGTGATAGCGCCGGAGGCAATGGCCGCGACCACGATTAATGCGGCGGCCGGCAGCAGGCCAATGGTGCGCCGCCCCTTCACCTGCTGGGCCTGCGGCGGCTGCGCCATGGGTCCGGCGGCACTATAGGGATTATTGGGATTTCCTAAGCTACTGGGCACATCGGACATGCTTTGCGACGTTGGGGTTCGCGGAATCTGCTGCGTTTCCTGGGGTCGCTGTTGAGGGGGCACTGGTTGCTGCGGTGGCTGCTGCGGCCCCTGCTGTTGTGGCTGCTGGGGCTGTTGCGGCTGGGATGCGCTGGTACTGCCAGGCCACTCAAAACCACTGCTACCCGATTGCTGCGGATTCCCGAAGGGTTGATGATCGTTATCGTTGGAATTACGGGGAGTATTAGTCATGGTTAGTAGTATCCTAGATATGTCTTGTGCCTGACTGTCACCATTATTGGGGCAATCATGTGAAAAGCTGGCAAAATCCTGTGCTAGCTATGTTATGTGATGGTAGCGGATTCACTTACCGATTGCGTCATGGGCATTGCGGAACATGGCAGCCCGACCCTCGGTCGGCCGATCATCATGACTATTGGCCACCAGCTGTTTCGACGTGGAATTTTTCGCGTCACGCGCTAAATCTTCTTCATGGTCGTAACCAGGTAGAATCATCCGGAACATGGCGCCGCCGTCCTCGGATTCCTCGGCGGTAATGCTGCCACCATGCCGATCCACCACCTGGCGCACAATGGCCAACCCCAGGCCAGAGCCGGGCATAGATCGTGATTGGATACACCGGTAAAAACGTTCGAAAACTTTTTCGCGTTCTTCTTCGGGAATACCGGGTCCGGAGTCGGAGATAGTAATCTGCATGCGACCCTCGTCTAATCGGGTCATTTTCACCCGCACCACCCCATCGGCGGGTGACCATTTGGCCGCATTATCCATGAGGTTTAATATTGCCCGGCCCAGGGAATGGGCGTCTCCCCACAAATACCAGGGGGTAACATGCAGTCGGAATTCCACATCAGGCCGGCGGCGACGTACCCGTTCGAAAGCGGTTTGCGCCACCTGGGCCAGGTCGGTTTCTTGCAATTCAGTTTCGGCCGCGTCTTCGCGGGCCAAATCAACCAGGTCGCCAATCAGGGTGGAAAGCTCCTCCATTTGCGCCATAACATCATGTTCGAGGGCTTTTTTCTCCTCATCCGAAATCTGGGGGGCACCAGGTTTTTGCAGCAACATGAGCAGTTCAATGTTGGTGCGCATGGAGGTGAGTGGGGTTTTCAGTTCATGCCCGGCATCGGCCACGAGTTGCGCCTGCCGCTGCCGGGATTGGTCTAGGGCCGCCAACATTTGGTTAAAGCTCATAGTGAGCAGGGCTAATTCGTCATTGCCCACAACCGGAATGGGGGTGAGTTTTTGGGTGCGGGTCACCGCATCCACCGCTGATTGGAGTCGAACAAGTGGTTTCAGACCGGCGGTGGCCACCACAATGCCGGTCATGATGGCAAGCAACACCCCTAAACCGCCGAATACCAAAAGGGCCAGGCCCAAGGTCAGGATGAGGCCTTGAATGTCGGTCATGTCTCGGGACAGCACAACGGTCGCCCCGGCGTCGTTTGTGGCCATAAACACCCGGTCACCATTGACGGTCTTCACCACGGTTTTCTCACCCGGCGGCAAAGAGAGCAACGGCAGTGACTCGTCACCGGCGGTATAGTTCCAGCCAGGAAGCCGAATGGAAATTTTGGTGTTTTGGTTATAGGTGCGGAAGTACTCGACCTCCTTTTTCACATTATTGAAAAAGGAAGGGTCCACGGTCTCCGCCAACATGGCCATGCTTTTAGACTTCAGGTCTTTATCAACGTTATTGGTCAAGGTGACGGATACAGACCAATACGCCAAAACCGTCATCACCCCAACCGCGATGGCCACCATACTTGCCGTGAGCATGGCCACCCGCCAGCGTAATGACGCTTGTTTACCCCATCCATCAGAGGATTCAGCGGTAAGAGCCCCCAGATCCAGAGAAGCAGTTTTCTCTGTATCTGGGGACGGTTTCCTCAATATCACGGAGCGGTATCCCGAAGCACATAGCCGACGCCACGAACGGTATGGATCAAACGTGGTTCACCTTCCTGCTCCGTCTTGCGGCGCAAGTAGCCGATATACACCTCCAGCGCATTCCCGGAGGTGGGGAAATCATAGCCCCATACTTCCTCCAGAATGGTGGAGCGGCTGAGTACCCGCCGAGGGTTGGTCATCAACAGCTGTAACAAGGCAAATTCGGTGCGGGTAAGACTGATTGTCCTATTGCCACGCACCACATCCCGGGTGTCGGGATTAAGCTTAAGATCTTCGAACGTGATTTCGGCTTGGCTGCTGGGGCCGGAAGCCTCGGCGGCAGCCCGACGCAGCAGCGACCGAACCCGGGCAAGTAATTCTTCCAAGGCAAACGGCTTGGGTAGATAGTCATCTGCACCAGCATCAAGCCCTGCCACCCGGTCGGACACTCCATCGCGGGCAGTAAGAACCAAAATGGGACGGTCGTCACCGTGACTGCGCAGATGGCGACACACCTCCAGCCCATCCATCTTGGGCATCATAACATCCAAAATGACCAGGTCAGGCTGCTCTTTTTCAATGACGTCGAGTGCTTGTTCACCATCCTCGGCGATGGCAATATCATAGCCATTAAAGGAGAGGGAGCGGCGCAGCGAGTCCCGTACAGCCTGCTCATCATCTACTACAACAATTTTCATATTTACAATTATGCCCCATCTGCTTTAAGGAACTAAAGCGTTGGCTTCGCGGTCTTCCTGCCAGTTCTTAAACTATATTTTTGTTTAATGCCGACACGGAAATTATACAGAATATTCATTCGCACTCTGGCCTTACCCCCCAAATATAAGAACCTTTTAATCAATATTCGTTCCCGAAACAGCCAAAAAGGTAGCAGCACTTTTACGTTCGCTGCTACCTTATGGTTTTAGTCAATATTAGAATTGTTCAACCTCAACCAACCCCAATTGGGCGGCCTTGATGAGACGACGCGGAATGCGCACGGTTTGACCGTCGATCTTGGTTTCCATCAGGGCCGGGTTGTGAGCCTTCCACTGAGAACGACGAGTGCGGGTGTTGGCACGCGACATGCGACGCTTTGGAACTGCCATTGTTCTGTTTCCCTCCTTGAATTAAGATTTCTTGGCGCGGCGGGCCATGCCACCAAACCGACGTTGGAACTTTTCGACGCGACCAGCGGTGTCCATCACGCGCTGCGCACCGGTCCAGAAGGGGTGCGATTCGCTTGTCACATCAACAACAATGAGCGGGTATTCGTTGCCATCTTCCCATTCAATGGTGCGATTGCTTTTCACGGTAGACCGGGTGAGGAACTGGAAACCAGTACCTGCATCCTGGAACACGACCGGATGGTAATCCGGGTGGATGTCCTTTTTCATTTCTCTCCGATTCCCTCAGGATTGAAACTTCAGGTCGCTTCGCCAGCAAAACGGATCTGACGATCGTGCCTGAGTTGGGTTTCGTCATATGTACATGGGCGTGCAAAAGACTACCAGCGCTCCCTGATAAAAGCGAAATTCACCTGGTGGGATCGTCGAAAAGCTAGCAGATTAGGCAAAACGCGGATTTACCGGTATGATTGCCCATTGCTGTTGTCGAAAATGTTCGTTTACGCCCCGATCAAGTTTGCATTCGTGCAGGTTGAACGTTGGGCGGCTAGGAGAAAGTTTATCCATGTCGGCTATTTGCCAGGTTACGGGACGTAAGCCGGGTTACGGCAAGTCCGTCTCGCACTCGCACCGACGCACGTCTCGCCGTTGGAACCCCAATGTGCAGCGTCGTAAGTTCTACCTGCCCTCTGAGGGCCGTACCATTACCTTAACCGTATCTACCAAGGGTCTGAAGGTTATTGACCGCGACGGCATTGAGTCCGTGGTTGCTAAGATCCGCGCCCGGGGGGAGAAGGTTTAAAGATGGCACGTAATGACGTTCGTCCAATCATCAAGCTGAAGTCTACCGCTGGCACGGGTTACACCTATGTCACCCGGAAGAATAAGCGCAATAATCCTGATCGTATTACCTTGAAGAAGTACGATCCCGTAATCCGTAAGCACGTCGAATTCCGCGAGGAGCGATAATCTATGGCTAAGAAGTCCAAGATCGCCAAGAATGAGAAGCGCAAGGAAATCGTCGCACGCTATGCGGAGCGGCGCCAGGAGCTCAAGGCAATCATTAAGAACCCCAATGTTTCCGATGAGGAGCGTCTCGAAGCCCAGTTCAAATTGAACCGGCAGCCGCGTGATGCTTCCCCAGTTCGTGTCCGCAACCGTGACGCTCACGACGGTCGTCCCCGCGGTTATCTCCGCAAGTTCGGCCTGTCTCGTGTCCGTATGCGCCAGATGGCCCACCGTGGTGAGCTGCCTGGTGTCCGTAAGTCCAGCTGGTAATTCAGGGAGTATCTAAATGAAGCGCACTAACACGAAAAAGGTGCGGATGGAGCAGTCCCGCCGCCCTAAGAAGAACCCACTCAAGGCCGCCGGCATTGAAAAGGTGGACTACAAGGACATCAACACCCTGCGTCAGTTCATCTCTGATCGCCACAAGATTCGGTCCCGTCGCGTGACCGGTCTCACCCCGCAGCAGCAACGCCAGGTTGCTACCGCGGTGAAGAACGCCCGCGAGATGGCTCTCCTACCGTTCACTAGCCGGTAAATTTTTTCCCGGCCGGGGAACACAACAGCTTGATGCGCCTGACCTTTCATGGTCGGGCGTTTTGTATTTTCGAAAACCCATACGCTCCATGCCCGAGGCCGTTATAAGCGGTGCGCCAGGCGGTGTGTTACATTCATTGTCGTGTTACATGCTTCACTGGTCGAACTCGCAGAGCAGGCCCCCCGGTGCCATTCGGCGGCGGCGGTGCGGGGCGTGCTGGCGGAATCGCAAGATCTCATTCGTAATGCCCTCAATCATGGTGAAAACCCGCAGGACATGGTGAGTTGGTTTTCTCGGTTGGTCACGGACACGCTGCATTCGGTCGGGGCTCGGGAGCTCACGGGCGGCGCCACCCTGGTGCTCACGGGTCCGGTGGGACGTGGTGATGCATTGCCATCCTCCCCCATCCAATGGCTGGTCGAATGCCCTTGCGATTTGGCTCCGGCTGATATTGATGCGGAACCATTGGCGCAGCTCATCACCCAGGTAGGGTTGGTGTCCCAGCCCACGGCGCTAGGTGGAGCTGCCCGATATCGAAGGGATTGGCTGACGGCGATTCGACAGCATGCTGAGCACCATAATTATGGTGAGCTTGCTGTGTTTGCTGACGCCGGGACTTGGTGTTTAGCCGAGGTGCTTCGGGTGGCCGATCCGATAGTATTTCTCCGGGAGGCATTATGCCATCGGCCGCCTAGCCTGAGACTTTTCGATGGGTTGCCCGATAAACATGTTGTGGTGAATGTGCGCCGGGATCTGCTCTACCCCATTATTGCGTTGGCTCGGTGGGCGGGCGTGGCGGCTAAATCGCAAGAGTTTTCGACTTTGGCCCGGGTGCGTGATGCGCAGCAGGCGGGGGTGATGACCGCCAATCAGGCGGATTATCTGCGACAGGCGTGGCATGCCGGCCTGCAGCTGCAATTGCAACGGTTTGTCGACCGGGTGCATACTCACGAGACCACGGCGGAGTCATTGCCAGCGATCCAGCGAAGCATGTTTGGTGCGAGCACCCGCATGGTGTCGGATGTGGCACACGCGCTGTCCCGGGATTATGGGTTGGAAGTAAGGTAGCGCCGTAATCACTGCCCATCTTCGGTAGCACCCACCGCAGGCCGCCACCTGCCGTTCTTGCTGCCACTGCCGCGCTGGAGTCTGCCACTATGATGGCGTCTGGGATAACGGCCTGGGGCGGTAGGGGTATATGATTGTTGTTTATCTCTGCGATTTTTTACCGGCAGGGTGTCGCAGATCCTGGGGAAATGGAATGGAGTGACAGGTAATCAATGGCTGGTGCAGTGGGTAGGCCGCGGAAGAATAATTCCCGTCGGCGCGGCAATACGGCTCGGGAGGAGATTTTGGATGCCTCCGCAGAGTTATTCACCACCCAGGGTTTTGCCACAACCTCCACTCATCAGATTGCCGATGCCGTGGGTATTCGCCAGGCCAGCCTGTATTATCATTTCCCGTCGAAAACCGAGATTTTTTTGGCCTTGCTTACCTCCACGGTCACACCTTCGACTGCGTTGGCGGCCAAGTTTGAGGAGATTGACGTGCCGGCGCCGCTTAGGTTGTGGGCGTTGACTGCCGCGGAGTGCCGGTTGCTGCTTTCTACCAGGTGGAATGTGGGGCGGCTGTATCAATTGCCGGTGGCCAGCAGTCCCGAGTTTTCCGAATATCATCAGCAGCGCACCCAGTTGCAGGCGGTGTTTCGGTCGATTGCGGCCAAGATTGTGGGCCCGGATGATCCCCGCGCGGGTTTGCCGTTCCATATTGCCTTGTCGGTGATTGAGATGCGCCCGAATGATGGGGTGGCGCCCGAACCGCTCAGTGCTACCCGGTTGCCATCGCTGGCTATCATGCTTGCCGACGCCGCCCTCGCGGTTTTGGGGGCGCCGCTGCCCGAGAACCGCCTGGAGCGCACCTTGGAGCTCTTGGCCGATATGGATTCCTAGCGGGAATCTGCCCGGTCTAATACCCGGTGAGCTTGGGAAATGAGGGGGGCATCGACCATTTCCCCGTCGAGTTGGAAGGCCCCGGGGTGGTGTTGCGCTTCCGCGACGACTCGGCGGGCCCAGTCGATTTGTTCGGCATCGGGCTGGTAGGCGCGTCGAATAACATCGACCTGTTTGGGGTGGATGCAGGCGCTGGCGGCGAAACCAGACCGGGCGGCGTCGAGTGCTTCGGCGTAGAGGCCGTCGGGGTCGTGAAAGTCGGCGTACACGGCGTCAATAGTAAGTTTGCCGGCAGCCGCTGCATGAATGTGCATGAGTGCGCGGGTCACTCGCATGGTATCCCGATAGCTGCCGGTGCGAGGTTCGTCGGCCAGGTGCCGGGAGTGGGTACCGCCGAGCCCCATGGTGAGGTCTTCGGCGCCCCAAAACAGGGCCACAACCTGGGGATGTTCGGCAATCTTCTTGATATTGACGACGGCCTGGGGGGTTTCGATCATGGCGATGATATTGAGCCCGTCCAGGCCCACGGGTAGGTCCGCATACACCTTGGGCACCATGACCGTGGTGTAGGGCGTGGTGCGCACAAATTCCAGGTCGGCGGCAAAATTCGGGTCGTTGGGGCCGACAATGCGCACGATAGTTGCCTGGGGGTCAAGGTTAGCTGCGCGAATATTGCGGTAGGCCTGGTTGCGGTCAATGTCGCCGGCACCGTCTTCGAGGTCGAGGATGACCATGTCGGCTTTGGCCGCGGCCTTGGGGATGATGTCGGGGCGGCCGGCTGGAGCGAAGAGGATGGCTGGTCCAGGTACATAGAGCGTCATGGTTTTATGTTAGCTTTTCGACGTTTCCCAGGTGGCGTTCTTCACATTTTGTTGATAACCATTATCCTACGAAGTTATACTTTTCTTACCAGGTACAACAAGAGCAGAAAAGGAATACCATGGATAAGCAAGTACTTCCAGGAAAGTTCGCGGCAACAGTCACCCTCGGCCCCAAAGGCCAAATCGTGATCCCCAAGGGAGCCCGCGATCTGTTTGGCTACCAACCTGGCGACAAACTCCTCCTCCTGGCTGATATCGACCAGGGAATCGCCATTCTGCCAACCACCGCGATTGACTCCCTGCTCCCCAACCAACCCCCCACCATGGAAAAGAAGTGATAACCATGCCTCCCGCCATCCAATGCTTGGATTCAAGTCGATATTTTCCCAAGGTCAAGGCCAATGACCACATCAATCTCACCATCGAACCACACCAGATTTTTGGCCTCTTAGGCCCCAATGGTTGCGGCAAAACTACCCTGTTGCACCAACTTCAGGGACTTGACGCCCCCACCAGCGGCACCGTCAAAGTGCTAGGTCTGGATCCCCGGCGCGACCGGCAAGAGCTCATGGCCCGGATCGGCACACAGTTGCAAGAGGCTCGGGTGATTCCCCGGTTGAAGGTGATCGAGGTCTTGACCACATTCGGGTCGTTTTACCCACAATCCCAGGACCCCATGACGGTGTTGGAGTCGGTGGGATTGGCGGCGAAGGCCGGGGCGTTCGTCGATAAGCTTTCGGGTGGGCAACGGCAACGGGTGTTCATTGCTCTCGCACTGATCCATAACCCGGAGTTATTATTCTTTGACGAGCTCACGTCGGCGTTGGATCCCCAGTCGCGCCTAAAGATTTGGGATATTTTGCGGGAGTTGAAGGCTGCTGGCCGCACAGTTATTCTCACGACGCATTCCATGGAAGAGGCGCAGACGCTATGTGACCGCATCGCCATCATGGATGCAGGGCACATTATTGCGGAGGGAACACCAGACGAACTCATTGACGAATTCACCCAGGGTTCGACCCTGAAATTCTCGGTTTCTGGGACGGTGCAACCAGCCCCGCTGGAGAAAATTCCTGGGGTTACCTCGGTGGATGTTCAGGGGCAGGATGTCACCGTCATTGGGAGGGGAGATTTCACCCCTCATGTCATGCAGGTTCTTACTGACCAGCATGTTTCACCGGCACACATGTCACTCAATCCGGCGACGTTGGAGGATGTATTCCTTAATCTCACCGGCCGTTCATTACAAGCGTAAGGCAGAATCATGACCGCCTATAGTCATCTCACTCAAGCTTTTTTCAAGTCGCAATTACGGGAACCGATTGGGTTTTTCTTCGTCATTGTGTTCTCACCCATGCTGCTGTTGATTTTGGGGGGAATTTTCGGCAATGATCCGCAGCCACAGTTTGGTGGGCGTGGGTTTGTTGATAACATGCTGCCTGGTGTGACGATCATGTCGATTCTCATGGTGGGGATTGCTTTGGTGCCACAAAACCAGTTAATGTTGCGGTCCACGGGTGCGCTGAGTCGGCTGCGAGTCACCCCGCTGAAAGCATCAACCTATGTAGCTGCGGATCTTACGGTGAATTTTGTGCTGGGGTTTGTGGGGGCGATTCTCACCCTGGTGGTGGGACTCGTGGTATTTCGCGTCAGCATGCCCCAGCATCTCATGCTGCTGATAGCATCCCTGGTGTTTGGGCTGGTGACGATGCTGGCGATCGGCTACACGCTGGCCGCGGTGTACCCCAGTGTGGCTGCGGCTAATGGCATCAGCAATGGGCTGCTGATTATCCTCATCATGTCTTCTGGGGCATTCTTCCCCACCGAAGGGTTGTCGGCAGGTGTGCGCACCGCGATGGCATGTTCCCCGGTGCATCACATCACCGAATTGGTGCGGGCCGCCTGGTCGGGTACGTCATTGCCGATGGTGTCAGTGCTGGTGCTTATCGGGTTTACCGCGGTGTTTGGTCTGCTCAGCACGGTGCTATTCCGGTGGGATAAGACCGCGTAAGGGTTTGAGTTGGCAACCGCCCCCACCAGTGGGGGCGGTTGCAGGTTTTGAGCTCAGCCCGCACTGCTGTCGGGTTTGCGCACAACGCCGAGCCCGGCATCTCCCCGCTTCGTGCCGTGATGGTTGCTATTCTTGTGGGGCAGTAACTAACTCAAACCAACGAGAGACTGATTATGCCGGTTAAAGTGAATATCCAGGCCATCGTGACTTTTCTGCTGATTTCCTTTACCCTCGCCTGGTTGTTGACGCTGCTACTGACCAATAGTGACTGGTTGCATAACCCGTGGTTTCCACCGCTCATGTGTCTCATGGTGTGCAGTCCGGGGATTGCGGCGCTTGCCACCATGGGGATTGTTGAGAAGCGGTATGTCACTCATATTCGCCAATTGCGCGCGTTAGGTTTTCTAGGGTGGGCGTCGCCGCTGAAATTCTTGGCCTGCCTCGTTATTGCCCCGATAAGTTTTGTGATTTTCGTGTTTGGGTCGCTTTATCTCGCGGTCGCCTTTGGGCTTTTGGATGTGACTGCTAGTGCGCTCACCTCGGCATTGAAGGCCGCATTGGCCAGCACCTATTCGCCCTATGGGTGGCTGCCGTATCTGGTTCTTGCCATAGGCTCTGAGTTGGGGTGGCGGGGTTGGTTACTACCCAATCTGCTGCCGTTGGGGCGGGTACCGGCGATTGTGGTGAGCGGCATCATTTGGGGGTTAAGTTATTCACCGCTGATCTATTTGGGCTATCTTTACCATGGGATTTCCATGGGGGTGTCGCTTGCTGCCATTTGCGGCATGGGGATTGTGGTGGGGGGTGTGCTGGCGTGGCTGCGGCTTTATAGCGATTCCCTCTGGCCACCGGTGGTGGCGCACACGGTGTTGACCTGCGCCAATAGCGCCGTGCTCATTGCGGTGCCGATGCTCACCGGCGACCAACCCACCGACATGGTCCAGTTCACGATTTTTGGCTGGAGCGGCTGGATCCTCCCTGGTCTGCTCCTGGCAGTGTTGCTAGGGACCGGCCGGTTCCCGGCCCAGCCACCAAGCCAGGCCACGAATCGGAAAGACCGACGCCGACCATCCGAGCCCGAGCAGTCCCCGCAATCGGTGCCAACTATGCTGGCCGGCGGATATCAGAGCCGTTAGTGCGCGAAGTGCCGCGCCCCAGTCAGGTACATTGTCACCCCGGCTTTCTCCGCGGCCGCGATCACCTCATCGTCGCGGATGGAACCACCCGGCTGCACCACGGCCGTCACCCCCGCCACCGCTAGGATTTCGAACCCATCGGCGAATGGGAAAAACGCGTCCGAAGCGGCCACGGCTCCCACGGCCCGCTGCTCATCACCCGCAAGCGTATTGGCGCGCTCCACGGCCAGTTTGGCCGCATCAACCCGGTTGACCTGCCCCATGCCCACGCCCACAGTGGCCCCATCCTTGGCGAGCAGAATCGCATTGGACTTGACCGCCCGCACGGCCCGCCAGGCAAACTCCAGCTCCCGCAATAACTCCGGGGAGGCGGCCGGTCCGGCCACCAGCTTCCAGGTGTCCGGGTTGTCGCCGGCGGCGGTCAAAAGGTCGCGCTGCTGCACCAGCACGCCGCCGGAGATTTCCCGGGATTCAAATTTTTGTTCGGCCGGCTGGGGGGCTTGGAGGACGCGAAGATTCTTCTTTGCCGACAGTACCGCCACCGCCCCTTCCTCATAGCTTGGGGCAATAATGACCTCGGTGAAGATGCCGGCCACCTGGTTTGCCATCTCCACGGTCACTTCCCGGTTGGCGGCGATCACCCCACCGTAGGCGGAAACCGGGTCGCAGGCGTGGGCCGCCTGATGCGCGGCCGCAATGGACTGTTCGGAAACCGCGATACCGCACGGGTTGGCGTGTTTGATAATGGCGACGCAGGGGCGGTCGTGATCCCAGGCGGCCCGCCAGGCGGCATCGGCATCCGTGTAGTTGTTGTAGCTCATTTCCTTGCCGTGCAATTGCGTGGCCTGAGCCAACCCGGCGCCAACTGCCGACTGCCCCACATAGAGGGCGGCGGCCTGGTGGGGGTTTTCTCCGTAACGCAATTCATGCGACAATTTATATGTGTTGCCCCGCCACCGCGGGAAACCGGCGGGCTTATCATCGAAAGCCTGTGCGATCTGCTGCTCCCCTAGCCAGGTCGCAACGACCACATCGTAGGCGGCGGTGTGTTGAAAGGCCGCGACCGCCAGGCTGGTTCGTTCCGCCAGAGTAAAACCGCCGGCTGCCAGTGCCGCAACCACGTCCCCGTAGCGGACGGGGTCGACCACGACCGCCACCGAGGGGTGGTTCTTGGCTGCGGCCCGCACCATGGATGGCCCGCCAATGTCGATTTGTTCCACACAAGCATCGAAGTCCGCCCCGGAAGCCACGGTCTCGGAGAAGGGGTAAAGGTTCACAACCACCAGTTCGAATGGCGCCACCCCCAAATCGGCCAATTGCGCACAATGATCCGGCTTGCGGGTGTCGGCGAGAATCCCGGCATGCACGTGCGGGTGCAGGGTCTTCACTCGCCCCTCCAGGCATTCGGGGAATCCCGTGAGTTGGTCCACCGGGGTCACCGGAATGCCCAGCTCAGCGATGCGGGCAGCGGTGGATCCAGTCGAAACGATCTCCACATTGGCGTCGAAAAGCGCCCGAGCCAGATCCTCCAACCCGATCTTATCGTAAACACTAATTAATGCGCGGCGAATAGTTTTGCGACCCATGCCCGGGCCGCCATTACCGGCATCTTTGCTATCACTCATGATTGGCGAAATCAACCTCTCCTTGATTATCCACCGCAATAGTGGCGGAGTTTAAAACGTTCACAATAAGCTTGCGCTCAACCTGTTTAATACGCTCGTGCAGATTAGATTTGCTTTCCCCGGGCATGATCGCCACCGGTTCCTGCGCAATAATCGGCCCCGTATCCACCCCGGCATCGACAAAATGCACGGTAGAGCCCGTGACTTTCACCCCGTATGCCAACGCATCCCGCACCGCATGCGCCCCTGGGAACGCTGGCAGCAGCGCCGGGTGCGTGTTGATGGTCCGCCCACCAAAGCGCGACAAAAATGGTGCCCCCAGAATCTTCATGAATCCGGCAGACACCACCACATCAGGCTGTAGCCTGTCGACGGCTTCCGCCAAGCGCTCGTTCCATTCCTCCCGAACTTGCGGATCGGCGCCGCGGACCAACTCCACCAACTCTGCGGGAATAGCGGCCCGGCGGGCACGATCTAGGGCGGGACATTTTACGTCCGAAACAACCCCGACAACCTGATATTTTCCCTGGTTATCTAGGATGGACTGCAAGAGGGTCCCCGACCCGGATGCCAAGACAACGATACGCAATGCAGTGTGGTGAGTGTGTGTCACGGACTCTTACTTTAGTGGTTCTTGTCGCCTGGTTCTACCTCACCAGCCACCGCGACATCTATATCTGGCTCGCCATCGGTCTCCGTTTCTGCCGATATTTCGGGCCCAGCAGCGTCCTTGACCGCCGTCGACGCATCATCCGGACAATTGTCTTCATCGGCATCCTCCGAAGCCGCTACCGCGCCGTCATCTGGCTTCACTTCTTCTGCACCCTCTGTGGTTTCTGGTTCCACGGCCGCGAGGGTTGTGTCTTCCAGGTCCGCGTCAGATTCCCCATCGGGGTCTGTTGCGACAGCACCATCAGCCTCAACATCCTCGTGAGCCTCCTCGGTTTCTGGTTCCGCCGACCCCGCTTGCGGCTCCAGCTCCGCTTCGCTTATGGCAAGCGCGCTGAACTCGTCGAAGAGTTCCGCTTCCCGTTCTGCTGCCGCGGTGGCGGCCGCCAGGCGATGCTGCACCCAATTGCCCACAATCGCAGTGATGAGGCCCACCATCGTCACCCAGCAGGCCATCAGCCCGGTGGTCAATAGGATGCGCGGCCCCACCTCACCGTATATCCCCAGCTCCCCATAGGTCAGGGTGGTGAGTACCAGAATATTAAGGGCAACAAAAACGACGAGACCAGGCACGTCTATCAGCCGGGGAACCCGCTTCATTAAGGCCAGCACCGTGGCACAAACCGGCACGGCCAGGAGCAGCGCCATCATGGTGTCCGCCTGAAGCGGCACCGCCGCGAACATGGGCAGGGGTGGTAGGGGCACCAGGTTGACGCCAAACACCGAGATCAGGCCCGTACCGATGGCCACCTCGGAACCGGCGGTGACTGCAAGGGTGGCGATGGCGGCGTTGGGCAGGTAGCCGAGACTCACCGCAACGACCGCCACCTTGCCCCAGGTGGTGTAGGTATTCATGATGTCGCTGGTGAGCTGCGCGTGCACGATCAACGATCCGATCCCCACCAACACCGCCCCCACCAGCGTGTATCCCACCAACCACAGGGAGCTAACGGCCTGATCGACGAAGGATTCAGCAATGTTCAATCGTTTCGCCAAGGCCTTCCATAGGCGCACCCCCATGCCCAACACCAAAGCGATGAGGTGCACCAGCAGGGTCTTCCCCAAGGCCATGACTATATCTGGAGGCGTGACGGGAAACACCTTGGCAGCGTCGTAAAGCATGGCGACGGCAATCAGGGTGAGCAGGCTGGGCACAACCAGCACCACCATGGTGATAACCCCAAGATCAGCGAGACTGACTCGATCCTTGACCGCGCGGCGTACCCGATGGGCCACCAGTGCCACAATAATGGCGGTGAGCAGCAGCGGCATAATGCCAAAGTGGTGTCCTTGGATGATGATGGGGGCGGCATTGAGGGCGAGCCAGCTTTGGGCAATCACCGCGGGCAGGATTGCCATGGGGGCGTTGACCAGCATTATTCCGGCAATCCCCAGGGCGATGAGGAAGGCAACCGCAACCCCGTTCGGCAGGAGGGCGACCGGCAGATAGGTGCGGATCCTGGTGCGTAGCGTGGGTATAGCGGGTTCGATTTCCGGTTCCACGTGCCGGGTGGTGGTTTTCCGCACTCCGGAATCCGATCGGGAGTTCGGCCGGGAACTGGGTCGGGCCGGCCGCGCAAAGCGAGTGGATCGAGCGGATCGGGTCGACCCTACGGATCGGGTGGCTAGCCCCACGCTGGTAGCATCCACTCGGCTACCGGTACGGCGGGGGCGTCGGGTAGGTCCTGCGCCTGGGCTCGACTTTTTGCTCATTCTCCACACCTTAGCGAGAATGCTGTGATTTCCGTGGCATGACTCGGTTTTAAAATGCACAATTTTGTTACATAGTGACGAAAAAGATTACCTCCGCTACCCCCATCTGGGAAAGTTAAAGTTATTCCTAGTAGCCGCCTATTTCACCATAGGTAGAACAAATGCGAAACTAAACTAAAATAAATAGAAATATTGCTACGGCTTGCTTGATGCCGGAGAAGCGGCTAGTGTTACCTCTCGGAAGATAACAAGATGGTTACAAAAACGAGATGGGTGTTAACGCACCGGTCCGGTAACTACGATGGATAAGCTTTGAACCAAGGGAAGTAGGCCTCAATGCAGACCAGGCGACCGCTCATTAATGGCAAGCATCGCAAGCAGACAAACCCTATCAAAGGGCGCGTGGCATTTGTTGCCGCGGCAACAGGTGTGGTGTCGACCGCAGGTGCTACGGGCGCGGCTATCGCCCACACCACAGACACGGGGATTTCCGAGATCAGCTTAGCCGCCGAAGACACTCCCAATGCGGAGGAAGGTGCCCCGCAGATTCTTGATATCGCGGAGTTTAAGCCGGTCAGCAATCTGCAGGATCAACTCAATAAAGCGGTTCAATACTCCAATGACCTGGCCAAAGCCGACGAAGAGGCCCGGAAACCCAAGATTAGTGTTTCCCGCCCTACCGATGGCATTTTGACCTCCGGCTACGGCATGCGCTGGGGGTCGCTGCACGCGGGTGTGGACCTGGCGAACGCTATAGGCACCCCGATTTTGGCGGTCATGGACGGCACAGTGATCGACTCTGGCCCCGCCTCCGGCTATGGCAACTGGATTCGCATCAAGCATGACGATGGGTCCATGAGCGTGTACGGGCACATGGAAACCCTCGACGTCAAAGTCGGCGAGCGCGTCAAGGCTGGTCAGAAGATTGCGGGTATGGGCAACAGGGGTTTCTCTACCGGCCCGCACCTACACTTTGAAATTCACCCCGATGGCAATGCCGCCGTCGACCCGGTGCCCTGGTTCAACGAGCATGGCATTAGCCTCTCATAGCGCCTGAAAAGCTCCTCGTTTTCTTCCTGGAACACCCCCATGCGGTAACACCCGTGTGGGTTTTTCGTTTTTCCTGCATCTTCCGCCGTC
>CAUVMZ010000045.1:0-16993 GCA_963552855.1 uncultured Corynebacterium sp. | reverse complement strand
CGTCGTAAAGCATGCAAAGAACCCCAGCTCACACACGCTTTGAGCTGGGGTTTTGGCGGAGCCGCCTGTGGGAATCGAACCCACGACCTTTTCATTACGAGTGAAGCGCTCTACCGACTGAGCTAAGGCGGCACGAACCGTAATTGGTTCAAGCGGTGATTGTACCTTATGGCGTGGTGGTTTAGAAAACCATGGGTGGTGTTCCTGGTGTTCGTGCATGTTATTGCACGTTGCATGCTTTACGGATTCGGCCGACCATGGCGTCCATGGCGGTTTCGGCCCGGACGTTGTGGGTGATGTCGTCACGGCAGTGGCTGATGGCTTCGATGCAGGCCAGGAGGTTGGGTTCACCAATGGTGCTGAGTTCGCCGGCGAGTCCCTGCATGTCGGGGTGGATGGGGCTCACTTGGGCGTGGGCGGCGATCATGAGGGCGTCGCGGTAGATTCCGATGAGGTCGACAAGTTGGGTGTCGAGGGCGTCGCGGATGGCGCGGGTTTCGCGGCGTTTTTGGAGTTTTTCCAGTTCTTTGATTTGGCCAGCACTGCCCCGGAGGGCTTTGTGGGCGCCGCGTCCTTTGGCCCCCATGCCGAGGGCGGTGCGGAGTTTTTCTAATTCTTGTTCATTGGTTTCGGCCAGGGAGTTTTTGGCTTCATCGGTGGCGGTTTTCACCAGGCTGGTCACGGCTTGGAAGGCTTGGGATCCGTGGAAAATGAGTTCCGCAAGGTTGAGAATGTTGGTGCGTCGGATCTGGGATTCCTGGTGGTGGAGGAGGTGGCGGGCCCGCCCAATGTGGTTTCCCGAGGCCATGGCGGCACGACGCGCATCGGCTTCGGTGGCGTTGTCGGTGCGGGTGAGGATGGCTACGATGTCGTCGATGCTGGGTTGGGGAATGTAGAGGTGGCGGGATCGGGACAGGAGGGTGGGAATAATGTCTTCGGGGTCGGTGGAGGGGGCACAGAGCATAATGACCGTGTGCGCCGGGGGCTCCTCCACGGTTTTCAGGAGGGTGTTGGCGGCGGCGTCGGTAAGCCGGTCGGCGTTGTCGAGGATGACGATGCGCCATTTGCCAACGGTGGGGAGCATGGCGGCGGGGGTGACAACTTCGGTGCGCATGGTTTCGACACCAATGGTGAGTTCTCGGGGGGTGATGTGTACCACGTCGGTGTGGGCGCCTCGTTGCACTTTGCGGCATTGTTCACAGGTGCCGCAGCCAATGATGTCCGGGTTGGTGCATTCGAGGGCGGCGGCGAAGGCGACCGCGGCGTTGGATCGGCCGGATCCGGGTGGTCCGGTGAAAAGCCAGGCGTGGGTCATCGCGCTGCTCCCACCACTGCCAGTATGACCAGTACCCTCACCATGACCGGCATGCTCGGCACCACCCATCTCACCGTCACCACGGCTAGTACCATGGCGGGCGGCTGCCGCGGCAACGCGAAGGGTAGGAGCGACCACAGCTGCTACACCCATTTGGGCGAAAATATCATTGTCCACTCTCTAATAATATGAGTGATTTGGGATGAAGGTCTACCACGAATGTGTGGTTTTGCGGTTAAAGTAGTGAGCATGCAAAGACTGTGGCGTGCCATTCGTTGGCTGGGAGGAACCTCTTGGCCGTTGTATACGGCAGCCGTATTGGGTACCAACCTTTTGGCCGCGGTGGGCGTCATTGCATTTCTGGAGTTTTTCCTGCCATTATCGGTGATTGACCCGGATATCATTCCCTTGCAGGTCTCTGGCACGGTCTTAGGAGTTGGGGTCACCTATATTGTGGTGGCAGCCATTATCAGTATCGCTACTTCTTTCGCATTATTCCGGCCGGTGCTTGACTGGCAGCGGCATCCCGACCGACATGACCCAAATATGGTGCGGAATTTAGTAATGCGCATCCCGTTTTATCAGACGGTGCTCACGTCATTGGTGTGGGTGGTGGGGATTGCCATCATCACCGGTTTCGCAACTCGGGGGTCAAGCACACTGGCGATCACGGTGGGCGTGACCACT
The DNA here is from genome assembly GCA_963552855.1 of uncultured Corynebacterium sp. GTDB lineage: Bacteria > Actinomycetota > Actinomycetes > Mycobacteriales > Mycobacteriaceae > Corynebacterium. Next base: position 14,991 of record CAUVMZ010000045.1, on the reverse strand, counting down.
TCATTGGGGTGCGCAATGGCGGCCATGGTAACGTATTTAGAGGCGGAACGCCTGGTGCGGCCGGTCGCCGCCTTGGTGTTGGCGCGCCGGTTTGAGGATTCCACGATGGAGCCACCGGTCACGTATCGGTTGCGGTCAACCTGGTTGTTGACTTCCGCGGCACCAATCGGTGGGGTTTTGTTATTGGTGTGGGCGCACTACACCCAGTTTTTCCCTGCGTCGTTAGCGCAGTTATTGCCGGCAATCGTGGTGTTGTGTCTCACGTCGCTAGTGTTGGGGTTTATTGGCACCACGCTGGTGGTCATGAGCGTGGTAGATCCGATCACCGAATTACAGCGCGCTATCTATCGGGTGCGTCGGGGGGAAACGAATGTCGCGGTGGATATTTACGATGGCGCGGAGCTGGGAGTATTACAGGCTGGTTTTAATGAGATGATGCGGGGGCTGCAAGAACGGCAACGGGTGCGAGACATTTTTGGCCGGTACGTGGGCATGGAGGTGGCTCGACGCGCCCTAGAGGAACGCCCAGAGTTGGGGGGCGAGGATCGGGAGGTGGCGGTCATTTTCGTGGATGTGATTGGCTCGACCACGTTTGCCGTGACCCATGAGCCGGAGGAGGTGGTGGTGGAGTTGAATAATTTTTTCGAACATGTAGTTGCGGTAGTACACCGAAATAAGGGGATTATTAATAAGTTTCAGGGGGACGCGGCGCTGGCGGTGTTTGGGGCACCGATTACGCTATCCGATGCAGCCGGCCACGCGCTCAAGGCAGCGCGGGAGCTACGGCAGGAGTTGCAGCATATGCGACTTCAGGCGGGCATTGGGGTGGCGGCCGGCCATGTGGTGGCGGGACATATTGGAGGGCACGACCGGTTCGAGTACACGGTGATTGGGGACGCGGTGAATACGGCAGCCCGGCTGACGGAAATCGCCAAGGGCACCCCCGGTCGAGTGATTACTAATGCTGGCACGTTGGCAAAAGCCAATGAAGCAGAACAGGCACGGTGGACACTCATGAAGTCGGTGGAATTGCGGGGCCGGAATATGATGACGCAGATTGCCCGGCCTATCCGCCCAACGTTGGCGGACCGTTCGTAGGATCATCTCCAACAAACCACCCCCAATAACTACCCCCGTTTGGTGTAGTTCCCATCAAGAAACGTGCCTATTTTATTCCGTTGGTCACATTTCTCTGCATAAAAACAATAGATCACATATAGATGCGGGTATGTTTAATAACTGATCGCACAAAACCGTCACAATCGTACAAAACCGTACGGAACATAGAAAGAGAAAGGATCCTGGCAATGACACCCACAAGCGCTGCCGGTCCGGCGAAGCCCAGAAGCGGCATCAAAGAGCTGACCGTCCGGGGGATTATTCTCGGCGGGTTGATTACATTGATCTTTACCGCGGCAAACGTGTATTTGGGGTTGAAGGTGGGATTGACGTTCGCCACCTCGATTCCGGCCGCGGTGATTTCCATGGCGATATTGCGGAAGTTCCAAGACCATTCGGTCCAAGAGAATAACATTGTGCAGACAATTGCCTCGGCGGCAGGCACATTATCTGCCATTATTTTCGTGTTGCCTGGTTTGGTCATGATCGGGTTTTGGTCGGGGTTCCCCTATTGGACGACCGCCATTATTTGCGCAGTTGGCGGCACATTGGGGGTGATGTATTCCATTCCGCTGCGCCGCGCCCTCATCACCGGCTCGGATTTGCCGTATCCCGAGGGGGTGGCCGCGGCCGAGGTGTTAAAGGTCGGGGACGATCACGCCGACGCCGAGGCCCAAAAAGAAAACAAGGTAGGCCTGCGGGTCATTATCGTGGGCAGTCTAGCGTCGGCAGGCTACCAATTCTTGTCGTATCTCAAGGTGGTGGCCGGCAGCGTCAAGACGGTGTTTCCGCTGTTCGGCGGGGCATCGACCGTGGCCACGTCGCTGTCACTAGCGCTCATCGGTGTGGGACACCTGGTGGGATTGGGTGTCGGCATCGCCATGATCGTGGGGTTACTCATCTCCTATGGGGTGCTGCTGCCGGTCTTCTCCGCCGACGCCATGGGCTCTGGTGATATTTCCGAAATCGTGAAAACCACATTCAGCCAGGAAGTGCGGTTTGTGGGTGCCGGCGCCATGACCGTGGCCGCCATTTGGACGCTCGTGAAGATCATTGGCCCCATCATCAAGGGCATTAAGGATTCGCTGGCATCGTCGCAGGCCCGCAAGTCCGGGGAAACCGTGGCGTTGACCGAGCGGGATATCCCCTTCAACATTGTCATGGGTGTGATTTTGGCCTGCATGGTGCCCACCGGCTTGTTGCTGTATTTGTTTGTGCAGGATTCGGAGATTTCGCACCACACTACCACACTGGTGATTTTGAGCGTGGTGTTTGTGCTGGTGACCGGCCTGGTGGTGGCCGCCGTGTGCGGCTACATGGCTGGGTTGATTGGTGCGTCGAATTCGCCAATTTCGGGCGTGGGCATTATCGTGGTGCTGGCTTCGGCGCTGCTCATTAAAGTGGTGACCGGGAATGAACACGAGACGAACGCCCCGGCCTTGGTCGCATACACACTGTTCACTGCGGCGGTGGTGTTTGGTATTGCCACGATTTCGAACGATAATTTGCAGGATTTGAAGACCGGCCAGTTGGTGGATGCCACGCCGTGGCGGCAGCAGGTGGCGTTGATTATTGGCGTGGTGTTCGGGTCGATTGTGATTCCGCCGGTGTTGCAGGTGATGCTGCAGGCCTTCGGGTTTGATGGCATGGCGGGCGCCGGCCCGGACGCGTTGGCCGCACCGCAGGCGGCGTTATTGTCGTCGGTGGCGAACGGTATTTTCGGTAATTCGTTGGACTGGAATATTTTTGGCCTGGGCGCGCTGATTGGCGTGGGCGTCATCATTGTGGACGAGATTCTGCGGAAAACCACTGGTGGGAAGCGGTTCCTGCCGCCGCTGGCGGTGGGCATGGGCATGTACCTGCCAATCAGTTTGACCCTGGTGATTCCGATTGGCGCGGTTTTGGGCGTGCTGTACAACAAGTGGGCGGACAAGCACGAGAATTCTGAGTCGCTGCGCCGCATGGGCACGCTGCTGGCCACCGGTTTGGTGGTGGGCGAATCCCTGCTGGGCGTGATCTACGCCGCCATTATCGTTGCCGCCAATAAGGAAGAACCGCTGGCCATCGTGGATCTCGGCGGCGTGGCCGACGGTTTGGGCATTGTGGTGTTTGCCGCGGTGTGCTTCGGCCTGTACCGGTGGTTGCAGACCAGCATTGCTCCGAAGGCTCAGGCCAGCGAGCCCGCCGATTAGCTCGCTTTACGACGCCCAACGGTGGGTTGCAGCAGTTTCAGCCCGGCCAGTCCCGACACGCACAGCGCAATCATGACGCCGAGGGATATGCCGATATGGCTGGCGGACCCACCGGAGTTGCCGAAGGCCACCAGCCCCGAGGTCGCATAGTGCAGCGGCATGAGGCTGGTGGCCAAGAGCCAACCGGTGGGGATTGCGGTGGTTGCGGCCAGATTCCAGGCCCACCCCACGATCCCCACCTGCGCAAGCGCGGTCATGAGGGCGGCGATCTGCCCCCACATCCCGCCGAAAATCCGTACCATGAGCGATCCTGTGAGGATCGATATCATCCCCAACAGCAGGGTGATTGCGGTGATGCCGGCCACCTGCCCCGCACCCAGGCCGAACCCCACCATGAGGCACAGCAGGCTGGCGGTGACCGCCAACCCGACGAGCGTCACCACCACGGTGAGCAGTGTTGCCTTGGTGTGGATTCGGCCGCTGCCGCGAATGGTGGCGCCGAAGAGTACCCCGGCGGCGATGAGCACCGCATACATCGGTGCCAGGGTTCGGGTGTCGGTGTCAGTGTGGGATTGGGCCGTCGGTAGCGCCCGCTGGATTTCCCCAATTTTCGCCTGGGTGTTTTTGGCCATGGTGTCAATCCGGGCGGAACCAGTACGCAAATCGTCAACACTTTTCAGGGCGGCCTCCAGGTCGGTGGTGGCCTTCCCCAGGCCAGCGTTGAGGTCTTGCGCCCCCTTGGTGGCGGTGTAAATGCCATCATGGTAGGCCTGGCCGGGCTCCGATAATTGTTGCGCTATCTCCCGCGACCCGGTTTTCATCTCCTCTAGCTGGGATTTCGTCGTGTCGTCCAGGGTGAAGGTGGTGGCCTGCTGCCGGAGGGTTCCCAAATCCTCGCGGAGCTTCACCGTGTCCGGGTCTTGGGCGTCCTTAATGCGTTCCAGGTAACCGTCAATAGCAACCACGATTTGGCCACGCACCGCTTCAAACCCGGTCACCTGGTTGACGGCGGTCTCCACCCCATCGGCGACCTTCGTGGCGCCCTGCCCCATCTGCCCGGTGGCGGCCTGCAATTGGGTCATGCCGTCCGAAAGCTTTTGGGTTCCCTCCTTACCATTGGTGAGGGCAGTGGATATGTCGTCGGTGCCGCCAGTGATCTTGCCCACCCCGTCGACAAGCTGCTTGGTGCCGCCGGTGAGCAAACCGGCCTGGGAGCTGGCCTCACCCGTCGCGCGGCGGGCGTCGACAAGCACGGAATCGTCAACAATGGTTGGGGCCCCGGCGCGGGCGGTGCTGTCTGACCAAGTGTCGGCGGGGTCGATGCCGGATGCGAGGGAATATATGGCTCCTACCAGCACGGGGAGTGCCACGATGAGTGCGGCGATGGCGCGGCGAACGACGATGGGCCCGGGTTTCATACCTTGAAATGTAACCATTTCTTTAGGGAATCTCAGCGAGGCGCACCGCGGCAGACTGGTAGGATTAACAAATGTTATTGTCGTTCAAACATGAAAGAAGGCGCCGCTCGCCCGGATTGTCATACGTGTTTTATGCGGGTCGGTGGGGCCACCCAGCCTGGTGACAGGTGTTGGGGGTGAAAAATCTGTGTCCTTAATAATTATACTTGGTGTGGCAGCGGTTGCGATCGTCCTCTCCCCTGTTTTGGTGAAGCTTATTGGCACGAAGGCGGGATATCCGCTGGGTATGCTGGCTCTTGCCGACACTGTTCTTCTGGCCCGCGAGCTGCCCAGAGCGTTGGTGGAGCCTATTACCATAAGCTACCCGTGGGTGCCTGGTGCGCTGGCGGATATTGGTTTTAGTGTGCGGCTTGATGGTTTGTCCGCTATTTTTGCGCTGCTTGCGTTGGTTGTTGGGGCGGTGGTGTTCCTGTATTCCGCCGCGTATTTGCCGGCCCGGGGTGCGGGTGCCACGAATTTTTATACGCTCATGACGGCGTTTATGGCTTCGGTGTTATTGCTAGTGCTTGCCGACGACGTGTTTTTGCTGTTCATCGCCTGGGAGTTGGTGTCGCTGGCGTCGTTTATGCTTATTGCCCGTTCTGGTGGGCGTGGCGGTGAGGCGGGGTCGCAGCGCACACTCATTTTGACGTTCATTGGTGGTTTGACGCTGTTGGTGGCCATGAGTATTGCCGCTACCCAGGCCGGCACTACCTCTATTCATGGGATTTTGCGTTCGAGTTTTTGGGTGGATAAGCCGGGGCTGACGGCCGCGTTGGCGGTGTTGGTTGCGGTGAGTGCGTTTACGAAGGCCGCCCAGTTTCCGTTCCATTTTTGGTTGCCGGAGGCGATGGCGGCCATCACCCCGGTGTCGGCGTTTCTGCATGCCGCGGCCGTGGTGAAGGCCGGTATTTATGTGCTGCTGCGGTTTTCCACGGTGTTCCATGATGTGGCGGCGTGGAATTATTTGCTGATTACCATTGGCATGGTGACCGCGGTCATGGCGTCATTATTTGCTATTGGCCAGACCGATTTGAAGCGGCTGACCGCCTATTCGACGGTGTCGCATTTGGGGTGGATTGTGGCGACGATTGGGGTGGGGACGCCGTTCGCGTTGGCTGCCGCATTGGTGCACACCATCGCCCACGGGTTGTTTAAGTCGTCGTTGTTCATGCTGGTGGGGGTGGTGGATCACCAGACCGGCACCCGGGATATTGAGCGGTTGGGGAGTTCGTGGCGGCAGTTGCCGTTCACGTTCACGTCCACGGTGATTGCGTGTGCCGCGATGGCCGCGGTGCCGCCCACGTTTGGGTTTATTTCCAAGGAGAGCATGCTGACCGCTTTTGAGCAGGCCCCGTTGGATAATGTTGGGGTGGTTGTGCTGCTGGGTGCGGCCACGGTGGGGGCATTGTTGACGTTTACGTATTCCGCCCGGATTGTTGCCGACGGGTTTATTGATGGGGATCGGGATATGAGTGGGGTGCGGGAGGCCCCATTCTTGTTGTGGTTCCCGGCCGCGCTTCCCGGGTTGGTGACGGTGCCGCTCGCAGTGTTGGCGTCTGTGGTGGAGGGCCCGATTGATACCGCCGTGATTACTATGACGAACACCGACCCGCGGGCACATGTTGCGTTGTGGCATGGGGTGAATACGCCGTTTGTGCTGTCCCTGGTGGTGTTGGTTCTTGGGGTTGTGGGGGTGTGGTACCGGCAACGGATTTGGCGGGTGGTGACGCACCGCCAGTTCTTGCCGGTTGATGGGAACCAGCTGCTCAAGCTGGGGTTGCAGTCGCTGTCGGCTGCCGGGAAGTCGTTGGGCCGGATGGCGGACACGCTCAGCCCGGCGCGGCATCTTGCACTGTTGTTTGGGTTGTTTATTGCGTTCGGCGCGGTCGTGGGCATCAATGGCCTGTTGGGGGGCGGCGTGGATGGGGTGGCGTTGCACCCGCGGGTTCCCGGTTCGGATCGGGTGACTGACTTGTTGCCGTTGGCGATTATTGTTTTGGCTGTTGTGATTATTGTGCGCACCCCAAAACGGTTGACGGCGGTGGCTGGTATTGGTGTTGCCGGCGTGGGTGTGACATTGCAGGTGTTGATGTTGGGTGCCCCGGATGTGGCGCTCACCCAGTTTTTGGTGGAGTCGTTGACGGTGGTCATTATGATGCTGGTGGTGCGCCAGCAGCCGGAGCGGTTCCACCCGGAGCATCGGAAGTCAGCGGCGTCGAAAAGCATGCCGATTGTGGTGGCCGTGGGTTTCGGCGTTGTGACGTTTTTGGGCTCATATCTGCTGGTGGGGCGGAATGATCGGAGCGATTTGGCCATGTGGTATTTGCAGAATGGTCCGAAGGTGACCGAGGGCGATAATGTGGTGAATACTATTTTGGTGGAGTTCCGCGCGTTTGACACTATGGGCGAGTTGAGTGTGTTGGGTATGGCGGCGATTGTGATTGCGGCGGTGGTGACGTCGATGCCGCGGTACCCATTTATGCGGGGGACGCATCCGGCGCCGATTGGGCATGCCGAGTTGAATACGATTCCGATGAAGACGCTGCTGAAGATTATGCTGCCGTTTTTGGGGGTGTTGAGTGCGCTGATTTTCTGGCGGGGCCATAATTCGCCTGGTGGCGGGTTTATTGCCGCGTTGGTGGCGGGTGGTGCGCTCATGCTGGTGTATTTCTCGTATCCGCGCGATCAGCAGGTGGCGAAGGTGAATGTGCCGGTGATTCTTACCGGGTGCGGCATTATGACCGCGGTGTTTTCCGGCGTGTTGGGCCTTATGAAGGGGTCGTTTTTGTTCCCGATTCATGGGCATTTTTTGGGGCAGCATTTCACCACGTCAATGATTTTTGATTTGGGCGTGTATTTGGCGGTGTTGGGCATGTTGAGCATGGCGGTAAATGTGTTGGGTGGTTATTTGCGTCCGGGCATGGAATATGAGGATTTGAATTTCACCCGGGTAGATTCACCGCTAGTATCGACGCCGGTGGTGGGAGTGGATGCGCAGCATGAGCCGGCATCGGAAACCCCGGAGCATAAGCGGATTGTGGCGCAGGCGCGGCGGGATGCGGCGTTGTTGAAGTTGGATTCGTCGAGGCATATTGCGCAGATCATGGCGTCCGGTGATCCCGGGGCCGACCCCGGTGGGGATCCTGGTGGGGGCGGGTTACCGGAAGCATCAGAAGCGCCGAAGACCGGGCCGGAGGAGTTATCGTGATTATTCCCCTTTCTATTGCCATTCTTGCTGGTGGTGGCGTTTATTTGGTGATGCAGCGGAGTATGCTGCGGATTATTGTGGGGATGACGCTTTTCAGTCACGCCACGAACTTGTTCATCATGTCGACGGGGACGACAACGTGGCGGGGTGAGCCGTTTCCCTCGTTGACGGATTTGCAGGATGCGGCCGACCCGGTGCCGCAGGCGTTTGTGTTGACGGCAATCGTCATTGCCATGGCGACCACGACGTACATGTTGACGCTGTCCGGGTTGGGGAGTTCGGATGATACGACGGCGCATGCGGTAGCGGATGAAGATTCGCCGTTGCAGACGTTGGGCCGGTCGACGACGATGGCGGAGTTAGCGGCGGCTGATGCGCAGGCGGCGAAGCAGGAGCAGGTTGCTTCTCGACGAGCCCAGGAGGCCCAGCGGAAGGAAGGGCACTAGATCATGGTGGTGTCGCAAGTAATGACAGCCGCAACGGTCACCGTCGCCCAGGCTGCGGTGGGGCCGATTCCGGGGCAGCCGCTCACTCCCCCAGCTGTTTTGCCGCTGTTTTTGGGGGTGCCGCTGGCGCTCATGGCGTTGGCGGTGCTGGCCCCCTGGCGACAGGCCCGGAATGCGTTAAGCCTGGTAGGGCCGCTGATTACCGGGGTTGCGGGGGCGTGGTTGTTTAGCTACACCGCGGCCCATGGGACGATTGCCCACTCGGTGGGCCTCTATGTGGGTGGGGTGGCGATCCCGTTTGCCGGCGACCAGTTTTCGGCGTTGATGATTGTGACCGCCTCGGTGGTGATTTTCGTGGCGAACTGGTTTGCGATCATTGTGGGGGAAACCCGGGCCCGGTTTTATCCAGCATTGTCGCTGATGCTATTGGCGGGATGCATGGGCGGGTTTTTGACCGCGGACCTGTTTAACTTCTTCGTGTTTGTCGAGGTAATGCTGCTGCCGTCCTATGGCCTGCTGGCGATGACCGGCACATGGGCCCGCATGTCGTCGGGGCGCACGTTTGTGCTGGTGAATTTGACCGCATCCACCATGCTGCTCATCGGGGTGTGCTTTATTTACGCCACGGCGGGGGCGGTGAATATTGCGGCGCTGCGGGGGGCGGCGGCCGGCAATGGGCCGGTCACGGTGGCGGTGGGTATTGTGGTGTTGGCCATGGTGGTCAAGGCCGGCCTGTTTCCGGTGCACACGTGGCTGCCGCGAACCTACCCGCAGACGTCGGCAAGCGTCATGGCGTTGTTTTCCAGCGTGCACACCAAGATTGCCGTCTATATTCTATTCCGTATTTATGTGGTGATTTTTGACCTGGATCCCCGCTGGATGTGGCCGATTGTTGGGTTCTGTGTGGTCAGCATGGTGGTGGGGTCGTTCGCCGGTTTGGGGGAGAAGTCGCTACGCCGGGTGTTGGCCTACCAAATGGTGGGTGGTATCCCACTGATCGTGGTGATGTTGGCGTTCAGCTACGGCCAACCGAGTGTGGCGTTGGCGGCGGGCATTTTCTACATGGTGCACCACATGATTACCGTGGGGTCGCTCATTCTCACCGCCGGGGCGATCGAGGAAACCTATGGTGAGGATTTATTATCCCGGCTGTCGGGCCTGGCCCGGCGGGACCCGTGGGTGGCCGCGGTGTTTGCCGCGGGGGCGTTTTCAGTGGTGGGGTTCCCGCCGTTTTCCGGCCTGTGGGGCAAGGTGCTGACCATAACCAGCATTGCGCAAACCGGGTCACTGGTGGCGTGGCTGGTGATCGCGGTGGTGGTTGTGACGAGTTTCGTCGCGTTCATTTCCATGCTGCGGGTGTGGCGGAAAGTGTTTTGGGGTGCGGAAATGAACCGGCAGCGCATCCCGGAGAATCTGCGGGTCCCCGCCTACCGGATTGCGCCGGCCGGCGTGCTGATGCTGATATCGGTGGGCATGTTTCTTGCCGCCGGGCCCATGGTGCAAGCCACCCGGGACGCGGCCGATTCGCTGGTAAATGTTGCCGACTACCAGCATGCGGTGTTGGGTGAAGACCTGGCCGACGCGGTGGGCATCCCGGCCCCGCAGGACTCCTAACCGGGTGATGTCAAAATGGTTTGTGATGTGAGGAGAATGATGTGAAGGGCTTATTGCACGCCGGCTATTATTCCGCCTGGTTGATTGGCCAATTATTATTGGCGTCCCGGGATGTGCTGGTGGATACGCTCACCGGCAATAAGAAGCTGGACCCCAGCGTGGTGGCGTACCCGCTGCGGGTGACGAAGGATTGGCAGATTACGGCGTTTGCGTGTTCCATTACGATCACTCCGGGCACGATTTCCATTGGGTTGGATGAGGGACCATCAGGTGAGCGGCTGCTCATGGTGCACGCCATTTTCGGCTCCGACCCGCTGGCGGTGCTCAAGGATTTAGCGCACATGGAGGAAACCCTGGCACCACATGTTGCGGGGATTGATAACCAACTGGAGCGGGCGGCAACGTATCATCCGGCGCCGCGGCCCAGCAGCCTCCGAAACCAAGGAGTGAATTAATGTTCGAATATTTTCTGTGGGTGGCGTTAGGGCTGATCGCAGTGGCGCTTCTGGGCACCCTGCTGCTCATGGTCCGGTCCCGGGACGAATACGTGATCGTCGCAATATCCGACCTGGTGTTCTATTCCATGATTGGGTTTTATATTGTGTGGAGCATGTATAACCGCACCCAGATCGCATACGAAATCATTCTCTTGGCGTCGGTGGTGGGCGGCATTCTGCCCACCATGTCGATGGCCCGTATCATTTCCCGGGGGCGGCGGTAACCATGATGATTGCGGAGATTTTCGCGGGCATCCTAGCGGTGGCGGCCGGGCTCATCATGGTGGTCACCATGGTGGGGTTATGGCGAGCCCCGGACGCGCAAACCCAGGCGAACATGTTGGGGCCCACCACCGGGGTGGCGATACCACTGTTGATTTTCGCCAAATTGGCCTATGACATCAGCCGGCACGGGGTTGTGTTCAGCGATGTGGCGCGGGCGCTCATTGCGGTGGTGGCGTACCTGGTGGTGTTGGCGTTGGGTGCGTTCCTGCTGGGCCGCGCGTTCCTGGCCGTGGCGGTTGAGGCGGACCAGGCGGAGTCGCAGGACGAGCCGGGGTAGGGTTTCTTGTAAAATCGGTTGGCATGGGCTCTTCTGATCATGTCACCGAATTGGCATTGCGGGCGGGTCGGGGCGATCGGGCGGCCCTGACCGAGTTTATTAAGGCGACGCAGTCGGATGTGTGGCGGCTGTTGGCGCATTTGGGCGGCACGGACCGCGCGGATGATTTGACGCAGGAAACCTATTTGCGGGTGATGGGGGCGCTACCCCGGTTTGCGGCCCGGTCGTCGGCCATGACGTGGTTATTGTCGTTGGCGCGCCGGGTGTGGGCGGATAGTATGCGTTACGATCGGGCGCGGCCGCGGAAGTCGGCTGCGGAGGTGGAGTCGGTGGTGGCGCTGCGGGTGCCGGAATCAAGCTGGTCGGAGTGGGTGGATGTGCGCATGCTTATCGACGCCCTCCCGGCCGAGCGTCGAGAAGCTCTTATTTTGACGCAAGTGTTGGGGTACAGCTATGAGGAGGCCGCGAAGATTGCGGATGTGCGGGTGGGCACGATTCGGTCGCGGGTGGCCCGGGCGCGGGCGGATATTATTGCGGCGGTACGGCAGAAGGATCAGGGCGGCACCCGGGTTAGGCCGCGTGCCAGCTAAAAACCACAAATTATATGATCCTATTTATTAACGGAAAACATCAAGATTAAACGTATTGACACATGTTAGCGGTATAAGTAAACTTTTGTGAAGCACTTTCCTTTAACCCATAAGGAACGACTTTCAAAGGAGGTATTATGCCGATCCTCACTGTTGGTGACCAATTCCCCGAATTCGCCCTCACTGCCTTAAAAGGCGGCAACCTGCACGAAGCTAATGTTGCGGCGCCAGAAGATTATTTCGAAACCGTCTCCCTAGACAAATACGAAGGCAAGTGGAAGGTCGTGTTCTTCTACCCGAAAGACTTCACCTTCGTCTGCCCCACCGAGATTGCGGCCTTCGGCAAGCTCAACGAAGACTTCGAAGACCGCGACACCCAGGTGTTGGGTGGAAGCACCGATAACGAATTCTGCCACTTCAACTGGCGCGCCACCCACCCGGAGCTCAAAGACATTCCCTTCCCCATGTTTTCCGACATCAAGCATGATCTCATTCGGGCCTTGGGCGTCGAAAATGCCACCGGTGCCGCCGACCGCGCCACCTACATCATCGACCCGGACGGCATCATCCAATTCGTATCCGTCACCCCGGACGCCGTGGGCCGAAACGTAGACGAAGTCCTCCGGGTTCTCGACGCCCTACAGTCCGAAGAAGTATGCGCCTGTAATTGGCAGAAGAACGACCCCACCAAAAACATCGACCAGTTCGCAGAACTCCAGAAAGGTCTCAACTAATGTCCATCGATAACCTGAAATCCGGCCTCCCCGACTACGCCAAAGACCTCAAGCTCAACATCGGCACCCTGGTTCGGGGGAATGTGCTCACCGAACAGCAGCTGTGGGGCACCCTATTATCCACCGCCGCCGCCACTCGCTCCGAGGTTGTGCTGTCCGAAATCGCTGACGAAGCTCAGCAGCACCTAAGTGAAGCCGCAGTGAAAGCTGCCTACGGCGCAGCCGCCATTATGGGCATGAATAACGTGGCCTACCGCGCCAAAGCGTGGCTGGGCGATGATTACGCCCAGGTACGCATGGGATTGCGCATGAACATCATCGCTCAGCCAGGCGTCGAACAGCCGGATTTCGAACTGTGGGCGCTCGCCATCTCCGCAATTAATGGCTGTGAGCACTGTACTCTTGCCCACGAGAAAGCCTTAAAAGAAGCTGGCTTCACCAAGGAACAAATTTTCGAGGCCATCAAGATCGCCGCCGTCGTCCAGGGCATCGCCCAAGCGCTCGCTATCGAGGCCAGCCGGTAATAATCAGCACAAACCAGGGAAGGTTTTCCGCCTAAGTTAAAAGAACTTAGGCGGTTTTTCTTGCGACTTTTTCGGTTGTTGCATACGCAAGCAGCGCAAACGCACTTTTGCTACCATAAAGTTGCACAAAAATGTATGTGTAAAATTTTTATAAAGAATTAATCAAATTAAAATCACATTTGCAGCCTTTTCTTTTTTCTTGTCGTTACTATGTGCACCATGCGCCAATACAATGCAAGAAAAATGACCCTGACCAAAACTATCGCCGCTATCGCTACATCAGTTGCGGTGTCTGGCAGCACCCTTATCGGTGCCCCGGCAGCCAGCGCCCAGCCGGCCGCCCCCGCCCCCACCGCAGCAAGCAGCACCGGGACCCGAGATCTCAATAGCATTCTCGCCTGGTTCAAGTCGCTGTTCTCAGGCTTTAGCTCCTCCAATGGTTCTTCCGATAGCTCCAGCAGCGGCCAAGGTTCTTCACGGGGCTCCAGCAATTCGGGCAGCGCCACCAGCGCACTCTCGTCCCCCACCTCTCCGGCATCCTCGACCACCTCCACTACCGACCCGATCTTCACCGGCATGCCCACAGTCCCGGACGCCAAGACCACCACCAGCGCCGAACGACCACCAGAGGAGCCAACAACCTCAGCGGCCGCGGCACCTGCGACCACTAAGGTGCAGCAGGATAAGATCGAGGGCCTGACCAAAACCGCCGGCAATGACCCGCTCATCACCATGACCTCCAAGGTGATTGAGGAAACCAACCAGCACCGCAAGAGCCACGGGCTCGGCGAACTCAGCCTCGACAACGACCTACAGTCCAAGGCCCAGGCCTATGCGGATGAAATGAAGTCTTATAACACGTCAAACTTCTCCGACCAGCCCATTAACTACCATCACCAGCAGGGCATCGACCACTACGAAAACATCATGTGGGCCCACAATATGCAGCCCGGTTCGATCGACCCCTTCGAAAGCTGGAAGAATTCCGCCGCCCATAACCGGGCCATGCTTGCCGACGTGCACCGCATCGGCGTGGGAGTCGCCTTCGACCAAAACACCAAGCATTTCTTCGCCGTCATGAAGCTGAAGTAACTTTACCTGCCTGATACCTGACCCATCGTGCCGCACCGGAGACCCCCGGTGCGGTTCTTTTTCACCTCACCGAACTACCCCCATTTGGGGTCAATCATTACGGGCTTTTGCAATCCACACCGCTTGATACAGAAATATGCTACCCAAGAATAGGTTTAATTTTCCGATAATCGAGGCGCATATTTCTTTCCCAGGTTCACACGTCGACAAGCGAAAAACCCCACCGTCACCGGTGGGGTCAGCAATCGGGGAGATTATTTCTTAGCGGCGAACCGCTTCCGCACCTCGGCGCCAAGCTGCGGATCAACCTGATCCCAATACCAGTAGCACCGCTGCTCGGTTTCCGGGGAAACCCCAACCATGGCGTTGGTGATATTGTGCGCTAGGCGATCCTTCGCCCCATCATCCATGACCTCCCGATAGAGAATGCCGGCCTGGCCGAAATCATCGTCCTCGGGGTGCGCCACGTAGGGGGCGCGGCCCAGTTCGGTACCGTGCGGGTCGGGGTTGATAAAGAGCTCATCGGCGGCCCCATACGCGGAGTTGGACGACACCCCATCATCCAGGTAGCCGGCGCCCTTATCGAACCGGTTGGGGGTGTAGACCGGCGCCGAGGCGGGATTGAACTGGTAGGCCATCGGCCCCTGGTGGGCGTAGGTATTCACCGGATGCACCGGCTGGTTGACCGGCAACTGCCGATAGTTAGGGCCAATCCGATAGCGGTGGGCATCGGCGTAGGCGAAAGCCCGGGCCATGAGCATACGGTCGGGCGACAGGCCCACGCCCGGCACCAGATTGGCCGGGTCGAAGGCGAGCTGTTCGATCTGGGCGAAATAATTCACCGGATTCCGGTTGAGGACGAAATATCCCACGTCAATGAGGGGGTAGTCCTTGTGTGACCAGGTTTTGGTCAGGTCGAAGGGGTTATACCGGTAGGTTTCGGCCTCGGCGAA
>CAUVMZ010000044.1:0-17228 GCA_963552855.1 uncultured Corynebacterium sp. | reverse complement strand
ACCCAAAACCCGCCCCCACACCTGCCACAACCAACCCGCTGGTGGGGTGGTTGCGATCCCGGATACCAGGGTGGAAATCCCCCCAGGGGAAACCGTCGACAAGCGATGAAGAACACTGGTATGACCTGCCAATATTCACCAATGGGGGTATTTTTGATCCGCGATGGATTCTACCGCTGGCCGGCGTTATCGTGGGGGCTGGAACGTATACCAGCCGGCTCCTGGAGATATATCAGGGGCTGAAACACGATTTCTCCTCGATCGTGCAGGGGTGGGATGTGCATTGGCACGCCAGCGAGGTCCGATTCATTTTGGAACGCGGCATCGCCGACTCCACCCGCATGGGTGAAGCCCACAACATTGACGGTCATCAGGAACTGTTCTACCCCTCTGGGTGGCATGCCGCTACCGCATTACTCGCCCGCTACGAGGGATTTACCCCCATCCAGGCAATCAACTGGATGACCATTGTTCTGCCGTCGGTCACCATTCCCCTGTCGGTTGGGCTGATCGCTTGGCGACTCGTGGGTAATCGGGGGCTCACTGCCCAGATCGCCGCAGGATTCTCGGCCGCCATGGTCATTGCCACCCCGGTGCTGTATTGGATCCCCGTGTATGTGGGCATGTGGCCGTACCTTGGGGCCATTTCTATGACTGGCATCGTTGCGGTCCTTATCACGTCCATTCCGGCGGTGCCGGTCCGCATGTTTGCCAGCGTCATGGGGTTTATGGGGGTGGCGATCGCACACCCAGCCCCAATCACTGTCGTGGTGTTCTTGGTGGGATTCTGGTGGCTATTCGGCCAGCTGTGGCGTCCGGTGCGCCAATGGTGGACCCCGGCGGACTCGATTCCTGCGGAGGGCTCGACCACGTCGGATACTGCCACTACCAAGCCAGATCAGGACCCCGAATCGGAATCTGCGCAGCCAAAGCTGGAAGAGCAGGAGCACCCGGCGCGGAAATCACGTCAGGCCGGTGCCCGCATCTGGAGTGGCTGGCGCACCAATAAATGGGTGGCCGGCACCATGGCCAGGCTTCGGGACTTCGGGCTGCTCGCCGCCACTGGTGGCATTGCGGTGTTGCTGCTCTGGCCCCAACTAAAATCTGGTTTTGGCCAGTCCGAAGACGTCCAATCCGTTACCGCGTTTGAAGATCTTTCCCGCAAGGAAACGTTCATCAAAACCTTCTGGATGCGCACCCGGCATGTGGGCGAATTCGGGCTTACTGACTGGACGTATCTCCTGTGGTTTGCGGTGATTGGCATGGTTGTGGCCCTTGTGTGGCGGCGCAATGTGTGGGGAATACTTTTCCTGATTTTCTCCGCGCTCATCACCATGAATGCCCTCACGATGTTCCCCGACCCTTGGGGCGGCTTGCTCAATATCATCGGTGGCCTGCACTATGGTACCGCGCACCGTCTGGTGATTCCCGTAGCCATGTTCCTCTTCGCCTACTGTGGTGTCGGGGTGGCGGTAGTCATTCGGTTCGTGTTTGCCGGGTTTGTGCGCAATAAAATATGGCGTGTCGCCTCCGTCTGCCTATCAACCATTGCTGCCGTGTGGATTACCTCGCTCATCGTGCCGTGGGCCAGCTACTCCGTGAGGGAAGGCTCCCGGTGGGCGATCGAATCAATGTACGAAAGCCGCATGGTGACCAAAGATGACCGTGATGCTTTCAACTGGTTGGCCAAGCAACCGCACGCTTATGACGGTATCATTTTTGGCAATAGTGCTGACGGTTATGGTTGGATGTACGCCTATAATAAGCTGCCCTCGCTGGCCCGCCACTATGATGGGGTGTCCGCAAAGCCTGGTGCCCCTAGCCATGTTCTCCGCGACAGCGCCTATCTCATTGGCGCCGGCAACCATGGTGATCCCGACCAGCGCAATAAGGCAGATCTTGCGGCAGAAAACCTGGGTGTGAACTTTATTATGCTTTCCCCACCAAATTTCTGGTGGTTCCAACAAAGCAATCTGGAAATGTCGGCCAAGCTGGACAAGGCTCCCGGTTTGACCTTGGTGTATCAGAAGAATTCAATCCGGATCTATGCGGTGAACGCAAAGTTTAAGGATGCTGAATTGACCCGCATGCGTGAGTCTGGCCCGACACCCAGCCAATTACCGGTGCCGCAGTGCCCCAAGGATTCGGCTGATGGTAAGGCCGCCGCGGCCGCGGGGGAGATCACCCAGGTGGAATATGACCCGGAAACTGGTGAGCAGAATATGGTTACCAAGCCGAAGCCTTGCTATCACCGGCCGTCAAAACCGGATGCTGCCCCCCATGCGAATGATGCGAAAGGGAAGAGTCCTGCCACTCCCAAGAGCGGGGGCACTGACGATAAGTCGAATAAGTACTCGGAGAAAAGTAGCCTTGATCTCACGGAGAAAGAGGCCAGGCGACGGCGTCTTGATAACGGTTACGCCCATAATGAGAAAGCTACCCTTCGGTTCTAAGTTCTTGGCGTCGGTGCTGCCGGTTGCGTTGCGTGTGTTATCTGTCTGATGTTGAGGGGCGGCGCTCATTGTGGTGGCTGCCCAGCTCGGTAGGCGTCTGGTGGGTGGGTGCTTGGTAGGGTCTAGGGCTGCCAAGGGCTGCCAGGTTGGTGGTGATCCAGCGTCATAAGTGCTGAGCTGGAGTTGTGTGTTTTAGGGTGCCGGAAACCGGGTACTGGATCGGTAAAGTCTAGCTTGGGTTCCGGAGTGGTTGTGGTAGCAAGCATGGTAACAAGTATTTTACCGGGTGGCATACCCCTGAGATGTACTTGGATGCGTCATAGCGCTGGGGTATCGCAAGTGCTGAGCTATATTTTACGGTTCAGTACGGTTCAGTGCTTTTGCCGGGTGTCTAAAAGACCTGCGGCTAATGAGAACTCCAGCTCAGCACCTATGATACTTGTGTGGGATGGGGTGGCTAAGCGGTAGAACGAAGCTTCACCATGGGTTAGGCAACGCCTTACCATCCAGGCCGCGATAGTAGAAGAATTGCTGAGCTGGAGTTCTCTGGGGCGGTACGAGGAGCCTACGGATGCTTGTGAGAAAAGGGTGGGTGCAAGCTCAGATCAGGTGCGCAGAAAACCACCGACAAGGATGCGACAGGTCGGCAGTCAGCCTACACCAAGTTGTGTGACGCTAACAGGGGTGAACCTGCAAAACCCAGTGCAGGTTTGGTAATCTAAAATCACATGACCACCATAAACGATGGGATGATGGTCGTTCTGCGCCGCTTGCCGCCTACACCCAAGGCAGGCTAACATGGGCATCACACCCACCACTAAAGCCCAAATATCTGGACACAAATTCCTCATTCGACGCCTGGAACACGGACTCGTTCTCGGCGACATTCGCATGATCCACGACCCACTTGCCACTCGCAACCGGGCACACATCTTCAGTCTCGCTGCTACTGCGCTCATATGCCTCGGCGCCCTTGCTATGGCAATATTTAAACCCGCCATCGACCCCGGTGATGCGGCCATTATCCAAGCGGAAAGCGGCCAACTCTACGTTCGGATCGACAATAAACTCCACCCAGTAGCAAACCTAGCCAGCGCTCGACTCATCGTTGGCGAAGCCGCCAATATTCATACCGGCAGCGATACTGTTCTCAAAAATCTCCCCAAAGCCATTCCCATTGGGATCGTAGATGCGCCAGGACTCATCGCACCCCCAGACACTGCAACCCAAAAGCTCCTGTCCCATGCCTGCCACACCACGACGAAACCAGTAAACCGGCTAGACGCTGCCCTGAGCCAAATCACTGTCATCATGCAGGAAACCGGTGCCAATCCGGCAGACACCAACCAAACAACCCCTACATTCCAGCGACTCGCCGCAGACCACGCCATAGTGGGCCTAGTAGATCAAGCTGAATGGCTGGTCACCGCCGATGGTCGCAGACTCCTCCCACCCGCTGACACGCCAGATGGCCGGAATATTCGCCATCGACTAGACATCACCCCAACCACACCACGTTGGAGCCCACCACCACAAGTGTTCTCCGCCATCGCCGAAAAACCACCCGCAGCCATACCAACCGGCATTCTGGAAATCCTTCGCATCCCCGGCGCAAATAATCCACAGCTCTGGGCGCGAACTGCCGATGGGGTGGTGCACCTGACTCCGATCCAGGCCGATATCCTGTTGGATGCTGGGATACACATGCGGGACGGCACCGCTATGGAACTAGGCACAAACCCTGATTCGAAAACATTAACGGATCTTCCTTTGCCAGATCTGGTGCCGATCTGGGTTGATCCCACCGCGCAACCATTATGCGTAGCGGAACACGGTGGGGTGGAAATAGCTCCCCTCATTGAGGGTAAACCGGTATGGGGTGAGGCCGTGGCGCTAGCAGGTAAAGCGGTAGCTACGCATTTTGTCGGCCCCGGCTGGGCGGTGGGTGTGGATACCGGCAGCGGCATCCATGTGGTGTCGGCCCACGGGTTGCGGCATCAAGTAGAGAATCGGGAAGCCGCTGCAGCATTAGGGATATCGCATTTTTATTCGATTAGTTGGGATGTGTTGCGGCTTTTGCCTTCGGGAACGACATTGAGTAAACAGCAGGCACTTCAACCATTATATTAGCCACCACGTATCGTGGATCTCGACAAGAAAAACCGACCCATGGTGACATATATCCCAGTGGCCATGTCCTGTGATTTTGCTGGTAACTGGGCATCTCTATACCCAAATGTGATATAAACAAGTAAGTTGAAAAGAAAGTGGGCGTGTCATTCAACTGGAAGTGAGGTGGTTGCTTAATGTCGTCCATGCATGAAGCAGTCGCAACAAAATTAGACGGAATCACCCGCTACCACGATCACATGAAGCAGAAACGCCTCGGTTTTCTGGTTCGACCAGCTGTTCTCATGATCGGCTGGTTCGTCGTCATTATCGGCATCATTGCTATCCCACTTCCCGGTCCCGGTTGGCTTATCGTTTTTATTGGTGTTGCCATTCTCAGCCTGGAGCTTCACTGGGCCACCCGCCTGCTTTCCTGGGGGATTAGGGAATATGAGCACGTCACCGCCTGGTATGCAAGCCGCTCCAGAGCCTTCCGCTATTCCTTTGCCACAACTAGCTTTGTTTTTGTGTGGGCAATTGTTGGTTTGACCGCTTATGTGGTGTGGCGAATGGGTGGGTTTTCCATGCTCGATCCAGTCATGCATGCGGTGATGTAACATCACGCTTTTCGACGTTGTGTTCGAAGCCTTAATCCGAGAATCACCAGACCTACTACCACAACTATTCCCATAATCCACCCCACTTGAGATATGGGTATGGGAGACGATTTCGGCTGAGCATTGACCGCCACCACTCGTGCGGGCGGCTGCGTCTCCATCACATGCCGCACCACCCGACCAATGTCTAATGTGCCATTGCTCGGATCCACGCTGGCAAACAGCATGTTTCGAATCTGCTGAGCACTGGCCGACGGGTGTCGTTGCCGCAATAGCGCTACCGTGCCGGTCACCATGGGTGCAGCAAAACTCGTGCCTTCAAACGGTAACACTGTGGTGTGTTGCACTATTCCCGTGCTCAACCCGGAGCCGAGCGGATCTAAACCCGCATAGACCGTTCCCGGGGCGCTAATCGTGGGGTGGGGTGATTCGATAGAATAGTCTGTCGGTTGGTAAGAATCATTCGTGGCGGTCACCCCGACCACCATGGTGTGATGCGCCGGATATACCACGGATCCTTGCTGACAGTTGTTCCCCATATTACCGGCCGCAGCGACGATAATGATCCCGTGTTCCTCAGCCCGTTGTATTGTTGCATCGAATTCTCGGGTGTCGATCGGTGGCGCGCCGGGCGGCAGGCAGGATACCACTGAAATATTGATGACCTGCACCTTTTTGTCGATGGCTGCGTTGATGGCGGTGGTGAGGGTGGCAAGTGTGCCACCGGTGTCGGTTTCCTTGGATTGGGAGCTGGTTTGCCTGAGTGACATGATTGTGGCATCTGGGGCCACGCCTACAATACCGTCTCCGGTGTCGTGGGCTGCGATGACACCGGCGACGATGGTGCCGTGGGCATCGCAGTCAACGGTGGCGCCTGCCTTGGGTTCGAGAAAGTCGCCGCCGTCTGTGATTGGTGGTAGTCGGGGGTGTGGTGCGACGCCGGTGTCGATGATACCTATGGTGACACCCATCCCAGTGGCGAATTGGTGCGCGTCACGATAGTGATCGGATACAGCAGCTTGGTATTTGATGAGATCTGAACTGGCGGCGAATGTCGTGGCACAGTCCGTTGGGCGTTTTGGTGCCGTATTCGGCGTCGAGGTGGTTGGTGGTGAGTCTGCCGCGTTTGTTGGTGGCGGTGGTGTTATGGTGATAGCTAATACCCATAGGAATAGCGCGGCGAGAAGTCGGCGAATCATAATGCTATCCCACGAAGCAGGCTGAATAGGCCGACGAGATGGAGGGACAGGGGGAGGCAAGCAGCAATGCTGAGTAGCTCGGCGCGTTCAACCCAAACCACTGTAGTGGGTTCCAAATTGGTGAGGTGCTTTGCCCAGCCCGGGGCGGTGAATACTATGGTGGACACGAGAAAAGCTGCGATGATGAGGCCAGGATGTGCGGGTGGTGCGGTGTCATCTATGAGGTGGGGGCTTGCCGATATCGCAGTGCCACATGCTGCCGCCATGGCTGGGATCCAGAGCGACCAGGTGCGGGGCGACCCCTGGTGCCGGTGGGCGTGTACGACAAGGCTGAGGCACATGCAGACAGCTAGAGCAAAGCTGAAGTTTCGTTGTGGCGCCCAGCCGCATACCACGATTATTGCTGGGCTGAGGACACAACCGAGCCCGATCATGATTCCGTCGAGGATGTGTTGGGCTAGGAGAGCCCGGTGTGGGGTGTCTGTCGGGTTCGTGTCTGATATTGATAAATTCTGCCCAGAGGTGGGGAGTTGTGGGACTCGGACGCCGGCGATTTTGATTGATAAGAGGGGCGAAAACGCCAGCGTGATTATCCCTACTGCGACCACGAGGGCAGCCGCATTGACCAACCATGACCAGGTAGGATCGGTGAGCGCTATCAGCGGAGGATGATAGAAGCAAGCACCCAGCGCCATGAGAATGAGGCTGCTTCCAATGGTGATGAGTGCGCTAATGGTGGGGACATGCGGGGTGATAAACCTGAGCAGGAGAGTGCCAACGATCAAGACAATGCCTGCACACGCGCATGCTAGTGCCCACATGCGGGCAAATTGACTATCGCTCATGTGCGCCCCTGTCGGCAGGGTTGGGGAGCCGGCTATGACTATGAGGGCAGTGAGGCTGACCCCACCGATGGTGATGGGGGCAAAGAAGAGCTTGCGTGTCCAAAGCAGCATAGCGAGAGTTGCTACCGCTGGGGTGAGTAGCCGCAGTATGAGTGGTAATCCAGGTAGGGTCACCACTAAGAGTATGAGTCCTAATAGTCCAGCCAACCCGGCGCAGAAGACTGTGCCGATTGGTGGTGGACTGGCCTGGGTGAGGTTTTCCAGGAGTTCTGCCGCATCCCGCACAATTGGGGTTGGGGTTTCGGTAATGGGGCCGATGACCAGGATGTCGCCCTGGGTGAGGTGGCATTGGGCCAGGGGGATGGTTGGATCGAGTTCCTGTCCTGCCACGGTGGTGGCGCACCATGGTGCAGGGTTAGTGGGAAGGTTGGCGATGGCCAGGATTTCGTCAATTATTTCTGCCAAGCTGCTGCTGGCTGGAATGGTGAGGTCTATGCTGGTAGAGACGTCGAAAAGCTCGATGCGCACGGTGAGCCGAAGGGCGTGGGCGGCGTTGATGGTAGTCATGGTGAAATCTGGGAAAACTGGGTGGGAACATGGGTAAAAGCGAGGAATTCCCAATCGACTACCTCAGAAACATTCATGCTATCTTTTGGGGGTAATGCTGAGCGCATCCCCATGCGGTGTGCATACCCACAAGCGGTAACAGGATGTTCTTTTCCATTGTGGCGCTATTTTTCTTATCTGTCTACCCTTAAAGCTGTGAAATTCGTCTATCAACATTATGAGAAAGAACACAATTTATTTTAAGGTATTTGGGCTTATAATCAGTTTTGTGTCCACTCTTGATGGGGATCGTGAGGTGGACTCCCAATAGAACTGCGTGTACGTATCATGCGCACCCCTGGGTAAAACCCGACGTGGATGTTCATGATGCGCATGCGTACACAAACAGGGGAGACCATGACTCAGACAATCCACGCATCAACAGAGCTCAAACCGCCTTTTCGCCTTGTGCGACCGACATTAAACGGTGGTGGTCGGCACCGGCAAAAAGAACCGGACCTGCCAGATATGCCGCCGCAACCGGAAACGGTGAGGGCGGAAGAGTCGCCGCCGGCGCGATCAATACCTCCCATTATTCCCGCACACGAACACCCCGTGGCCGGTACCATTGTGCCACCCATTACCACTAGCGAACGGGAGTCCGCACCACCGCTACCCACCGGGGTTATCACCCCAGAGCCGGTACCTGAGGCGCCGAAACCCCAGCCGATCCCCATGATGCGGCTCATCATGCCCATCGTCATGGTTATTGCCGCTTTGTCCATGGTCGGGTTCATGTTTATGATGGGCGGCCAACTGAACCCTATGACGCTAGTCTTTCCCCTCATGATGCTCATGAGCGTATTTATGATGTTTAGCCCGCCGCCCGGAGAAAACACCGACGAAATTCGTCGCACATACCTTCGACATTTGGGGTTGATGCGGGAGGTCGCACGCCAGAATGCCGGGGAGCAACGAGCGCATCAGCTATATAATTACCCGGATCCTAAAGAGCTTGGTTCGCGCATAGGTACGACCCGAATGTGGGAGCGGTCCGATGGTGATATGGATACCATGACTGTGCGGTTAGGGTTGGGTATTGCCGACCTTTGCACCCCTATCGACGTGGGGGATCCCGGGGTTGCCGAAGACCTAGAACCGGTGTGCGCGGTGAGCCTCAGGCAGGCCGTGAACACCGTGAGTTTCCTGCCGGACATGCCCATTGTGGTGCAACTTTTAGCTTTCGACGCTCTGGCGCTGTCCGAAGAAACCCCAGCCGGAGATGCCCCGTCTGAAGGCGCTGGGTCTGGGGATGCTGCCCTGGCATTGGCACGAGCTATTATATGTCAGCTTGCGCTATGCCATGGTCCAGACACCGTGGGAATTGCGGCCCATGGTACGGGTCTGGCCTGGGCCAAGTGGTTACCGCACACGAACCCAATTGCGCTAGATAAGGTGCCCTATACTGTGTTAGTGATCGACGGTACCGTGTCGACCTCGCAGCTGGAAGAGCTGCTATCGCAACGTGAGTGGACCGTTATCATAACCGTAAATAACAGCACGCCTGCGTTGTCTGAGATTGTCATAGAAGATGGTCTATCGTTTACCGTGGGCGAAAAACTCATCGTGCATGTTGAAGATGCGGATGAAGAACTTGGTGTTCCCGACGGTCTGACTGAGGCTGAGGCACTGCTCTTTGCCCGAAAGCTTGCACCCTTTTCCCGCCCCAGCACTGATTCACGCAACAGCCATGCCGGACTCTTGGCCTTGCTGGGGGTGCCCGATTTCACTCCACAGACTCTCGAACGTTTGTGGCAGCCGCGGGGTGAACAGCGTCTGAGCGTTCCCATTGGGTGCGATAGTGATGGGCACAGCCTCATCGTGGATATTAAAGAGGCCGCGCATGGTGGTATGGGGCCGCATGGACTATGCATTGGCGCCACCGGGTCGGGAAAGTCCGAGCTCCTACGTACGCTCGTGGTGGCGTTGGCCGCAACGCATCCGCCACATGCCCTTAATTTTGTGCTGGTGGATTTCAAAGGCGGTGCCACATTCCTGGGCTTAGATGCCTTGCCGCACACCTCGGCGGTAATTACCAACCTGGCTGATGAATCTGTGCTCGTCGAACGCATGTACGATGCTATTTCGGGGGAGATGAATCGGCGGCAGGAGCTATTGCGCAAGATGGGAAATTTTCCCAACGTGGATGAGTATGAGGCAGCTCGATTGCGCGACCATCCCGAATGGGAGCCCATGCCGGCACTGTTGATTATCCTCGATGAATTCTCCGAACTTTTAGGCCAACATAATGAGTTTGGCGAGCTCTTTGCCGCGGTTGGGCGTCTGGGCCGATCGCTGCACGTGCACCTCTTGTTGGCGTCGCAACGCCTGGAAGAGGGCAAACTTCGTGGCTTAGAGTCGCACCTGTCCTACCGGATCGGGTTGAAAACCTTCTCCGCGGTGGAATCGCGGCAGGTGCTTGGTGTGGCCGACGCCTACCATCTTCCCAGTAAACCCGGGATGGGTTTTCTTAAAACAGACGCTGAACAGCTTATCTGCTTCCAAACTGCCTATGTGTCCGGGCAACTCATGCGCCCCAAACCCACCTGCGACGGTACGACATTGGGCAACCGACCCCACGTGTCACTATGGTCTGGCTATGCATCCGAAACCGCTCCGATTACTACTGATGCGCTGATCCCCGACCCGCGAGGCACACTTGTCGACGCCCTTGTGGCGGCAGCCCAGGTGGTGGCGCGCTCTTGGCACCAGAGCGCCCATACCATGTGGTTGCCGCCACTGCCGGCAGCAATCCCCCTGACCGATATCATCACGCAGCCAGCCACTCTCAACACATTATGCGCAACCATTGGCCGGATTGACCGCCCATTCCTGCAACAACAAGATCCCTATGTGCTGGACTTCTCCGGCCAACAGGGGCATGCCACAATCTGTGGCGGTCCCCAGACTGGAAAAACTACCGCGTTGCGTACCATTATATTGGCGCTTGCCTGTACCCATACCACCGATTACCTGCGGTTTTATATTCTCGATCTGTCTGGTAACAATCTGGAATCATTATCGCTTTTGCCCCATGTTGCAGGTGTTGCCCACCAACATGACACCGAGAAGATCGCGCGCATCATTGATGAGGTGTGTGGGTTTATTGACCAGCCGGAATCGCGGCATACCTTCCTCATCGTTGACGGCTGGCATGTGCTGCACGGGGATCATGAGGATCTCATGGAAAAGTTGGGTCGTATCGCCGCTGACGGCTTAGCAGCCCGTGTCCACCTAGTGCTCACCGCAACCCGATGGTCCGTGGTACGGCCGGCTATCCGTGACCTGATCCCACAGCGTATAGAAACCAAGCTGGGGGAGCCTATGGACTCCCTGATCGACCGCAAAGCACAGCTGAAGGTGCCGGCATTGCCCGGACGAGGGCTGACAAGCAGTGGCGAAACCATGTTGATTGCGTTATCTGCCCAACAGGATGTTGCCTTCATAGCGCGTTCCCTGGTTGCAGACCAGCCGCCGGTGCCCCGTCTCAAACTCCTACCAACTCATCTCATACTCGCGGACCTGCCACCGCTGGACCCCGAGCGTCATTCCGTGCCATTGGGGGTGGGCGGACCGAGACTTGGGGCCGTGAACTGGGATTATCTTGCTAGCCAACACATGGTGTGCATTGGAGCGCAGGAATCCGGGAAGTCGACGCTCATATCCACAATCATTGCTGGCCTGACCCAGATTGGTCGGGAACGCGCCCGACTTGTGGTCATTGATCACCGTCGCAGTCACCTGGGGGCCATTGACCCGGACATGTTGGCTGGCTACAGTGCCAGCACCCAAGAAACCGAGAAACTCGTGGCAGCGATGAAAATTACCCTGGAGGAGCGCCTACCATCAGCCGAGGTCACGCCGCAACAGTTAAAAGACCGTTCTTGGTGGACTGGGCCCGATATCTTCCTCATTGTTGACAACTTGGACCTGGTGGCTGACATGGCGTTTGCGCCACTGTTGTCGGTGCTGCCGCATGCCCGGGACGTGGGGCTGCACGTGGTGATTACCCGCAAATCCGGCGGTTGTGTGCGAGCTCTCTTCCAGCCATTTCTGGCCGAGATCAAGGACCAGTCGCCGTTCATTCTTGTGCTGGACGCAGACAAGGACGATGGGCCACTGTTTGGGGCGCGATTGAAGCCACAACCACCCGGCCGGGGTGTGATGATCCACCATGGCACGCAGCAAGGCCTCATCCAGATTGCGGCGGTCGACATGCCAGAGACCGCGGAGGCGAAAGCATCATGAGCGCTCCCATTGACCTCACCATTCTCGTCTACGAAACCGCCATCGTATTCGAAGGGGAGACTGATAACTACCGCTATGATCTGACCGGCAGCGGCATTGTTGCCGGCACGCAGGTAGCTGATGTAATAGCAGAGGCCAGGGGGCAGTTGCATGCCCAATGGCCGAACGTTACCATCCAGGTCAAAGGCCCGGAGGAATATTGCTACAACCTCGTTGTGGGGTTGCAAGCAGAAAACGTCACGGTGGTATCCGACATTGATACCACTCCCGCCGATATGACCGATGGTGATTATGATTATTACGATGATGATGTTACTGATGATAGTGATGTGACTTACGATTCAGATGGTATTGATGATAACTATGAGGATTCAGCGTTACAGACGTCGCCATCAGTCGCATCGGAATCATGTGATGTTGATAACATATCGCTGACATCTGTATTCCCCCGGATTTCCCGTCCGAATTCCCCGGAAGCTACCCGTGGCAATATTTACCTTTACCTCGCTATAGCCGGTGTCATTGTGCTGATCTGTGGCGTGTCCCTGTGGGCGGTCGGTCCGGGCTCGCCGCCACCCGCACTCCCGCAGGTCAGCGCGCGTCCGTCCCCAACGTCCCAGCTTGCGGCCGTCCCCCAGAAATCGACGTCGACAAGCAATGCCGGCACCATCACGATGGAGCACGGAAACATCCAGGTAGGGTTGCCGCACGATTACCGCATTGAGGAACAGCCCGACAAACCTGGCATGCTCATTGGTCGTGGCGCTGATGAAAACCTGCGGGTCACCATGGCCATCGACCCGCTTTTCGATGCCGACCCAACAGCAATATTTGCTGAACTCGACGCCACAATCAATGGTGATCCCACCCTCACCCCCGCCGAATCATTAGGAATCGGCCGCGGCCAGGAGAAAAACTACATCGAAAACCCCGGTGATGGTTCCACCGTCCACTGGATTGTGTGGATCGATGCTGGCCATGTTTTTTCGCTGGGCTGTCACACCCGAACAGCCGCCGCGAACCTGCCGCAACGCGCCACTTGCCGGAAGGCTGCCGAAACACTCACCATCCGTCACTAGCCCAAAACTGGGATTTTTCAGTCCAACTATATGTACACCGATTCAATAGAAAGGAACGAAAGTGAGCAATACTTTCCGCACCGAAGCCGACGTCATGGTCACTACCGCCGGACAGGTCGACAACACCAATAGTGAGGTGCAATCCGAACTATCCCGCCTCCGTGGCGTGGTTGATGGCCTCCGCGGCGCCTGGAGTGGCCAAGCCCAAGCCTCCTTTGACGAGCTTATGCAACGGTGGGACACCAATGCCAAAGACTTAAGCGATGCACTCACGAGCATCAGCGAAAACATTCGCGCCAATGCTCGCGCCTTCGAAAACGTGGAAACCAGCAATGTGCAATCACTCAACCATGTGGGAGGCGGACTGGTCTTATAACCCATACTGATAGGCACCCCAATACCACACATCACCTGCGGCAATCGACGCAACATTGCAGAACACACCAACCTTGCTAACGGTCACCATGATGGCTTCCCATCGAATTATTTGCCATCAGCGTGAAGTTGGCCCAACCACGTGATGATGGGGCATCGATCCCCTCCAGTGCCCCATCATCAGACTCTCATCAATCTACATTCAAGGAGTAACCATGGACATCATTAAATACGGCTTCGGCGAAATCGACGCTGCCGCCGCGGACATCCAAACCACAGCCAGCCGTATCGGCTCGCTACTGCATACCCTCAAATCACAAATCCAACCCATGGTTTCTGCCTGGGAAGGATCCTCATCTACCGCCTACCAAGAAGCACAAGCTAAATGGGATCATTCGGCTGATGAACTAAATACAATCTTGGACACCATCGCCCGGACAGTACGAAACGGCAACGATGACATGAGCGATGTGAATCGGGCCGCCACCTCGTCCTGGGGCTAGCCCGATGGTGTCCTCATCCTCCTGATCCGAGGGACGTCAGGTCATGGTGATAAATCCCCACGGCGTCATGGCTGATGCCGGAATCATGATGATCTGCGGTGCCACCTAAAGTCCTATGCGGGTTCCCAATCACCCCGATGACTCCAGGTTGGCACCGGTGAACGTCGCACTACCCGCCGCAATGCCACAAGCACAGGCTCTCAACCCCTACCCGCCCTTGGCGGCAGTCGAAGGTGACAGTCGATGAATGAGCGTGAGCCCGTGCTTGCGGTATTGCGGTGGGTAATGCCAAACCTCAATATTTCGATTTCCGGTACCACAACTTTGGCATTTAAGCAGCATTGATATAGGATTGTGAATCTGTGTGATTTCACGCCGAAATCGGGTCTCCACCGGCCGCCGATTTCTGATACCGGCTTCACACGCATAACGGCTGGCAGTTCTAGACAGACTTAAAAGGAGTCATTCAGTGTCTACTTATCACCCCAAGGCTGGTGACATTACCCGTAAGTGGTATGTCATCGATGCCACTGACGTGGTGCTGGGTCGCCTGGCTGTAACCGCAGCTGACCTGCTCCGCGGCAAGCGTAAACCATATTTCACCCCCAACGTTGATTGTGGCGATAATGTCATCATCATCAACGCCGACAAGGTGCGTGTCTCGTCCAATAAGCGAGAACGTGAGTTCCGGTATCGTCACTCCGGTTACCCGGGTGGTTTGAAGGTCATGACCCTCGGCCGGTCCCTGGAACTGCACCCGGCTCGTGTGATTGAAGAATCCATCCGGGGCATGATGCCCCACAACCGGCTCAGCCGTGCCTCCGTCAAGAAGCTGCACGTGTTTGCCGGTTCCGAGCACCCTTATGCTGCCCAGAAGCCAGAAACCTATGAGATCAAGCAGGTGGCCCAGTGAGTGACAATAACGTAACCGAAAACTTTGATGCCGATGCAGCTGACATTGCTGCCGCTGCCGTTGCGACCGAAGAATTCACCAACACTATTGGTGACATCATGGTTACCGAAACCAAGGTTGAGGCAGAACTGCCCACCTACCACGAAGGCCCTATCCAAACCGTTGGTCGCCGTAAACGCGCTATCGTCCGGGTGCGCATGGTGGAAGGCTCCGGCCAATTCGTCTGCAATGGTCGTACCCTGGAAGAATACTTCCCCAACAAGCTGCACCAGCAGCTCATCAAAGCACCTTTGGTGCTCATCGACCGTGATGGCCAATTCGACATTCACGCTAACCTCACCGGTGGTGGCCCCACCGGTCAGGCAGGTGCTTTCCGACTGGCTATCGCCCGGGCCCTCAACATTTATAATCCGGCAGATCGCCCAGCCCTGAAGAAGGCTGGCTTCCTGACCCGTGATGCCCGTGCTGTGGAACGCAAGAAGGCCGGTCTGCACAAGGCCCGCCGTGCACCGCAGTACTCCAAGCGTTAGAACCTACGCGGAATATCAAAAACCGCCCGCCCCGGGGTTTACGGGGGCGGGCGGTTTTTGCGTCGATAAGCTTATTGCAATGACGGCTTTAAATACTCCCATGCAGGCAGAATCTGGCTGGTAAACGTGTCATTCCACCGGTGAATACCCGACTGAATATACACAACCTTCTTATTCGTCATACCATTACGATCCATGACCTTTTCCAAATCCTTAGTGCATTCCAGCGTCACATGCTCCAATGTGGCTCCCAACGACGTGTCATAGAACGGCAACCCGTTGTCCTTCTGGAGCTGCTCCTTCGTGATTTTACCGCTGGCATTAGACAAGAACACCGGCATGGACCGCAACCCCTCAGGGTGCAATGTCACATCATTAGCCCGCCACTCCGAGCTGCCAAACGGCCCCCAAATATTGGATGGGGTACCATCTTGGCCCTTAATCGTGCTCTCAATCGTGGTCCGACCAAACTGCGACACCGTGGAATAGCAACCCGACAGGCCGAACACGCCATGGAATAAGTTGGGGTTCTTTGCAGCAATTCGAACCGCTCCCGATGCGCCCATAGACAGCCCGCCGATGCCGCGCTTGCCATTGAAATTAATGCGTGAATCGGCTTGTGGGGCCTCCAAAACCTGCGGCAATTCTTCCGTGATAAACGTCTCCCACTTCATATAGCCCAGGCTCGGATCGGTATTCGACCAATCCGCATAGAAGCTACCATTGCCTTGGGTGGGGGCGACCACCGTCACGTTCTCATTACCCAGCCGGTTAATGATATCGCCGGGACCGAACCATCCCGACACCCGAGGCGCACTCACCCCATCAAGCAGGTACAACATTGGGGCTGGGGTAGCAGCATTCGGCTGTGCCATCACCTCAACTTCAACGATGCGCTTCATCGTTGGTGACTGAATCGACCACCGCTGTACCCGGCCTTCGAATTCATCCTGCTTGTCCACTACCTTGAGTTCCGTGATTGAATCATCCGTGGGTAATGGATACTCGGAATGGTGATCCCGGAATCGATCCGGGAACTTCCAATGCCCCAAACCCAAAAGGTTCAACAACCCCAATAAAAACTTCAACCCCTTACCTGTTGAGCTTTTAGCATTCGTGCCACTGGCTAGAATGGTGCGCAGGAAATGTGCGAATGGGCCATAACTGGATGGTTCCGCTTTGACCTTAGGATCATCGGTCTTGGAATTCGGGCCATGCAGCACGTTATTGGCGCTGCCATTCTTTTCTAGACTGCCCTCCTTGTCCCGATCCTTATTGGCCAGGTTATCTGCTAGCGACGATCCAGCATCGACGCTCCCAATCTTGTCCTTGTCACCCGAACTGCCGGAACCGGCTTTATTGCCCTCCGAGGGATTTGCGCCCGATTGTGCGCCATTCGGCTGGTTTGGTTGAGCCTTCGGCTGCGTGCTGGGTGACCCCGGCTGGGCATTAGGGTCACCCTGAGTGCCGATAGGGTTATCTTCAGGATTTTCGGGTGTAGTGCTGGTGGTGCTAGCCCCAGCGCCATTTATAGGAGCAGCAGGCTGTGCATATGCGATAGATGTGGTAGGCGAAATGAAAGTAGCAACCAAAGAGGCGGCAACGATTGTCGCCACCAAACCATATGAATGCTTCACAATAACCATGCCTTCTTTTATAAATTCCATTAGGGAAGAATTAGCTTTTGGATCAGACTATCTCTTAACTTTAAACTTAAACATTTGCCAGAGGGAAAAACGCGCCCAGATCCG
>CAUVMZ010000043.1:0-17687 GCA_963552855.1 uncultured Corynebacterium sp. | reverse complement strand
TCCCAGGTGGGGTGGCCGAACGCGGTCTCAATATCGTCAATATAGGTTTTGAGCTGTGGGTTTTCTGGTGGGGTTTCTTGGTATGTGGCGAGTGCCTTATCGACGCCGTGTTGGATGATGTCGCGGTGGAGGGCGTCAAGGTTGTGGTGAGGAACGTAGTGGGTGGCGAGGCCAGTGTAGAGCATGTCGGCGAGGTTAAGCCGGTAACCGGTAATGGCGAGGAACCGGGCCACGGCCGGGGATTTTCGACCATATGTTCCCACCATGTGTTGCATCATGTAGGACATGCCCACATCGGGCATGAATCCAATGGCCATTTCGGGCATGGCGGCCAGGGCTTTTTCCGTGACGATGCGGTGGCTGCCGTGGGCGGAGATGCCGAGACCACCTCCCATGGCGATGCCGTCGATAAGCGCAATGTAGGGTTTGGGGAAGTGGGCGATATTGCCGTTCATGACGTATTCGGCAGCGAAGAATTCGTCGGCGCGTTCGGGAATGCCGGCAAGCAGATATTCCCGGGCGAGCCGCACGTCACCGCCGGCGCAGAAGGCTTTGGGCGAATTAGAATAAATGAGCACCTGGGTGATCCGCGGGTCCGTCGCCCATTCGGCCAGGTGATGGTCGATGATGCGCACCATGTCGGAGGTGAGGGAATTAAGCGCCCGGGGCCGGTTGAGTTCGAGAACTCCGGTGGTGTGTTCCTGCCGGGCGATAACGAGTTGGTCGGTCATGGTACCAGTTTTCCACAGTGGTCGCCGTGGTGGGATGCGTGTGGAAAAAGTTATTTTGCCGTACACTTCAAGGGATTGGTTATTGAAAGGTTTAGTTAATGCAATTTCGGTTAATTACCTGCGACATGGACGGAACCCTGCTCGACAATGCGAAAAACATCTCCGATGATTTCTGGCCGCTGCTAGGCCGGCTTCAGGAGCAGGGCATTATTTTCGCCCCCGCCTCCGGGCGGCAGCTGGAGACAATACTCGACATATTTGAAAAGGCACCGCACCCGGTGTCAGTGATCGCGGAAAACGGGGCCCTGATATACCACGATGGTGAGATTGTCTCTATGACCACCATCGACAAAACCGCAACCATGCGGGTGCTGGATGCCATCGCTGAACACCCGGAGGTCGGGTGGGAAGTCACACTCTGCCGCGCCGATGGGGCATTCGTGGGTCACACCAATGAAGAATTCGCCCGGCTCACCGCCATGTACTACCACAAACTCAACGTGGTCGACGATGTGCGGAACTACGTCAACGATGACGTGATTAAACTGGCCCTCTTCACCCAAACCGACCCAGAAGAGGCAGCGGAAACCGTCTTAAAAGACGCCACCGGCGACGACCTGGCCGTCGTCGTATCCGGGACCCAATGCATTGACGTCATCCACAAGAAGATCAACAAGGGCATAGGCCTTCAGGAACTGGCAGCCAAGGTGGGGGTGCCGCTATCCCAAACCCTGGCATTCGGCGACTACCTCAACGACGCCGAACTCCTGGCCGTTGCCGGCACCTCCTACGCCATGGCCAACGGGCACCCCAAACTGAAGGCTGCCGCCGACCATATCGCCCCCTCGAACGAAGAAAACGGTGTCGTGCGGGTGCTTCAGCAACTCCTGGACTCCTAGCCGTTTTTCTTCTGCCTGGTGCGTTCCAACTGGGTGGCCACATCCGGCACATAGCGGAAATCCGACCGGGGTGGCCGCTCATACCCATCAGACTGTGGCCGTTCGGGAATTTCCGGCAGCGGCCGATCAATCTTCTCATAGGGGATCGTCGACAACAGGTGGGCGATCACATTAATCCGGGACCGTTTCTTATCCTCCGACTCCACCGTGTACCAGGGGGCGGAGGGAATATCCGTGTGGATAAACATTTCATCCTTCGCCCGGGAATAATCCTCCCACCGGGTAATCGACTGCAAATCCATGGGCGACAGCTTCCACCGACGCAATGGATCATTCCGGCGAGACTTAAACCGGGCAATCTGCTCATCATCCGACACTGAGAACCAGTATTTGCGCAGCATAATACCATCCTCAACCAGCAGGCGCTCAAAAATGGGGGCCTGGTGTAAAAACCTGCGGTACTCCTCAGAGGTGCAGAACCCCATGACCCGCTCCACCCCGGCGCGGTTATACCACGACCGGTCAAAAATGACTATCTCCCCTTTTGTCGGCAGTTTTTCCACATAGCGTTGGAAATACCATTGGCCGCGCTCCCGGGTTCCCGGCGCGGGCAGGGCCTCCACCCGGCAGGTGCGGGGGTTGAGGTATTGGGTGATGCGTTTAATCGCGGAGCCTTTCCCGGCGGCGTCACGGCCCTCCATGATCACCACAACCCGGGCGCCGGTCTCCACCACCCACCGTTGCATTTCCACCAATTCGGCCTGGAGCCGTTTCAGCTCGGCCTCATAGGCTTCCTTCGACAGCTTGGCGGGCTTTTTCCGTTTACGTTTCGTCATACCTTCAATCTAGTTTTTTACCTGAAATTCCGCCATGCGATCCCACACGGTTTTCCCCGCAATGAGCGTATTAATAATTTCGGGGGTTTCCACCAGGTAGCCGGGCAGTTCCCGGCAGGCACGCCGGAAATGCTCCGAATTCACGTGGGGTTCGGCGGCATCATCGTGGAAGCCCTCGACAAGGAGGAATTCCCCCGGGTCAGCGGGTGACTGGTACCAGTCAAAAAACAGGTTGCCAGGTTCCGCCCGGGTGGCGGTGGTGAACCAGTCAATGTCGGTGAGAAAGGTGGCGGCATGCTCCGGTTTGACCCGGAATTTCACGTTGATAAGGATCATGGTTACCGAGACTACCCTTCCAACTGCTCCCCCAGCTCCAGCCACCGCGTCTCTAACTCGTCTAGCTGGCGTTTCAGCTCATCCGCCTGGGCACCCAAGGCCACAAGCTGGTCCATGTCGGTGGCATACTTCGCCATGTCATCCTCCACTGTGGCCAGCTGGTCACGGGTCTTCGCTATTTTCCGCTCCACCGCGGCCATTTCCTTCGATAACCGGCGCATTTCGCTACCAGATCGGGGTTTTTCCGATTCTGGTTTGGGTTCCGGCGCCGGCGTGCGGGCGGCGATTGCGTGACGACGCTTCAAATAGTCATCAATGCCCTTGGGCAGGTTCGTGAGCTTCCCATCCCCGAAGAGCGCCCAGGTGGAGTCGGCAATCCGTTCGATCAAATATCGGTCGTGGGAAATCACCACCAGGGTGCCCGCCCAATTATCGAGCAGGGATTCCAGCTCCTGAAGTGTGTCAATATCCAGGTCGTTCGTCGGCTCGTCCAATAGCAGTACATTCGGCTCGGACATGAGCACCCGAGTGAGCTGCAACCGACGCCGCTCCCCACCAGACAGGTCCTTGATGGGGGTGCGCTGCCGTTTCGGGCTGAACCCGAGGCGTTCCGCCAGTTGGGCGGCACTTAATTCCTTCTTCCCCAACTGCACATAGCTGGCCACTTCCTCCACCGCATCGAGAAGACGCATGTCGGGGTCCAGATCGTCGAGTTCCTGCCGCAACCACCCCAGGCGGACGGTATGGCCCTCAATGCGGCGGCCGGCCGCCAGGGGGTACTCCCCGGCGAGGGCGCGCAGCAGGGTGGTTTTGCCTGACCCGTTGACCCCCACCAGGCCGATGCGCTCCCCGGGGCCGAGCCGCCACGTGAGATCGTCGACAAGCGGGCGACCGTCGGGGGTGTCAATGCGGGCATCCTCCAACTCCACCACGATTCGGCCCTGGCGCTGCCGCGAAAACGCCATGAGCTCAACCTTATCCCGAGGCGGCGGCACGGCGGCAATCAGGGCCTCCGCCGCATCAATCCGGTAGCGGGGCTTCGACGTGCGGGCCGGCGCACCCCGACGCAACCACGCCAGCTCTTTCCGCGCCAGATTTTGCCGCCGCTGCTCTATGGCATCCGCCTGCCGGGACCGCTCCGCCCTGGCGAAGATCCAATCGTTATAGCCGCCTTCGTACGCATCCACCTGGCCGTCATGTACCTCCCACGTGCGGGTCGCCACGGTGTCCAGGAACCACCGGTCATGCGTCACCACCACAACCGAAAGTTTGCGCGATAACAAATGGTCCGCAAGCCACTGGACACCCTCAATGTCCAGGTGGTTCGTGGGTTCGTCCAACACCACCAGGTCCAACTCCCGCACCAATGCTGCCGCCAGATTCACCCGCCGTTGCTCCCCACCCGACAGCTGCCCCACCGGGGTGTCCAACCCCAGCCGCTCAATACCCAAACCGTGAAGCACTTCCCGCACTTGGGTATTTGACGCCCACTCGTAGGTTTCCAACCCCAATGGCGCCACCACCACATCCGCAATGGTGTCCGTACTAGTGAGCTGCATGCGCTGCGTCACCACCGCCATGCGCAGCGACGAGTTGTGGCTCACCCGGCCCGCATCCGGTTGTTCCACCCCGGTCAGCACCTCGATCAGGGTGGTTTTTCCGCCGCCGTTGAGCCCCACAACCCCAATGCGGTCGCCGGATTGCACCCCCAGGCTCACCTTGTGCAGCAGGGTTTTCAGCCCGAAGGATTTGTCTACGTTTTCCAGATTGATGAGGTTAACCACTTATTCTCCTTTGAGGTGGGCGCCGCGCGCCGGGCCGGATGTAACGGCGGTGTTTCCACCGAGCGATAATTCCGCCGCGACTTCCCGGGCGGCGCGGGCGTCTTCGCATAGGAATGCGCAGGTGGGGCCCGACCCGGAGACGATGCCGGCGAGCGCCCCGGCGGCCATGCCGGTGTTGAGGGTTGTGCGTAGCTGTGGTTGCAGCGATAGGGCGGCAGCCTGCATGTCGTTGTGCAGCAGGGGGGCGACTTGGTGTGGGTCCCCGGTGCGCAGCGCTCGGCTCAGCGCGGTCACATCCAGGTGGGGGGTGTGGCCTAGTTCGTCGAGTTTGCGAAACACGGCCGGGGTGGCGAGGCCGGTACGAGAGAAGGCTAGTGCCCAGTGGTAGGTGCCCTTTGAGAGGGTGGGGACTAAATGTTCGCCCCGGCCGGTGCCCAATGCGGTGCCCCCCACCAGGGTGAAGGGCACATCACTGCCGAGGTCTGCCGCTATGTCTAATAATTCCCCCAATTCGAACTCGTTATCGAGTATTTTATTGGCGGCGATGAGGGCGGCCGCAGCGTCGGCGCTCCCCCCGGCCATGCCGCCGGCAGTGGGTATTCCCTTGGTAATGGTGATGCGTACCGCCGGCGGTTGCTGCGTGGATCGCCCAAACACTATGTCGACGGCCCGCCAGGCAAGGTTGGTGTTATCCGTGGGCACCCCGGCGGTGGCGCATTCGAGCTCAACCACCCGGCCGGCCACCCCGGTGTTGGGGCCTGATTCGGTGAGGGTTACAACATCTCGAAGTTCGAGGGATTGAAATATGCTGACGAGTTCATGGTAGCCATCGTCTCGAAGCGCCCCCACCCCTAAATGTAGATTGACTTTCCCGTGGGCAATCGCCGTAACTTCTCGCATCATTATTCTTATCCTAGCGGACGCCATCATTATGATGAATACCATATTTCATCACTATTGATTAGGGAGCATACCGCCAGCGGGCACTAACGGTCCCCCTGACACATACTGCTGACTGCAAACCCCACGTCTTGCGGTTATGCCTAAAATCCTGGGTGAGAAGGTAGATTATCTATCCATGACTACTGCACGTCTGCTAGGACCGGCCGATATCCGCACACTCGCCAGCGAACTCGACATTACCCCCACGAAAAAGCTGGGCCAGAACTTCTTGCACGACCCCAATACGGTCCGCATGATTATCACCACCGCCCAGTTCACGGACGCCACCAACCAGCATGTTCTTGAGGTTGGCCCGGGGTTGGGGTCGCTCACCCTGGGGCTTGTGACCGCCTGCGAAAAGGTCACCGCGATTGAGATTGATCCCCGGCTGGCAGCCCGGCTCCCCCGCACCGTCG
The DNA here is from genome assembly GCA_963552855.1 of uncultured Corynebacterium sp. GTDB lineage: Bacteria > Actinomycetota > Actinomycetes > Mycobacteriales > Mycobacteriaceae > Corynebacterium. Next base: position 11,743 of record CAUVMZ010000043.1, on the reverse strand, counting down.
CCGAATTCGCTCCCGGCCATGCAGATCGGCTCACCGTCAGCAATCAGGATGCCCTAATGGTTTCCCCCCAGGATATTGACATGTCGACACCACCAACGGCATTGGTGGCAAACCTGCCCTATAACGTGTCGGTGCCGATCCTTTTGCACCTTCTCGCGGAATTCCCCAGCATTGCGCGGGTTGTGGTCATGGTGCAGGCGGAGGTTGCCGACCGGTTGTCGGCCCGGCCCGGCACGAAAATTTATGGGGTTCCCAGCGTCAAGGCCGCATTTTATGGGCAGGTGCGGCGGGCGGGAACGATTGGTAAAAATGTTTTTTGGCCTGCGCCGAAAATTGATTCCGGCCTCGTGTCGATTGATTGCACACATCCTTATTCGTTATCGCTGCGTGACACGGTGTTTCCCCTGATTGATGCCGCATTTCTTCAGCGTCGTAAAACATTGCGCGCAGCCTTATCGGGCATGTATGGTTCGGCAAGTCAGGCGGAGGAAGCGCTACGACGCGCCCAGATCGACCCCATGCTTCGGGGTGAAAAACTCGACATTTCGGACTTCATCCGTCTGGCCACCAGCGGACAATCATCACGGTAGCGTCACAGTTGGGCAATGGCTGCCCGCAACGGTGCGTAATGATTCTGCACAGCCTCCCGATATGCTGAAGCATCCTTATTTCGTAGCGCCCGCACGATGCTCTCATGATTTTTAATGGTGCGTTCCGCATCAATGGTGATGGGGATCTCGCAAATGTCGATGAGCTGCGCATACACCTGCCACATGGCCCCGGCGAGTTCCCGCATCAACGCATTGGACACCGGGCTGAGCAGCGCCGCATGGAATTGTTGATCCTCGTCCATGAAACTGCCGTACTCACTAAACGATGTGCGCATATTCGATGCCAATTGGTTTAGGGAATCCAGGGATTCCTTGGTGTGGGTGGACATGAGCTCATCAACGACCGATAGTTCCAAAAATTCCCGGGTGGCGATGACCTCGTGCAGGTGGGCGGCGGTATGGTCCGGATCTAAGGTGGCACGCAGCACCATTCCCTGCACCATGGGTGATAGGGTCATGCCGGCCACGAAGGTCCCCTGTCCCCGTCGCACCTCCACCACATCCAAAGACTGCAGTGTGCGCATGGCTTCACGCACGGATGATCGGGAGCAATTGAGTTCGTCGCATAATTCAGTTTCGCTGGGGAGGATATCACCAGAGGTGAGGCCGTGATCCCGAATATATTGTTGAATTCCTTCGATAGCCGCTTGGGTGGCACTGAGCGTGATCGGTTTCATCATGGTATTGATCCTCCAACGGTGTGAAGCAGCGTAGGGCTTAGGTGCGGTGAGAACAGTATTCATGGTTGCTGATTCCTCGGTTCAGGTGGTACACGCTCACCGGCTGTGGGACGTCCGGCCTGGCGTGCGATTCATGAATGTAAGTACGGGGAGCGGAAATTTGTTCCCCATACCATCAACCTGGAGTTTTATTATTACCCCCGCAAGCCGACATCGAGGAAGGACAGCCCGGTTAAGGCAATCGGTTCGAAACCCGTTAATACATCCGCATCCCAGGCGGAAGGGTTTTTCCGATGAAATAGGGGATATAGTGGCACTTCGGTGGATAATAAGTCGAAGATTTCGTGCCACAGGTTCTCCTGTTCCTCGCCGGTGGCGCGAGCGGCCTGGTCGAGAAGCTCTTGGATCCTGGCGTAAGATTCGGTGCCTTTCCAATGCATGCGGGTATCAGTCCACTGGTCGGTGGCATACCACCAACGCAACAACAGGTCGGCATCGTTGCCGAACACTGACGGGTCCCCCGGGGCCACCACAATGTCCCAATCATTGGAGTGTTCAATGTAGTCATATAATTTGGCGGATTTTTGGGCTTCGAACGTCACGGTCAGGCCCAGATCAGTGAGGGATTCCCGCATGATATCGGCGCAGGGTTTCACCCAGTCGTGGCTGGTGGACAGCATTTTGAGTTTTTTCACACCGGTGTCGGCAAACAGCTGGGTGGCCTTGGTCTTGTCCAAGGTATACACCGTGGCAGCCTTATGATAGGAGTCATGCTGTTCCTGGACGAAGCAGGTGGCGGCGGTGGCCTGCCCCAGCATGCCGGTTTTAATGATTTTGTCGATGTCGCAGGAATACATCACGCCGTGCCGGTTTTTCACATCCCGCATCGCGGAGCCGTCCCCTTGATTAAACATGACAAAGAGCAGGCCAAACCCTTGGACAGAGTCCACATCGGCACTGGCCTGAACTTGGTCGATGGAAAGATAGGGGACGGAGTCAATGGCGTCCACCGCTTTGGATTCGATGGCGTGGGTGCGGGTGGAGGCGTTGGGCAAAATCCGCCACGACATGCGGCTGGCCTGGGCCGGCTTCGGGCCGGTATAATGCGGATTCTTTTCGAACACAAGTGCTGATGATGCGGCGCCGTTGTCCACTAATTTCCACGGTCCAGTGCCAATGGGCAGTGCGTCAAAATCCTTTGGGTTGCGCTCCACCTCTGCCTTAGGCACGATCTTAATGGTTGCCAATCGCTCTTTCAACAGGTTAAAAGGGTATTTAAGTCGGAAAATGACGGTGGTAGAGTCCTTGACCTCCACGGCGTCAATGACGGAAATGAAGGCGGCGTATTGTGAATTATTCTCCGGGTCCCGAACCCGTTCGAATGAAAAAACCACATCATCGGTGGTCACAGCTTTGCCGGTATGAAACGCGGCCCCCTCACGCAGTCTTACCTCATAGGTGACATCGTCCACATGGCGTGGTTCGTCGGCAGCAAGCGCGGTGTACACGCTCCGATCCGGGGTGGGACTAATCTCATAAAGCCCCTCCATGGTGTGCCAATTCGCGGCGATAGTGAGCGCCGACGTGGCAGTCATGGGATCATACCCGCTGGTCCCCAGCTCATAGGATATGGCGGCGGTAATTTCGTCACGGTTACGGCCGTCGGCGCCTTTGGTAGCGAGGGCGGCCGTTTTTCTATCTATGTTGCTACAGGCACTGAGCGTGGCGGTTATTCCGGCTGCGGCCCCGATAAGTTTGAAAAAACTGCGCCGACTTATGGTCATAATACGGCCTCCTTGGTTCGATAATTCACAATACACTTGCTTATCGACGCCCACCCATGCGGAAAGAATCCATTGTGGTGATGACCACAATGACATACCTAACCTGCTGAATAAAACTAAACTAAATTATTAAGCAAAACCGCATCCGAACGATAGGCTAGGTTGTTCGGATGCGGTTTTGTGGGTTTGTGGCCGATGGCGCATGCACGTCGTCAAGCAAAAACGTGATTACCGTAACCCCATCTTTGCCGTACACGCTGGCCACGCACCCCACCCCTGGGATGCTTGTACCTTCTGCGCCACCGCGATTTGCTCCTCGCGGGTCGCCTGGTATGCGTAGGGCGCATATTCGCCACCACCATAGGCCAACCATGTCTGGGGTGTAAACTGCAACCCACCATGGAACCCATTACCGGTATTGATCGCCCAATTCCCAGTGGATTCACACTGCGCCAGCCGATCCCATACGGAACCATCTGGCACAGCGGGAACCCTAGAAACCTTTGTGCCCCGCGAAATGGTCGCCTTCTTTGCCGGCACCAACACATTCTGCGACACAACATCATTCGCGGATTCAACCCCGTTCACCTTGGTGATCCGCCGGGTGACTTCCCGCTCACCCGGTGTACCCGCCTCAACCACGGACTCGACACCCTGCATCGCATCGGGGTTATCTACAAAGGTTGGCTCTTCATCATAGGCTTCTTTCACCTGCACGTTATCCACGGTCACCCGATCAATATTGATCTTCATATTGCCGGACACCGCCGACGTCAATTCCGGGGTGACTCTATCGTGCGGGCCAAGCTCAATGCCGCGGGCAGCCAGCGCATCCTTCACCGTCGCCGCAGCAAGCGACACGTAGCTAGTCTTCCCCCCATCGGTAATGGACACGATCTTTGGGGTGACCACATCAACGCTCATGCCTGACTTCTGCAATTTCGTGTCGACGGGGGCACTCAACCCCAGGGCTTTAATCGCCGCCCCAATGGAATCAAGCTGTGAAACCATTTCCCCCACGGTCGTGGCGTTCGTCTTCACAACCTTCTTCTGGCCGTCAACAACGACCGCCACGTTTTTGACAGTTCGAACCGTGATCTTTTCGTCATTGCCCAACTTAGCGTCGGCGGCCGGCTGCACGATATCGCCGTCAGCCACCTCAATGCCGGCGGAACGCAATGCCCCACCCACATCCTGCGACAGCGTGGCCAACGCTAACTGGTCGCCATTGAGATCAATAACAACGTCTTTTTTATTAGCCGCAACCGCCACACCACCAACCACGAGTGTTGCCAAAACACCGCTGGTGGCCAACCGGAGCGGAACCGAACGTGACGAGTTCAAGCGGCTCAATCGAGATTTCTGATGGTGACTCATTTATTCACTTTCAATAACGATATCTAAGCTTCCTAAGCTTCACTGTCTATAACAATGTTTATAACAATACGGCAACAAATTAAGTTTGTCGAGATTTTCTCCGGGAAGCTCCGCCCATATTGACGTACAATATCCCAATTTTACCACTATAACTTAAATTTTTTTAGGCAAGTTCTTCGGGAAAATCTCAGCGACCAGCACAAAAATTACAAGACTTTACTTATCGGAACCTTGTGGATCACCCCACTCATGGTTTCGCTATCTGGTAAACCCGATCGAAGTTCGCAGCCACAGCCTCCGCCAACTTCGCCACCGGCATGGAACGTACCGCAGCCACGCATAAAGCGGTGTGTCCTATGAATGCGGGCTCGTTTTTCGCCCCCCGATACGGGACCGGGGTCATAAACGGCGCGTCCGTCTCTATCAGGAGTTGGTCGATCGGCACCATGGCCGCGATCTGCCGTAACTCCTCATTGTTTTTAAAGGTCACATTGCCGGCAAAGCTGAGCACATAGCCACGGGCTATTGCCTCTTCCGCTACCGCCGTGGGGGAAGAAAAACAGTGCAAAATAGTGTATTTCGGGCTGGGAGCGTCCCCCAAAACCCGCAGCAGGTCCCCGTCCGCCTCCCGGTTATGGATCATTAACGCTTTCCCCGCCGCGACCGCCACGTCAATGTGGAACCGGAGCGCCTCCTCCTGCACGGCCAGGGGGGCGGTATCATCCGGCCGGTGGCGAATCCAATAGGTGTCCAGTCCGGTTTCCCCAATGGCCACGCATTTCGGGTGGGCGGCCATTTCGCGCAGGCGGGCACGCGCAGCATCATCTAATTCTCGGGCCTTGGTGGGGTGGATGGCACAGGCAGCCACCACATCCGGGTGTGATTCAGCCGCAGCCAGCGCCAATTCGGCCTCCGCGAGGCCATCACCGACGGTACAGATGCGCTCCACCCCAGCCACGCGGGCCCGCGTCACAAACTCGGCGACCGTGACCGCATCCCGCGCACCACAGGAGGCAAGGTGGGTGTGTGCATCGGTGAGGTGCGCAATATATTCGGCCGGTTCCGGTACTGGGCGGGACTTCTTCGACATAACTCTGAAGTGTACAACCCGCCCCGCCGGAACAGAACTATGCCTTCCCCGATACTGGGGCCCACTCGGGCCCGGTCTCCCCCAACTCTGGATCCAACTTGGCAATGAGCGGCTTCGGTTTCTGCAACGCCACGCCAGGTTCGATGGGGGTTCGCCGCCAAACCGCCTGTTGGCTGCCATAATCCCCCATGATGACCGGATAGGTGCGGCCGGCTTGGGGCACGCCCACCCCCACCACGTCCACGGGCATGTCGTCGGTCACCTCCACTACCTGGGGGTGGGCTGCCCACACCCCCGTCCGGCCCAGGGTCTCGTGGACCTGTTGGGCAATATTCGGAATGTAGGGAGTGAGCAGCGTGTTTGCGTCCGATACTACCTGCAGGGCGACCCACAGCACGGTGGCCAAGCGGTCTTCGAGTGCCGTCACATCCGCCGCATTGGCAGCATCCGCCGCATTGGCAGCATCCGCCGCATCGGTCGCGGAATCTGCCCCTGCCGCCCCGGCCTTGGCGGTTTTTATGGCCTTGGCCAGCTTCCAGGGCTGCATCTCGGCAACATAGGCGTTGGCCTCTCCCACCACGTGCATGGCGTGAGTAATCCCCTGCTTAAACCGGGAGTGCTGCAACGCCTCTCCCACCACGTCGAATGCTTGTTCGGCAAGGTCAAGGATTGTTTGGTCGGCTTCGGTCAGTTTCCCGGGAGTGGGGACCTTGCCGAAGTTATTGGCGGCCATGGACACGACCCGGTTGACCAGGTTGCCCCACCCGTTGGCGAGCTCGTTATTGATGCGGCGCACAAACTCGTCCCAGGTGAAATCGGTGTCTTGGTTTTCCGGGCCGGCAACCGCAATGAAATAGCGGAGGGGGTCCGGGCCGAACTCCTTGAGGAAGTCCTTCACATAGATCACCACGCCCTTGGATGAGGAGAACTTGGACCCGGACATGGTGAGGAATTCCGAGGACACCACCTCGGTCGGCAGGTTGAGCTCCCCCAGCCGGTGCAGGGTTCCGCCCTTGGCGCCTTTCCCCTGGTAGCCGAGCAGCTCGCCGGGCCAGATCTGGGAGTGGAAGGTGATATTGTCCTTACCCATGAAGTAGTAGGAGGTGGCGGCCGGGTCGGTCCAGAAATCCCGCCAGGCGTCGGGGTTGCCGCTGCGGTGCGCCCATTCAATAGAGGCAGACAGGTAACCCACCACGGCGTCGAACCACACATAGAGTTTTTTCCCCGGATTATCCTCCCACCCCTCCACGGGGATGGGAATGCCCCAGTCAATGTCGCGGCTCATGGCCCGGGGACGAATGTCGGACAGCAGGTTGAGGGAGAATTTGAGAACGTTGGGTCGCCAATCATTCCGGGTCTGCAACCATGCGGTGAGTTCCTCCGCGAGCGCGGGCAGGTCAAGCAGGAAATGCTCGGTTTCTACAAACTTTGGGGTTTCCCCATTGATTTTAGAAACCGGGTTAATGAGGTCCGCCGGGTCGAGTTGGTTGCCGCAGTTGTCGCACTGGTCGCCGCGGGCACCATCAGTGCCGCAGATGGGGCAGGTGCCCTCGATATAGCGGTCGGGCAGCGTGCGGCCGGTGGAGGGCGAAATGGCCCCCATGGTGGTTTCCTTCAGCATGTAGCCGTTGTCATATAGCCCCCGGAATAGTTCCTGAACAATGGCGTAGTGGTTGCGGGTGGTGGTGCGGGTAAAGAGGTCGTAGCTTAACCCCAGGCCGGCCAGGTCTTCGACGATTTGGCGGTTATAACGGTCGGCGAGTTCCGTCACGGAGACGCCTTCCTTGTCGGCCTGAACCAAAAGTGGGGTGCCGTGCTCGTCGGTGCCGGAAACCATGAGCACATTTGCTCCGGTCATGCGTTGGTAGCGGGCGAAGACATCAGAGGGCACGCCAAAACCAGCCACGTGTCCAATATGACGGGGACCGTTGGCATAGGGCCAGGCCACGTTGACAAGCACATTATTCATGGTTTTCTAGCTTATCAGGCCCTATCACCGGTTATTGGCGGGACCGCAAAACCGCGTCGTAAAGCTCTTTCTTGCCGACCTTATGGGCGGCGGCAACGGTGGCGCACGCGGTTTTCAGCCGCTCCCCACCCGCCACAAGTTCGTTCACCTGTGCGATAAGTTCGGGGAGTTCAATGGTGCGGGTTTCCGGCAGTGCCCCCTCGATGACGCAGGTGATTTCGCCCTTGATGCCCCCAGCCGCCCAGTCGGCGAGTTCGGCCAGGGTGCCGCGGCGGACCTCCTCGTAGATTTTTGTGAGCTCGCGGGCCACGGCAGCGCGCCGATTAGGCCCGAGAATCTCGACGGCCTCGGCCAGGGTGATAGCAATCCGATGCGGTGATTCAAAAAAGCAAACGGCCCGTTCCTCGGTGATAAGCGACTCTAACCAGGCGCGGCGGGCACCGGACTTGCGGGGCGCAAACCCGTCGAAAGCAAACTTGCCCACATGCAGGCCGGACAGTGCGATAGCGACGGGAACGGCGGAGGGGCCGGGGAAACACGTGATGGGCACACCCGCGTCGTGAGCCGCGGCAACGAGGGGAAACCCCGGGTCGGACACGATGGGCATGCCAGCATCGGTCACCACAACAACGGTGGCGGTACGAGCGTGGTGAATTAACTGTTCGACCCGGTCCTGCTCATTGTGGTCAAAATTGGACAGGATCTGACCCCGCAGCTCTACACCAAGGGCCTGCGCCAGATTCCGGGTGCGGCGGGTGTCTTCGGCGGCAATGTAGTCCGCCTCGGCAAGGGCCTGCCGCAGCCGAGAGGTGGCGTCGTCGATATTGCCGAGGGGGGTGGCGGCGAGAATGATTCCGCGGGGTAAGGGGGTCATGCCCTCATGCTAGCTTTTCGACGAATCCAGACCCAATTCCTCTTTGACCTCCTCCTGCATGGTTTCGGCAATATCAGTATCTTCCACATTGGATTCGGTTTCATACCGGGCTAGCCGCCGACGCTGCTTTGAGCTAAACCGTTTGGTCGGATCAAGCTTGCGGCGCAGCAGCTCGCGCATGTTTTCCCGACGGGTGGATTCTTCCCGAATCTGGGAGAACGACCGCACCCACCCGACAAGAAACACGAGAAATAGCAAAACCCCCATGTAGCCCAGGATGGGAAAGAGGATGGCGACCAGGGTTTTAAACCCTAGGAAGCTCACGGCAAAGGCCACGAGCGAACTCACGACGAAAGCCGGGTAGAACCGAGTGGGATGCTTGGCGGTGATGCGTCTGCCAAAGGCATAGAGCATACCGATAACCGTATTGAAGATCATGCCGAGGATGGCGATGGACATGCCGAAACCCAACCAGGGATGAATCTGGTTGACGATGGTGAGCATGGGCACATCATCGGCGGCCACCTGGTCGGCTCGCAGGTAGAGGGACCAGGTGGCGAAGGTGAGCATGAGCCCAAAAATAATGCCGCCAATCATGCCGCCCAGACCAGCGGCGCGCGGATCGGTGTTATTACCGCCAATGATAATGGCCATGGATGCGCCAATCATGAGGTTAAGGCCCACATAATTCATGGTGGCGATGCCCCAATGAGGCGCGACCGGGGTGATGGTGTGGGCGGCCTGCTCCAGGACCGCGTAATCAGCATGACTGGTGCTGAGGACCCACACAACGGTGATGGTCATAAACACGATGATGAGCGGCGTGATGGAGCCGATGACCTCGGTGACCTTATCAACGTCGAGAAGCCCAACGATGAGCGTAATGGCAAGCAGAATGAGGGCGCCAACCCAGGTGGGAAAACCAAATTGCTGGTTCAGGTTAGAGCCGGCACCAGCAAACATGACCGTGCCGGTGCAAAACAGGGTGATAAGCACCCCAAGATCCAGGAGCCTGGCCAACAGGGGGTAGCTAACCCGCCGGAGCACAGTGCCATGGTCGCCGGCAAGATAATAGCTGCCGAGCTGGACAACAACCAGCCCGCTGATAGCCATGATGAGAGAGGAAAGAGCGGCGGCAATAATGCCGACCTTGCCGTAGGAAACGAAGTATTGCAGCATCTCTTGGCCGGTAGCAAAACCGGCGCCGACGATGATGCCAATGAACGCCAAGACGATAGTGACAGTTCGCTTGAGCATTGGTTATGCCTTCTTTTTACTTCTTTACTGCTAGTTTCCGACTGGGCTGATGCCCATTCCGGTTGAGTACTAGCCTACGCACACCGCTGCCAGACTTCCGGTGCTTTTCCGCCTCCCGGTGAATGCGACGCTCCCGGGCAAGACGGGCTGCGAAGCGCTGTTGCTCCCGGTAGTCAAGATAAAGCTCATCGTTGCGGAGATCCTTAATGAGGGCGAACATCAGGATGAAAATCACAATGACGAACGGGGATGCGGCAACAATGGTGATGTTTTGCAGATTCTTCAAAATATCGTCGCCGCCGGTAAGCAGCATGGTCATGCCGACAAGCGCCACAAGTATGCCCCACCCGGCGGTCACAAACCGGTTAGCGTCGGTTTGCCCGTGCTGGCTCATAGAACCCATGACGGTCGACGCGGAGTCGGCGGAGGTGATGAAGAACAGCGCAAGCAGGGCCACGGCAATCACGCCCCACACAACGCCACCAGGCAGGGTGTGGAGCAGGTCAAAGAGTTGGCTTTGGGCATTCCCGTCGCCCCAAATGGATGTGCCCTGCTGTTCCAGGTGGATGGCAGTGCCACCAAAAATGGCGAACCACACGAGGCTCACCGCGGAGGGAACCAACATGACCCCGATAAAGAATTCGCGGATGGTGCGGCCGCGGGAAATACGGGCCAGGAACATACCGACGAACGGACTCCAGGAAATCCACCACGCCCAGTAGAAAATAGTCCAGCTACTGAGCCATTCGCTGGTGTTTGTGCCGGGCGATTCAGCGGTGCGACCAATCATTTCGAAGAAGTGAGACAAGTACGCCCCGAAGGCTTCGGGAAGTAAATTCAGGATCGTCACGGTGGGCCCAAGCACGAAGACGATAATGCCCAAGATGGCGGCCAACACCATGTTGGCATTGGAAACATAGCGAATCCCATTGCCCACACCGGACATAGCGGACATGAGGTAGGCGAGAGTAAGAATGGACACAATCACCACGATGGTGCTCATAGAGGGGTTTTTGACTATGCCCGCAGCGGTGAGCCCGGCACTGATCTGGGTCGCGCCAATGCCGAGGGAACACGCGGTGCCGAAAATGGTGGCGATAATGGCGAGAATGTCGATAACCCGACCGGACCAGCCCTTGGCGCCACGCTCGCCAATGAGCGGGATAAAGGCGGAGCTGAGGAGTTGGCGGCGGCCCAGTCTAAAGGTGGAGTAGGCGATGGCCAACCCAAAAATGCCGTAGATAGCCCAGGGGTGAAGGGTCCAGTGCAGCAGGGTGGAGCTCATGGCGTCGCCGATGTTTTTTGGCTCATTTCCGGGAACCCCCGTGCGATAGTGGGTCAGCGGCTCGGTGACACCGTAAAACATAAGGCCAATACCCATGCCGGCGGCAAACATCATGGCGATCCAGGAAAATGTGGAAAATTCCGGGGCCTCATCGTTGCGGCCCAGTTTGATATTGCCGAATTTACTCAACGCCACAATGATGGCGAACGCCAAAAATATGGTGGTGCATAAAACGAAAGCCCACCCGAAATTGGTGATGACAACCGAGAGGGCTTTTTGGGAAAAGTCGGAAAAACTAGTGGGGTTCAACAACCCCCAGAGCACGACAGATAGAACAATGACTACCGCTGGAATAGTGACTCGATAGTCAATTCCAACGTCGTCTTTTTCGCTCTCAAAGACGATTTTTGGTTCAGCCGGTACTTTTGCCGGTGGCGATTCCAGCATTTCCGCTAATTCTTGGGTAGCGGACACATTTGTTGGTTTTTCCATAAAACTACCGTGCGGCAAAAATCCGCGGATATCAACACGATACAGGAATTTTAAGGAAAAAATAGCGGGTATACGCTGCAGCTTTATCTAAACGTTATTAATCGTTAAAGCACTGGATAATGCTATTAAATCATAAAATCTACTCCCCCAAAGATCACAATACTATAACAATATTGGGGCGAAGTTTTCTTAATAATGGAGAAGAAGACAAAAACCACCAGCACCACATAGAATGGCACAAGTGATTTCCTTGACCAGCAACCTACGTCGCAAAGCTGCTCACACCTCGGCGGATGAGCCACGTCCACCGGTTGGTCGGTTCAC
>CAUVMZ010000042.1:0-17764 GCA_963552855.1 uncultured Corynebacterium sp. | reverse complement strand
ATGGAATTTGGGTGAGAATATTTAAGACAAAAAGCAAAGTAAAATCTGTCACCTTCCATGAAGTGTTAGAAGAAGGTTTATGTTTTGGATGGAGCGAAAGTTCCAGACATTCGTATGATGATTTATCGTATTTACAGAAGTTCACCCCTAGAAAAAGTAAGAAGACTCAATCGGAGCGTAACTTAAAGCTAGTGAAAAAATTAGAAGGCGAAAAACGAATGCGACCATCAGGGTATTTAGCGTTAGGCCTAGAAAATAAAAGGGGCAAGGACGATAGCTAAAAACTCCCTGTACTTTACGACGACTCGCCCACCAGCTACATCACATTCAACACTGTCATCACAAGAAAGCCTGGGGCTATACCATAGCCCCAGGCGACAACGTTCCGGTAACCGACCCGTCGTATGCTCCAGTATATCGCAGACGCTAGGGTTTACCACCAATTAGTGTGCAACAAACCTAGCCAACAGGCAGGAAACTAAAGAAGCTCCATAGGGATGTTACTGATCAATACATTGTGAGCTTTCTCGCCCGGAGGGAGTGACGATTATTCCCCGGGTACGGCTGGGGAAGAGTTCCGGGCATTCATCGTAACTGTCACTGAGCTCCAGCAGGATAGCTGCTTCCCGAACGTTGTCTCCTTCCTCGTCTTCGGGGACGGTCACAATGGTGGTAAAAATGAATACCGCGTATTCTTCCAATTCTTCTTTGGTAAGGGTTTTTCCATACCCAAAGGCCTGCGGCAGAAGTAAATCAAGAATTGGTTGTGAATGCCCCATGCTATAAGCCTGCTCTGAGGCTAACACCACCTCGTATTTTTCTCGTACTGCGTCTACTCGCTCCTGGTATCGTTTCTTTGCTTCATTCAATGAGTCATAGCGACACAAAAACTTAGTGATATAACACCAGGTATAGGATTCTTCAGTCATGAAACCTCAATTGTCTTGGGCTAATTGTTGGTGGGGAAAGTCTGGGGTTTGGTTTCCTGAGGTAGATACCAGCGTAGCACTAGTACGGCTGGGGAATGTTGGTGATGACCCATCCGCGTAGTCTAGTTCCAGCAGGTGAGCAACCGTGTGGGGGTTGGTGTCATTGGGAATGGTGATGATGGCGGTGAAGACGAATGCGGAGTATTCTTCTTCCCTGCATGTGGGCTCTGGGTGGGAGGCAATAAGCTCGGCGAATAGTGGCGGGGTGGAGAGTTGGTAAGCATGTTCGGATACGAGAACCACATCGTAGTCTTGTCTTACTTCGGTGATGCGCTCGTGATAGCGTCGTTTAGCTGCATGAAGCAGACCGTATTGAGTGACGAAAATGGTGTAATAGCACCAGGATTGTGTCATGACGATCCTTAATTTTTATACGTCTTCGCATTCGGGGTCTTCATAGCCCGAGGGTGTCATGTGGATGAGTCGGGTGCGACTTGGGAAAACCGCCGGGAACTCGTGCACATAGTCCAGTTCTAGAAGGTTCATTACATAAAACCAAAGATCATCAATGCCGCTTTCGCTGCGTTCGGGAATATTGATGATTGTGGTGAGAGCGAAAGTTGAATAATTTTTCTTTTCGGCTTCGGACGGGGGTTCATCAAAACCGATGAGCTCACTGAGAAGCGACTCGAACATGTAGTCAACATGCCCCAGGTCAAGGACTTGTTCTGATGCGAAAACAATATCATAGCCGCATCGCGTTGTGGTGAATAACCGTTCTTGGTAGCGTTCTTTCGCCGCCGCAAGGGAATCATAGTGACATACGAAAATGGTGAGGTAGCAGTAGGTATTGATTGGTATGGTGGATTGGTTCGACAATGGTTGTGCCTTAACTTTTTCTATCTATCATTAGGGGGATAGTCAGGCTGAAACTCAACTACCCATAAATGTAAGAAGGACTGCTATTGGAAGGTGAAGCCTGGAGTTTCCTGACCGGTAGGGGACATCATTATTACCCGAGTATGGCTAGGAAAAACCGCGGGAAATTCGTCAGCATAATCCATTTCCAGGAGATCGATTAACTCCCAAGCGGCATCGCCATTGTCATCTTTAGGAATGCTGACGATGGTATTAACCATGAAAGTTGAGTATTCTTCTTTTTCTTCTTCTGATAATGGTTCGCCAAAAGCAACAATCTCTTTCAATAAAAGTTCAAAAAGCATATCTGATTGCCCGAGGTTATAGACTTGTTCAGAAGCTAAAACAACTTCATACTTTTTTCGTGTTTCACTCAACCGTTCCAAATATCGTTGCTTGGCTGCTGGCAGCGCATCAAACCGACATACAAAGCAGGAGATGCAACACAAAAAAATGGATTCTTGAGCAGTCATGATTATCTCTTTTCTAGAATGGGTTCATACCTGTGCCCGCCTAATCGGGAAACAAATGCGTGAGCTTCCTTGAGCACAATGTCGTAATTATCACTATTACCAAAACAAGTCCAGCGGTTACGTTACCTGCACCAAACTCATGAACCCGGCGTCTTACTATAAGACATGATTCAAATAGTATTTTCCGATTTCTTCCCGCGTCAACACCTATACCCCCACAGTTATCAACATTTTCATGCGTATCCATAGCAGCTTATTCATGTCCCCACACACAGCTAATCTTTGGGAGCAAGGAAAGGCAAGCTAGATGGCATGTATTTCCGATTTTTCATCTGCTAGTGCAGATAAGTTTTCCCAGCGACCAAATAGCCTTCCCATAAGGAAAACCATGGCATACTCAATACATCATTTTTTGCGAAAAACAACGGAAAAAACCAAGGCCTTGGACCAAATGGCTTCATATATTCGCCAAAACACCGACATGAAGGTCTATCTTTTCCTTAACCTGGACGACTATGCGGATTTTGAAGCGCTCCAGGAACACCATCATGGGCGCATCAAATGGGTTGTTAATAGTGTTGAAACGTGTCCTTTTGGATTCCTGGAATCTTGTCCGTTTTATGGACTTGTGGAATTCGATGGGAAAGACACCAATATTGATCCCGGCGGCGCATTTTACTCCACGCTTGCTTCCTTTGAAGGTACAGTCATAATGGCCGATATAGTTGATTTCTCTGAGAAAGCCAAAGAGATTTTAGCCCCAAATGCTGCTGATTTCCCAGAATCTTTCGATGACTATTTACGCATGATTCAAGAGCAAGATGATGATCCAGATCCTATCGAAGCTGATTTACTAACAGCTGGTGCGGCATTGGTTTATTCATTAGATCTTTCCGAGACTGTATCTGGTGACGTCCCAGGAGAACTCTTTCTTTCAGAAAGCGTATGTATCGGTGACGCACGTGGGGAAGCACTCATGTACCAATTCTTCGATCCTCACAATGCTGACCAATAATCACCCGTGTTGAGTAATGGCGCTGAACTGTAGATTACGGGAATTTTCCACCCCCGAGCGCACTTGCTACCTAGTGCATCCCGGAAACTTCCGAAACCTCCTCCTTCTCTTGGTCTTCCCGATCCCGGTACTGCAAATGGTAGAGGGCTCCCTGTTCAGCCAGCAGGTCGGCGGGGCTGCCTTGTTCCACGATACGACCCTGATCCATGACCGCCACCCAAGTGGAATCGGTGATGTTGTCCAGGTCGTGGGCAATTTCAATGATGGTGGCATCCGGATGGGCTGCGTGCAGCCGACGGCGCACCTCGGCGGCGAGGGCGGGGTTAAGGTGGGCGGTAAACTCGTCAAGCACCAGCACCCGACCGCCCCGCAAGAGCGCTTGGGCCAGAGACAATCGTTGCCGTTGGCCCCCAGAAAGCGCGCTGCCGCCCTCCCCCACCGGGTCGGCCAACCCAACCTCTTCGTCCAGGCAGGCCACCTGAAGGGCAGCCAACAGGTCGGCGTCGGAGGCGGTGGGCTGGGCCAGCCGGAGATTGTCAGCCACGGTGGTGTTCATGGCCCGAATGTCCTGGGTGACCACCGCCACGGCGGCCCGGAGGGAGTCAAGGTCGTATTCCCGGTGGTCACGGCCGTCGATAAGCACAGCACCGTCATCGACGTCCCAATAGCGTAGTAGAAGTTTCGCCAGGGTAGATTTGCCGGAGCCGGTGGTACCCACCACGGTTACCCATGCGCCGGCGGGCACGGCCAGGTTCACCCCCGTGACGACCGGCTGGGGGCTGCCCGCATAGGTGTAGGACACGTCGCACCATTCCACGCTTAGGCCGGGGCCGTGTGGCGCCAACTGGGCGGGCCCGGAGGTGGGGGCGAGCCCGGCGTGGGAGAGCATCCACACCCGGCGGGCGGCTGCGAGCGATTGGGAGAGGTGATTGCCCAGGTCGGCGACCTCGTTTACCATGTCCCAGCAGCGGAGCACCGCAAACATGGCGGCCACGGTGACGGGCAGGTTGTCGGTGGCCGGCAGCAGCATGAACAGCACTGCGAGTCGGGCGGCGGCCACTGCCCCGGTGCGGGCCCCTACCAGGGCGCTGCGGCGTACATAATCGTGTTGCAGGGGTATTTCTAATTCGGATAGTTCGCGGTGACGGCGTTGTTCGGCGTCGTACCCGATGACTTCGGCGACCCCACCCACGGAATCGGTGACGTGTTGGGCGAGGGCCCCACGGCGGCCGGTGACGCGCACAGCAAACCGGTAGGCGCTGGTGTCAACGGTGATGAGGGTGACGACCAGCAGGATGATAGCGGCGATGAGCCCCTGCCACGGGGCAATGACTGCCACGCATGCAACCACGCAGGTGGGGACGATAATGGCGGATATGACAGGGGCGGTGGTGTGGGCGAAAAACACCTCGATTTGGCCGATGTCGCGGGTGAGCCGGGTGAGCATGTCGCCGCTGCCCACGGCCCGGCTTCCAGTGCCGGACACAATGGCGGGGGCTTGGGGGTAGATGTCACGGAAGACTCGCACCCGGATGAGTTCGAGCGCCTTGAACGCAACGAGGTGTCCGAAATAATGTTCGAGATACCGGAGGAAGGCTTTAGCGAGGGCCGCGGCAATCATAAAGCCGATCACAGCCGGGATGCTGGGTGGGTTCACCCCGGCCCCACCGTCGACGGCCCCCATGGCGACGGCATGCGCGACCAGCGCGTAGACGGGGACCACATAAAGGAGTATGCCGAGCACTTGGTTGGCGATGCGGCAGAGCGTAGAAACTGCCAGTGGGGCCAGGACCGGCCGGGTGATGCTAATAAGCCAGGTGACGAGTTCTTTAACGGTGGGTTCCATGGTGTTCTGCAAGGGTGTTATCGGCAGTGAGGGTGCCGTTATTAACGGTGATAATGCGGTCCATGTGCCGCAGAGTGGTGGTGCGATGGGTGACCATGATGAGGGTGTGGTCGCGGCCCAGGTCGTCGATGGCGGCAAGAATTTCGCGCTCGGACGCCAGGTCGACGTGGGAGGTGGGCTCGTCAAGCAGGATAATGCGCCGCCCGGAAATAATCGCACGTGCGAGCGATATCCGTTGTGCTTGGCCACCAGAAATGCCGAGACCTTGCTCGCCAAGTTGGGTGTCGAGCCCGCTCGGCATACAGCGAATCTCGTCGGCGACGCGGGCGCGTTCGAGCGCGGCCCACATGTCGGCCTCGGTGGCGTCGGGGCGGGCGATGCGCAGGTTGTCGGCGATGGTGCCGGTGAACAGCCAGGTGGTTTGCGCCACGCTTGCCGACGCCTCCCGCAGCGTAACCTGCCCGCCTCGGGGAATGAGGTCACCACCCATGAGCGCCAAAAGGGTAGATTTGCCTTGGCCGCTCCGCCCAATGATCCCCACCCGCTCGCCGGGAGCAATGGTGAGGTTGATGTGGGAGAGCACGTCCCGGTCGTCGTAGCCGAACGACAGGTCGGTGATGGACACCGCGGCCTCCTGGTAGGGGTCGATGGGAACGTCCCGGCGGCGCGCCTTGCTGCGACCACGAAGGAAGCCGAAAATGCCGCGTTGGGCGCCCAGCCCGCTCATACCCACATAGAAGAAAGCACCCACCTGGTCCATGGGCTCCAGAAGCAGAATGCTCAACCCCATGATGGCGATAGCCTGGCCGGTGGTGAGGGTGATACTACTCAACACCAGGTAGGCGGTAGTGGTGACCACGGCCAGGTAGAAGGCGGCATCCATGACAAACAGGATGAGCTGGTTGCCCTTGAGGAGCCGCATGACGGCCTGCCGGTTACGTTCCCCGGTGGCGGCCAGCTGGTCGGAAATTCGGCCGGCGGCACCCAATAATTGAAGAGTGCTGAGCGATTTCAGGGCGTCCATATAGGCGGCGGCCAGGGCCTTCCTGGCGTCCTGGGAGCCGGAGGACACCGTGGAAATGATCTTGCGGAAACCACAGATGAGGAGCGGCACGATGACAAGCATGCCGAGCAGGATGAGGGCGATGCGCCCGGACATGGTGCCGATCACCCCCAACACCACCAGGGGGGCAGTGAGGGAGGCGATGACTTGGCCGACAAATCCCACCCGGAGGGCCATCATCTTTTCGCTGGATTCAGTGGCAAGCGACACCACGGCCCCGGTGCTGTCCACCGGCCCACCGGCGAAGACCGCATCAATGATGCGGTGCCGGATTCGGGATTCTTCGGCAATATGGCCCCGGGCCACCACCATGGTGCGGATCATAATGGTGGTAAACGTGAGAATCACTCCCCACAAAATCAGCTCGCTGCCACCCCCATCAATGACGGCCCCGGCCCCCATGATGGATAATGACATTCCCACGACGGAAAGCCAGGTCAAAAGCACCGAACAGGCAATGGTGAGCCGGGCTTGGGCACTGAGCCGATAGGGAGGTTTGGATTGCCTAACTTGCATAGTTTTTAATGATATCTGGCCGGCAACCACCCCCACCCTTACCCCAACTTTAGGTTAACCACCCTCATCCTCCAATAGTTTTAGGGCCGCCAATCATTATGATTGACGGCCCTTATTGTGGAGCATAGGAGAATCGAACTCCTGACCTTCTGCTTGCAAAGCAGATGCTCTACCAATTGAGCTAATGCCCCATTTGTTCCAGTGGGCCTAGCAAGAATCGAACTTGCGACCTCATCGTTATCAGCGATGCGCTCTAACCGACTGAGCTATAGGCCCCGGGGAACGAGATAGAACTTTACCCAGTATGACCGGGACTTGGCAAATCGCCTGCTCGGGGCCTAATTTCGCCTGCGTTACAGCGTCGTAAAGCTATTCTACTCTGCTTCGTAGCGGAGTGTCACGCGAATGCCGCCAAACAAATCCACCACCGCGTTATACAGCACCGCTGTCAACGGGGCGAGCGCGGAGAAAAAGATGGCAAAAATAGCGCCAATGAGTGCCACCAGGGACATCACCACGCCAAACGAGAGGGTTTGGTCGCCGCCCACGCCACCAATAACCTGATTGACCTGGTCCCACACCCCAAACGCCGCCATGCCTAAATAGAGCACCACAGCACAGATTATCCAGGCCGCCAGGCCGATGATAGAGAGCGAAAACGCCGTGCGGAACGCCGACATCGGGGCAATACGTTGCACCGTGTATTCACGAGTAGCCATTAATCTTCTTCCTCAATGGTTTCTTGCTTAGGAGCGCGCGACTTGGCAGTAGCCACGGCTTCTGCTTCCTCCTCGCCTTCGCCCTCAACATTACGGTCGATGGCAAGGAGCTCAATGCCGTCTTCTAGATTAACCAAACGAACTCCCATTGTGGCACGAGAGCTTGGTCGGATCTGGTTTACTTCCGTCCGAATAACCCCGCCGGCGGAGGTAATGGCAAAGATTTGGTCGTCATCATCGACCGCTAACGCGCCAATCAATTTGCCCCGTTTCGGGTTGTATTTGAATGTCACAACACCGACCCCACCCCGGCCTTGCACGGAATATTCGTCCATCGACGTCCGCTTCCCATAGCCGCCGGCGGTTGCCACCAGAAGATACGAACCGTCCCGAACCACCGTCATGGCGAGCAAATGATCGTCACCCCGGAATCGCATCCCCTTTACCCCCGCCGTCGACCGACCCATGGGGCGCAACTGTTCATCGTCGGCGCTAAACCGAATGGATTGGCCTTCCTCAGACACCAACAATAAATCGTCCTCATTGGAGCACAGCGAAGCACCAATGAGCTTGTCCCCCTCATTCAGGTTAATCGCAATCAACCCGCCGGAACGAGCGGATTCATAGTCGGACAGCCGGGACTTTTTCACCCGACCCTGAACCGTTGCCAACACCAGGTAGGGGGCGTCCTCATAGCTTTGGATCTGAATGACCTGAGCAATCCGCTCCTCTGGCTGGAATTCCAGCAGGTTCGCCACGTGCTGCCCGCGGGCCGTCCGGGACGCCTCCGGCAACTCGTAGGCCTTCAACCGGTACACCCGACCGAAATTGGTGAAGAACAGAATCCAGTCGTGGGTGGAGCACACAAAGAAGTGCCGCACCACATCGTCCTGCTTCAGCTCGGCGCCCCGGACCCCCTTGCCGCCGCGGCGCTGCGACTTATACGCATCCACCTTGGTGCGCTTCGCATACCCCGTGGATGTGATGGTCACCACCACGTTTTCGCGGGCGATCAGGTCTTCTTCGGTCACGTCGCCGGTGGCGGCAATGATTTGCGACCGGCGATCGTCACCGTATTTGTCCACGATCTCTTTCAGTTCATCGCGGACAATGGCGCGCTGCCGGCCCGGGGAGGCCAGAATGTCCTTCAGGTCGGCAATGATCGCCTCGATCTCGGCGAGCTCATCAATGATCTTCTGCCGTTCCAGGGCGGCCAGGCGCCGCAGCTGCATGGCAAGAATCGCATCGGCCTGCACCTCGTCAATGGTGAGCAGGTCGATGAGGCCGCGGCGGGCAACATCCACGGTTTCCGACCGGCGGATCAGCGCAATAACCTCGTCCAACATGTCGAGGGCCTTCACCAGGCCGCGCAGAATGTGGGCCCGCTTCTCCGCCTCGTCTAGGCGATACTGGGTGCGGCGCACAATCACTTCGATCTGGTGGGCTACATAGTAGCGGAGCATCTGATCCAGCCGGAGCGTGCGCGGCACCCCATCAACGATCGAAAGCATGTTCGCACCGAAGTTGGTTTGCAGCTGGGAGTGCTTATACAGGTTATTGAGCACCACACGCGGCACGGCATCCCGCTTAAGCGTGACCACGATGCGCATGCCCACCCGGTCGGAGGATTCGTCCTCAATCTTGGAGATGCCGGCAAGTTTACCGTCCCGCACCTGTTCGGCGATGCTGGAGATCAGATTATCCGGGTTGACCTGGTAGGGCAGTTCGGTAATCACAATGGTTTGCCGGCTGCCCTCCTCTTCGATGCTGGTCACGCCGCGCATGCGGATGGAACCACGCCCGGTGGTGTAGGCGTCCTTGATGCCCTGGGTGCCAACGATAAGGCCGGCGGTGGGGAAATCGGGGCCCTTAATGTGCTCCATGCAGGCTTCCAGGGCGGTGGCATCGTCCGCATCCGGGTTTTCCAACAGCCAATAGATGGCGTCGGCCAGCTCCCGCAGGTTGTGCGGGGGAATGTTGGTGGCCATGCCCACGGCAATGCCGTTGGAGCCGTTCATAAGCAGGTTCGGCACCCGGGACGGCAAGATGTCGGGTTCCATGGTTTTGCCGTCGTAGTTGGGGGAGAAATCCACGGTGTTTTCGCGGATGTCCCGCACCATTTCCATGGCGAGCGGGGTGAGCCGGCACTCGGTGTACCGCATGGCAGCGGGGCCGTCGTTGCCGCGGGAACCAAAGTTGCCCTGGCCATCGACCAGCGGGTAACGCATATTCCAGTCCTGGGCGAGCCGCACCAGGGTGTCGTAGATAGCTGAGTCGCCGTGCGGGTGGAATTGGCCCATGGTGTCCGACACGGGCCGGGCGGACTTGACATAGCCGCGGTCGGGCCGATAGCCGGAGTCGTACATGGCGTAGAGGATGCGGCGGTGGACGGGCTTCAGGCCGTCCCGAACCTCCGGCAGCGCCCGACCCACAATGACCGACATGGCGTAGTCAATGTAGGAGGTTTGCATCTCCTCGTTGAGGTCGATGGGGAGAATACGATCATAATCACTCACAGCATCCTATGATACCGCGTGCCCAACTAGTGGTATCATAGTGATACCATGGCCATGACGCTTCGACTAGATTCCCACCAAGATCGCGCCCTTTCCCTGCTTGCCGACGCCTGGGGTTGCAGCAAGCAAGAGGCCGCCGTGCGCGCCATCGTGGTCTCCGCCCAACGCACGCTTGCCGACGCCCATATCGCCCAACTCGCGGAAACCATCATCCCAGAGCAGGCCGTGTTGGCGGCCCGAATTCGGAGAAACCGCGGGTAAACCATGGGTTTTCCGTCGTTAAGCGGGGAGCAATTGCTCATTATCGCAGACGTATTTTGCGCGGAATATGACGTGGACGTGGCGGATTTTTCGGCGCTGTATGCGGCGGCGAGCGTAACCCGGGCGCAGTTTTCCGGCATTCGCGTACATACCCCCGACACGGTGGGGCCGGCGCTGGCGGCAACGATCATCAAGCTGGCCCCGCTCACGGACCGCAATGCGGAGTTCTCGGAGCAGGTGCTGCTGGTATACCAGGCCTACCTGGAACTCTTCGGCTAGCGTCCTCACAGCACTCCATTCGTGACACTTTTTAGCCGCAGCACTCGTGATATCACCCGAAATAACCCGGGAAATGTCTAATTATATGCAGGTAGCACCTGTGATCCGGCTGGCAATTCACTAAGTTTTTCCGGTGTATTGCGCCATCTGGGATAACTCCTGTAACATTTGTGACAGTTGTGATTACAGTTAATTAGAGTGGCCTTTGGTGACTGAAATCTATCGTTATCGTCCCCTATAATCGCTAGGAGTGTTACTTAAGAACTGTGGCGGAAGAATTGCAACAAAACGATCGCAATCGTTGGTAACGCTGACATTGCGGTCGTTTTTTCTTTATTCTTGTCACTAGATCTCAGGCCACGTTTTTATCTTTAGAAAGGATATTTGTATGTCTGATCTTTCTGTTCTTCTCGGCGATCAGCGCGAAAAAGTCGCAGCCGAGCTAGCAGAAGTTGCGGAGTCCGCCATCGACGATGCTGGCATTGCAGTCAAGACCACTTTCAGTACCGCCAAGCTGGCAGACAAGAATATTGCTACCAGGGGCGTCAACCGGGTTCTCCCGGAGCTGCTCGAAGCCCTGCAGCCTCGTTGGGCAGAATACGAAGCTTCTGATGTGGAAGACTTCGGCACCTACCTCAACACCAACTCCGATGCTGCTATTGCCGACATCTTGGCTGTTGCTGATGCAAACGTCAAGAAGGCCGACAAAGCTTTCCTGGAGAAGATCTACGACAAGGTGCGCCCCAAGGCTGCTAACCTGATGAAGCCGCATGTTCCCATGCTTGGCGACATCCTCGAAAAGCACATGAAGGCCGCCTAATTAGGCCCCGCCTCACCTAGCCATAGCCGACCCTGGTTTTCTTCGGTGAACCCGGGTCGGCTTTTGCATCCCCTCGCTTTACGACGCCCACCTCCCGGCCCGCCGGCCCCGCCGGCAGCACATCTGATAGCTGCAAAACCCCGTTCAATCCCCACTCTGAAGCCACCCACAACCGGTTTTGCAGCTATCAAACCTGCTGCAAACCGCAATACCCCACGCAGCACATCATCTAAGCGGGGTTTCTCCCGAAAACTTCTCCCCCAGGAGCCCGCAAACCGGGATTGTCAGCTTAGAATCAATGCAGCACCGACAGTAGCAACTCTGATAGCTGCGAAACCCCCAAATCCCCCAGATTCCATGTCCCCCAAACAAGGTTTTACGGCTATCGAACCTGCCGCATCAGGTGCAGCACATTATCTAAGCTGACAAACCAATTGCAGGAATCCCACATTCACCCACCTAGACCAGAAACCCCGCTTAGAACATCTATAGCCACTGCCCACTGCAAAAGTGCTGAGCGGGGTTTCTCTTCCAAGGCCCATTTGGAGGAAACAAATCATGGGGTTTGTCAGCTTAGATGATGTGCTGTTCGCTCGGTAAGCGAAACCACTTCTCCCGCACCCCCGCTTAGAACATATGCGGCAACGATGACCGCACATCTGATAGCTGCAAAACCCCCAAACCTCCCGGATTCCATGTCTCCTGAACATGGTTTTGCAGCTATCAAACCTGCTAAGCTGACAAACCCACCGACCCCATCACTGCTGCATATTATCTAAGCGGGGTTTCTCCCGAAAATCCCCTCCTGGGAACCTGCGAACCGGGATTGTCAGCTTAGAATCGGTGCAGCCCAGCCAGCAGCACTTCTGATAGCTGCGAAACCCCGTTCAGGCGTGGGGACTTCGGAGGTTTCGCAGCTATCAAACTCGATACACCGTCCCGCAGCACATGTTCTAAGCTGACAAACCGATTACAGGAACCCCACATTCACACATCCAAGCCAGAAACCCCGCTTAGATAATGTGCAGCAAGTCAAAGGTGTTGTGCTTCAAAACAGCTAAGCGGGGTTTCTGGTGCCAGCAGCCCCGGGTAACCCGGGAGGGCGTCGTAAAGCGGCGGGGGCTTGCGTGTAACGTAACGTCGCACTTTATAGTGAAGGCATGAACGCTTATCCGATTGAGATTTCGCAGCTCAGTAAGCATTTCGGGAAAACCCGGGTACTCAATAACGTCAACCTCACCGTCACCTGTGGCACAGTCCACGGATTCCTCGGACCCAACGGCGCCGGCAAATCCACCACCATCCGCTGCCTCCTCGGACTCATCCACCCCACCACCGGAACCTGCCGCATCAACAACACCGACCCCACCAAAACCACCATCCACAACATCGCCTACGTCCCCGGCGACGTAGAACTCTTCCCCAACCTCACCGGCAACCAAGTCCTCGACACCCTCGCCAAACTCCGACCCACCGGCGACAACCTCAAAAAACGCGCCGAATACATCGAACGATTCAAACTCAACCCCACTAAAAAAATCCGCACCTACTCCAAAGGCAACCGGCAAAAAGTCATGCTCATCGCCGCCCTCGCCGCCAACGTCGACATCCTCGTCCTCGACGAACCCACCTCCGGACTCGACCCACTCATCGAACAAACATTCATCAATATTGTTCGAGAACGCCGCAACGAAGGCGCAGCAATCCTACTCTCTAGCCACATCCTGTCCGAAGTCCAAGAACTCGCCGACGACATCAGCATCATCCGAAACGGCACCATCGTCGAATCCGGACCCTTGAAACAACTCGCCCACGTCCGCGGCGTCCGAATCCGCGCCACCAACCCCGACTACGACCACATCCACGAACAACACAGCGTCAACCCCACCCTCCAACACCTCATCGACCAAGGCGCATCAAACATCACCATCACCCCCGCCAGCCTCGAAGAACTCTTCCTCGAATTCTACCAAGATAACCAAGACGGGCAGGGCCAAACCAACGGTAACCAAGGCCAGCAACAGGGAGGGAACAGCCGTGCTTAGCCTCATCCAAATCCACCTCCGCACCCACCGCTTCTTCCTCCTCGCCTGGCTCACACCACTTGTGCTGCTGGCCGCCACTTCGCCTGGCACATATATCAGCAGCTACCCGGACGAAGGTTCGCTGACTGCGGTGGGGAATTCCATGCGCGGAACGCTGGGGCCAGTGGTACTCTATGGCACCATTCCAGAACCATTCAACTATGCCACCTGGACTTCCTGGAAAACCGTATCGTGGCTGATTATTCTTGCCGCCATCATGAATATTCTCCTGGGGTCCAACGTGTCCCGGGGTTTGGAGGAAAGCGGCCAGGCAGAACTGCTGCAATCTAATGGTCTCTCCGCCAGTGAGCTTCGCCGCGCCGCACTCACCGTCACCGTGCTCACCAGCGTCTTGTGGGGCGTGCTGGTGGCGGTCAGCCTCTGGGCGAATTCCGCTCTCTCGGACCAGTTCACGCTGAAGGGAAGCCTGATCACCGGGGGCGTATCGCTCATGGGTGTCGGCTTCTTTGGCCTACTAGCCATTCTTGCCGGGGAGGCGTTCGGTTCAGTGCGCGCGGCCCGGCAGGCATCGCTCCTGGTGCTACTTGTCTCGTTTGGTGTACGGATTGTTGCCGATGTGTATCACCAGCATTGGTTGCGGTGGCTCACGCCTGTCGGATGGTTTGAGGTGGTCAAACCCTATGAGCACGATGGGGACCGGTGGGCGCCGCTGCTGGTATTTGCCCTGGTGCTCGCCCTCATGGCCCTGCCTACCGTGATGGTCAAGCGGGATCTGCATTCCCAATGGGTGCAACCCCAACCCCGCAAATATCGGGCCGCCGGCTGGGGCCCGTGGTCACTGTGGTGGCGACTCCAAGGCCCCATGGCCGCCTGGTGGGCGGTCACCATTGCGGTGGTCTCCATTGGGCTTTCCGCCATGACTGGGGAAATGTCGGACATTTTCACGGAATCCCCCGGCACCTCGGAGCTTTTCAACCAAATCGCCCCAAACATCCAGGATCTTCGGGATGTGTACGCCCAGCTGATGGCGATCATGGTGGGAATCCTGGCCTGCTGCATGACCGTCCAATTGGCGTTGTCTCTGCATAAGGACGAGAATCAGGGCCTGCTTACGTTGGTGCTCACCACCGGCCAATCCCGGCGCGCAATGTTTCTGCGGAGTTTCTGCTATGCCGCGCTGGCCGCTATTTTCGCGGTGGTTCCTACGGCGTTGCTTTCAGCTGTGGCGGCGAGTGCGGATTCCCGGGTGTCGTCGGAGCATTTTGGCACCGTGGTGTGGTCCACGCTTGATGTGCTTCCGCCAACGATTATGTGTTGCGGGTTTGCGGCATTGTGCGTGGCGTTGTGTGTGACGGCGAAGACTAGTGCCGTGGCAATGATGGTGGTGTGGCTGCCGGTGGCGGTTTCGGGTTTCCTGTCGTTTTTCGGGGAGTTATTGAAGTTGGATAAGTGGGTGTTAGATTTGTCGGTGTTTGCGTGGGCACCGCACACGGTGGATCATTATCGTGGCGCGATTATGCTATTAGCGATTGGGCTAGGTTCCCTGCTAGTTGGCACTATAATGTTTAGCAAACGGGATGTGGTGGTGTAGGTATTATGCGTGTTTCAGATGCTGCGAAGATTGCCGGGTGTAGTGTGCGTACGGTTCGGTATTACCATAATTTGGGGTTGTTGCCGGTGCCGACGAAGCAGCGGGGGCCGTGGCGGGATTACGAGTTTGCGGATGTTGCCCGGTTGATTCAGATTCGGAGTATGGCGCAGGCGGGTATGCGGTTGGATGATATTCGGCTGGAGTTGTCGACGGCGGAGACCGCGGTGATGGCGGTAGTGCCGACCCCCGCTGCCGCTTCGACGCAGCTTGTCGACGCCCCCACCGCCGCACCTGCCGTAGCCGACCCCACCGACCCTGCCGACTGTGACTACGAGATTTACGATCAGACACTGCGGAGCCTGGACCAGCAGATCGCTAAGTTGCAGCAGCAGCGGGCGCGGTTGTTGGAGATGAAGCAGCAGGCCATGATGAAGTCGCCACCGTTGTCGAAGACTGTTCACGACCTGTATATGGAGGCGGAGGAAATCCTCAAATCCGAACAGGAATTCGAAGCCTTGGGGTTTATCCAGCGGAAGCATAAGTTGGCGATTTTGTTTTCCGAGTTGGGGTTTTTCAAAACTTCCTTCGATAACCGAGCCCAGCAGGTGGATCCGCAGCTCATGGCGGAGATTTCGAAGCGTTTGGTGCGGCTTCAGCAGGATGATTGGACCATGGCCGATGTGGAGAACCTGGTGGAGTATGCGGTAGCAATGGATAAGAATGTGCCGCCGCTCACGGGCATGGCGTACCAGTTGACGCGGCGGTTTTTGTCGAGTCAGACGGCGGAAATGTTGTGTGTGGCGGCCTACCCGGAGCCGGGGATGAAGGCGTTTATCCGCCTGGGGTTTGCCCGGTTTCGCACCATTTACGTATAGGCGGTCCGGATTCATCATACCTGGGTCGGAGTTGGGTTTTCCGACCCGGGTTCGATTATTTTCCCAGCTCATGCGGGCAGAATGAAGTTCATGAGTAAGAATGAGAATGTGTCCGCAGTGGACTTGGTAAAGCGTTATGGCGAGGGGGCCACCCAGGTGACGGCATTGGATAATGTCAGTTTGACGGTGGAGAAGGGAACATTCGTCGCTATCATGGGCCCGTCGGGGTCGGGAAAGTCGACGTTGATGCAGTGCATGGCCGGGTTGGATACGGTGGATTCGGGTCAGGTGTTTATTGGGGGCACCGAGATCACGAGGATGCCGGATCGGGAGCTGACCAGGTTGCGGCGGCAGCATGTGGGGTTTGTGTTTCAGCAGTTTAATTTGGTGCCCACGTTGACGGCCCAGCAGAACATTGTGTTGCCGCTAACGTTGGCTCGTCGCAAAGTTGATGAGGCGTGGTTTGCCAGCGTGGTGGAAACGTTGGGGATTGCCCAGCGGGTGCAGCATAAGCCACATGAGTTGTCGGGCGGCCAGCAGCAGCGGGTGGCGATTGCGCGGGCGTTGGTGGCCCGGCCGACCGTGGTGTTTGCGGACGAGCCAACGGGTAGCTTGGATTCGCATTCCGGCACCGAAGTGCTGCGGGTTTTACGGGATAGTGTGGTCAATTTTGATCAGACGGTGATTATGGTGACGCACGATCCGGTGGCTGCGTCGTATGCAGATCGGGTGGTGATGCTTGCCGACGGCCGAATCGTGGAGGAGCTTACCGCCCCGAGCCTGGACGACATCATGAATGCTTTGCGACGTGTGGATGTGGCGGTGTAACCGATGAAGTTCCTGCTTTTGTCTTCGATGCGGAACCACCTGGGCCGCCTGCTTGCAACGGCGTTGGCGGTGGTGTTGTCGGTGGCGTTTATTGTCACCACGCTCATCACCATGTCTTCGTACACGGATTCGATAACAAAGTCGTTGACTGCCGAATTGGCCAACACTGATGTGTGGGTGGGGCCCCAACCGAATGCTCTCAACAACGAGTTGGAGCGGAAACTGGTCAAAAATGTGGAGAAGATTCGGGAGCTGCCGGGTGTGGCTGCCGTCAGTCCCCGAACCATGGCCATGGGCGAAATCAACCACGATGGTCGCCGAAGTAATGCCCGGCTGCTAGCGCAGGTGGACTCCAGTTTGCAGTGGAATTCCTTGACCCGGGGCGAGTGGCCTACCAAGCCGGATGAGGTGAGTATTTCTGAGGGCACCGCGGAGACTATGAAGGTGTCGGTGGGTGACACGATGGTCGTCACGCCACTGGGTGTCTCAAAGCCGGTAACGGTGCGGGTTGTGGGGATCACGTCTGGTTCGTCTGCCATGGATATGGGCATTCCGGTGTTGACGCTCACCCATGAGGGGTTGACGGCGTTGCAGTCACCGACAACGGCGACAACGGAATTGCTTGTGCATGCCACTCCCGGAACAACCACGCCGGAGTTGGTTTCCAGCATCAAGCAGGTGGTTTCGGACGAGAATCTTCAGGTGTTGACCCGGGAGGAGGCCGCGGATCGACAGGTGAAGCAGCTGTCGGGCAGCAGCTCTTCTCTGTTGGCCATGCTGGCGGCGTTTGCGGGGTTGTCGCTGATTGTGGCGGGTTATGTTATCGCTAACACGTTCCAGGTTTTGGTGGCGCAGCGAATCAAGGAGCTGGCCCTGCTGCGGTGTATTGGCGCCGAAAGCCGGCAGGTTCGAACGCTTATTCTTGCCGAGGCTGCCCTAGTGGGGTTGGTGGCGTCCGCGGTGGGAACCCTGCTGGGCATTGGGGTTTCGGCCCTCTTTGTGCAGCTCGCCAAGGGGAGCGGTTTCACCATTGACCACCTGGTGGTTCCCGGCTATGCGCCGCTGGCTGG
>CAUVMZ010000041.1:0-17863 GCA_963552855.1 uncultured Corynebacterium sp. | reverse complement strand
AGCATTATTTATTTCTAGCCCATATTCTATGTTGTGACATCTGGAGGTATCTCATGAGAATCCTATTGACGGCTTTCAGTCCCTTTAATGGTGCAGCGGAAAACACCAGTTTGGCCGTTGTCACGAATCTTGCGGAACTCTTGCCCAACCATAAAACGCAAGTATTGGAATTGCCGGTGGCCTTCGCCAACTCCCATAAGGTTGCCATTTCTACCGCCAAACAATTTCGCCCAGACATTATCCTCAGTTTCGGTGAAGACGCCACCCGTAACAGCATCAATGTGGAAACCCAAGCCTATAACCAGCAGCAAGCTACCATTCCGGATAATGATGGCTTCCAACCCAAGGGCAAGGC
Source organism: uncultured Corynebacterium sp. (assembly GCA_963552855.1). Taxonomy (GTDB): domain Bacteria; phylum Actinomycetota; class Actinomycetes; order Mycobacteriales; family Mycobacteriaceae; genus Corynebacterium. Next base: position 17,508 of record CAUVMZ010000041.1, on the reverse strand, counting down.
CATCATTCCTGGGGGCATTCCCACCATTGCCACGAACTTTCCCATTTGGCCCAAGGCGGTGGTGGCTAGTCTGCGGCAAACCCCCTGGCCCATGGAATTAAGCGCTAACCCTGGCGGCTTTGTCTGTAACCATTTGGCCTACCATCTTTACAGTTCGCCATTTCCCACCCTATTTATGCACGTGCCTGCTCTGCACGTTGGCCATGACGTAGCCACGGCAGCTACCGATGATGGGGATGTGGTCGGTGAGGTAAATGCCATAGACACCGACACCTCCACGCCGCCCACGACTTCTGATCCGGCCGATGCGGTACAGAAGATGGCTGAGACGGTGTGGATGTTCGTCGATAAGCTTAGCTAGCCTGGTAGTTTTTCCCCAGACGCTGGGCGGATTGTCGCGCCTGTAACCAAGCCTCCTTGAGCTCTAGCGCCCGCACATCGGTGAGTTTAAGCAGCGACTCCAACTGCTGGATGCTGAGGTTTCGGCTGAGCCGATCATTGAGCCTAGGCACAAACCGTCGGGAAGTGCTCGCCAGGAAATGAAACGAAGAAATATCAGGATCGGTACAGTTCTCATCGGCCAATGCTGGCCGGTGTAGCGTGCGATCCGCAATGGATTCCGTATCGTTTTTGTATAAAAAATCCTCGTATTTCCGCAGTGTATCCTCAATATCCTCCCGAGAAAGCACAATAGATGCCTTTAGTGCAGCCGTTTCCTGCGAATACGGATGATAACGCGACAACAAAAACGATGCGACCAAAATGAGGCAGGATAGTGCTGCCCCCTCAATCTGCAGCAACGCAACTAATAACAAGCAGGCACCAGCGATTGCAACCCATGGCCAGGCGATGCCCGAGGAGTCGTAATCGTCAATTGCCTCTATCTCTTGCACTTGTAGCTCACCCACTTAACGCAAACCTTACGCTCAACTTCGCTACTGAAGCCTAGTGATCCCCACAACCGCAGCTGCCGGACCCGCAACCACCAGACCCACATCCTTGTGGCGCCAAGAGCGAACCAACCATGACCGCCCGTCCGGCAATCACACTGTTTTTCTTAGGCAACTCAGTAATATTTAAGGCGTCGGGAAGGCATACATCATAAGCGAACGATCCGTCAACCGTGGCGTGAATGAATCGCTGCCCCGTGAGCGCATTGGTGCGGTAATCCGCATCCAACACCCGCGCGCTAAACGACGCCCCGGCATCCGGGTGAGCTGTACCACTACCGTCAGCGATCACCGAAATCCCATCGGAATCCAAAAATCCCGGCTGGTTGCCGGTCTCGGCAACATAGTCGTCAACGGTGGGGTAGTACCGCAAATCTTCCGCCGAAGCGAGAGCGGTGATAGCCACCTGCTGCCATCGCTGTTCTGGTTCGTCTACCAAGAGTGGGCCTTGCGCCAGATTGCATGTTAATGAAGTAACTGCCTGGCCGTTATAGTCAATGATGTCGCATAATGCTAAAACATCGTTCAACATGGTCACGTGTGCAAAACTCATGGCAACCGAATCGAACCCGGCATATGTGGCAAATGGTTCCACTGCTAGAATATTGATCTGTGCACCAGAAGAATCCGCATACTGAATTAATTGGCCGCCCCTAACCTCACCAGTGACGCTAAGCTTATTAGTGCTAATGGCAGCTTCGACAGCATCCTGCCATTTGTCGAATTTCATGCCTAAAGCCACAAGATCATTGCTCATAGCACAACATTGTACGTGTTGAAGTCTAAGAAATAGTCATCGTATTGATGGTTGAGATGCTATTGTTACACCTGTTGTGATTTCCGCCATTTTTTGGCCAAGTATCCCGGAATCTATCCCCCACAAAGAGGGTCAATAATTAGCTACTCATAGGATTCCGAGAACAATTTTAGGCCTATCGGAGGCTGTAGCACTTCATGTGCTTGCTGGTAAACCATAAATTTCTACAGAAATACGCAATAAAAGACTGAAAGTATGCCAAAAAACACTTCCCATCAACCTTATTCCCAGACAACCCACACCAATACGCACGAAGAACTCATCAAAGAAGCCTTCAAAGACCACGTTCCAACCACATTATCGGCCGAGACCATCACGCCACCTACCAACATTGCAACGGTCAATACCGATGACTTAGCTGAGAATCATGGAGTTCCCTGGGGAAAGCCACAAGTCATAGCCGCAACCGGCGTGCCCACGACCGGTGAACTTGACCTCGAAGAACGGTCTTCTTTCCGCCGTATCTCCGGTAGCTCCGACATCTACGCCACCGACCAAGATGACGGATACGACGTTGAATACCGCAAACTCCGCCTCGAACGGGTCATTTTGGTGGGCGTGTGGACCGAAGGCACCACTGCCGAAATCGAAGCCACCATGCGCGAACTCGCGGCACTTGCCCAAACTGCCGGATCCGAAGTCGTTGATATGCTGTACCAAAAACGCGACCGGCCCGACCCTGGCACTTACATTGGGTCCGGTAAAGTCCAAGAACTCAAGGACATCGTTCAGGCCACCAATATTGATACCGTGATCTGCGATGGTGAGCTGTCCCCTGGCCAAATGATTGCCCTGGAAAAGGCCCTTGACGTCAAGGTCATTGACCGCACCATGCTCATCCTCGACATTTTTGCCCAACACGCCAAAAGCAAGGAAGGCAAAGCCCAGGTGTCGCTTGCCCAAATGGAATACCTGATTACCCGGGTTCGTGGCTGGGGTGGTGCGCTATCCCGCCAAGCTGGTGGCCGCGCTGGGGGTTCGAACGGCGGTGTGGGGTTGCGGGGTCCCGGCGAAACCAAAATTGAGGCGGATCGGCGCCGGCTGCGCTCCGATATGGCTAAGCTGCGGAAAGAGATCGCCGGCATGCAGACTGCGCGGGAGATCAAGCGTTCCCGCCGGCGGGCTTCGACCATTCCGCAGATCGCCATTGCCGGCTACACGAATGCCGGGAAGTCCTCCCTCATTAACGCCATCACCGGTGCCGGCGTGCTGGTGGAAGACGCCTTATTCGCCACCCTGGACCCCACCACCCGGCGCGCCGAATTGGCGGATGGCCGAACGGTGGTGTTTACCGACACGGTGGGGTTTGTGCGTCACCTGCCCACCCAGTTGGTGGAGGCGTTTCGGTCCACGCTGGAAGAGGTCATCGGTGCGGACCTAGTGTTGCACGTGGTGGACGGTTCCGACCCATTCCCGCTGAAGCAGATTGCCGCGGTGAATAAGGTCATCGGTGAGATCGTGCAGGAATACGGGGAGACCGCGCCCCCGGAGATCATTGTGGTGAATAAGATCGATGCGGCAGACCCACTGGTATTAGCGGAGTTGCGGCATGCTGTGGATGATGTGGTGTTTGTGTCGGCACATACTGGCGAGGGGATTAGCGAGTTAGAGGCGCGGATTGAGTTGTTTTTAAACAGCTTGGATTCGCACGTTGAGCTGCTGGTTCCCTTTACCCGGGGGGATGTGGTATCGCGGGTGCATCAGTATGGGACGGTGTTGCATGAAGAGTACACCGAGGCCGGAACCCGGATTGATGTGCGCCTGGCCACGGAGCTGGCGGCGGAGCTTGCCGAGTTTCAGGTGTCGGCCGATACCGCCAGCTAAGCCCGGTTACGTAGCATGTTTGGTGAGGTTATGGTGGGCCAGTAATAATAAGGGTTCGTGAGCACATCTTCTTTTGGTTTGTTTCGGTGGTCGCTCCATGGTGATGGCAAGACCATTCAACCTGGTGCGGTGGTGGCCCCGGATGAGCGACTGTCGTGGGGTCGCACTATCGGCATTGGTATGCAGCATGTGATTGCCATGTTTGGGGCGACGCTGTTGGTTCCCACCTTGACGGGGTTCCCGGTGAATACAACATTATTATTCTCCGGGGTGGGGACGATGGTGTTTTTGGTGATAACCCGAAACCAGCTGCCGTCGTATTTGGGGTCATCGTTTGCGTTTATTGCCCCGTTGTTGGCGTCGAAAAGCCTAGGGTTTGGGGCGCAGCTGGGTGGGGTGGTGGCTGCGGGCCTGGCGCTCATGGCGGTGGGGTTGGTGGTGAAACGCCTGGGGAAGGGGATCATTGATACGGTGATGCCACCCGCGGTAACGGGGGCGATTGTGGCGCTGATTGGGTTTAATTTGTCGGCGTCGGCCACGAAGAACTTTGCGACGCAACCCATGGTGGCAACCGTGACGTTAGGGGCGATCATGGTGTTCACCGTGGCCGGCCGGGGCATGGTGGCCAGGTTGGGGATTTTGTTGGGGGTCATCACCGGATGGGTGTTTGCCGCGGTCACCGGGAATCTTTCCGAGGGAGCATTGGCGGCAATCGCGGCCGCCCCCTGGGTGGGGTTGCCGCAGTTTCACACGCCGGAGTTTCACTTGTCGGCGGTGATGGTGTCGCTGCCGGTGGTGATTGTTTTGATTGCGGAAAATGTGGGGCATGTGAAGGCGGTGTCGGAGATGACGGGCCGGAATTTGGACGCTCAGGCGGGGAATGCGCTCATCGCCGATGGTTTAGGGACTGTGCTGGCGGGCGGTTTTGGGGGTTCAGGGACGACAACCTATGCGGAGAATATTGGGGTGATGGCGGCAACCCGGGTGTATTCCACCGCGGCCTATTGGGTGGCGGCGCTCACGGCGGTGGGGTTGGCGTTTGTGCCGAAGTTCGGGGCACTAATTTTCACGATTCCGGCCGGGGTGTTAGGCGGTGCGGCCCTGGTGCTTTACGGTTTGATTGGCATGCTGGGGGTGCGAATCTGGCAGGACAATAAGGTGAACTTTAACAATCCAGTGAATTTGATAGCTGCCGCCGTGGCGTTGGTGGCGGGTATCGGCAACCTGACACTGGTGGTGTTTGGCATTCACCTGGAGGGTATCGCCTGGGGGTCGGTGGGGATTATCGCTGGTTACCCCCTGCTTCGGTGGTTTTACACCACCGTGGGTGAGGGGAAAACCGCACGATTCTAGGGGTGGGGGAGCGCGGTGGTGATGTCGTGGATGAGCCGGGCGGCTACCCTCGCGGTCCGACCATCCACATCATAGGTGGGGTTGAGCTCCACCACGTCGACAAGCCGAAGTTTGCCGGTGCGGGCGGCAGCCAGGCACATTGCGCGAACCTGGGGAAGGGCCACCCCCAGGGTGGCCGGGGCGGACACCCCGGGGGCGACATGGGCGGGAAGCACATCAAGATCAATGCTGAGGTGCAGAATGTCCGCGGTGGCGGCCGCCTTGGTTACGAGTTCTGCGGCCTCGGCTGCGGTCAGGCCCGCTAACGCATCGTCGGTGACATAGGTGACGCCTAACTGGTCGGCAGTCTGAAACAGGACGCGGGTGTTATTCGGTTCGGAAATACCCAGCACCGTGTAGTGGAAGTCGTGCGGCCAGGTGTCAGCGATCTGTTTGAACGGGGTGCCGGACGTGGCAATGTCGCTGGTACGCAGGTCAAAATGGGCGTCGAGGTTGATGATGGCAATGGATTTGCCGTCACCATGGTGGGACTGCCGCAAGCCCCGGTGGGAGGCCCAAGACGTTTCGTGCCCGCCGCCGAGCGTCACCACGGTGCCGGAACCACTATCAAGCAGGGCGGCCACGGTGTCGCTCAGCTGCTGCTGACCTGCCTCCAGGTCCGAGGTGTTGGTGTAGGTAATGGTGTGGGCGTCGGCCCGAACCCTATCGTCATGGATGGCCAGTGATGCCAAGGCCTCTCTAATAGCAGTGGGCCCGGTCGCGGCCCCCACCCGGCCGTGATTGCGCGCCACCCCGGTGTCTGAGGCGAACCCCACCAGGGTAATGGCGTTCGGTGGCACGGGCTCGGCCTCGGCATCAATGATGGTGGTGAACCAGCGGGCATGTTCGTCGCCCGGCCCATCGTCGCGGCCGTGCCAATGAAAATATTCGGTCATGTGCTCTAGGATAGATCTTCATGTCGAAGGTGCCCGCAGCCACCCACACGCTTGCCATATTGCGTCTGCTCATGACCACCGATGCGCCGATTTCGGCGGCCCGGATCGCCACCCAACTACGGTTACCCCGATCCACCACCTACCAGTTGTTGAAAGTCATGGTTGATGCGGGGTTCGTCATGCACCTGAAATCCCACCGCACCTATGGTTTAGGTGCGGCAGCATACTCCCTGGCCCAAGCGTATTCCACCCAACAACCACTGGTGCGGGCCAGTACGCGGCACGCCCAGGCGTTGGCAAAACTGGCGGGCGGCAGTGCCCACGTGTCCCGGCTCTCCTCCGGGATGGAGGTGCTGTATGTGCTGGAGGAACGCTCCGCGACGGCGGTATCGCTCATCACGGATGTGGGGGTGCGGTTAGCAGCAGAACGCACCGCGTCGGGGCGGGCGATGCTGGCGGCCCTGCCCGACGCGGAGCTGAAAGCCCGGGTTGATGCCGCCGGTATGGGCCGGCAGTGGCAAAAGATTCACACCATGGTGCAGCAGGTGCGCTTGCGGGGGTGGGCCGAGGAAACCGAGGAAGTATCGGTGGGGCAGAGCTCCATTGCCGCGGCGGTGCTGGACCACACCGGGCGGCCAGCCGCGGCCCTGGCCGTGACGTTTACCCCAGGGGTGGGCGTCGATAAGCATGCCGAGCTGGTGGCGGAAACTTGTCGACGGGCGCAGCAAGTGCACACCACATTGTTTGGTGCCGCCTAGAAACCCATGCTAGTCTCGGCGGTGGTCACACCTTATGCCTGGCTATCGCATGAGGGGACAAAAGGTGAGGTAACCGCTGCACCTTATTGTAAGCGATAGCATAATCAGGAGAACACCATGACCATTACCGTTGGTATCGGCGCACTGACCATCACCGATGTGGTGAACGTGGCCCGACATGACGCACCCATCGTCCTCGACCCCGCTGCCCTAACAGAAGTGGCGAAAACCCGACAGCATATTGAAGAACTCGCCACGGAACCCACCCCGGTCTATGGGGTATCTACCGGTTTCGGTGCCCTCGCCCGCCGCCATATTCCCCAGGAGCTCCGCACCCAATTGCAACGCAGCCTAGTGCGCTCCCACGCCGCCGGATCCGGCCCGGAGGTAGAACGCGACGTTATCCGCGCCCTCATGCTGCTCCGGCTCTCCACCCTCATGACCGGCCGAACAGGCGTTCGCCCCGTGGTGGTGGAAACCTATGCCGCCCTCCTCAACGCCGGCATCACCCCCATCGTCTACGAGTACGGATCCCTCGGCTGCTCCGGGGACCTTGCCCCCCTCGCGCACTGTGCCCTCGCACTCATGGGCGAAGGCGACGTCCGGCTTGCCGACGGCACGAAAACCCCCGCCGCCGACGCCCTGGCCGCCGCCGGCATCACCCCCCTCATCCTCGCCGAAAAAGAAGGCCTTGCCCTCATCAACGGCACCGACGGCATGCTTGGTATGCTTTGCCTTACCCTCGCCGACCTGGCAAACCTTATCACCACCGCCGATATCGCCACCGCCATGACCCTCGAAGGCCTCCGCGGCACCCCCACGGTTTTCGCCGACGACTTGCAACAACTCCGGCCCCACCCCGGGCAGGCCCGCTGCGCCGCCAACATTCGCACCCTCGTCGCCGACTCCGGCATCCTTGCCGCCGCCTACGCCGAATTCCACCGCAACCACGTCCAAGACGCCTACTCCATCCGCTGCTCCCCGCAGGTCACCGGGGCGGTTCGCGACACCGCCGACTACGCCACCACTGTCGCCAACCGGGAACTCGCCGCCGCCATCGACAATCCGGTAGTCACCCTCGATGGGCGAGTCGTCAGCAACGGCAACTTCCACGGCGCCCCCATCGCCTACGTCCTCGACTTCCTCGCCATCGCCGTCGCCGACCTAGCAAGCATCTCGGAACGCCGCACTGACCGATTCCTCGACGTCGCCCGCAACCGGGGCCTCAACGCCTTCCTCGCCGACGACCCCGGTGTGGACTCTGGCCACATGATCGCCCAATACACCCAGGCTGGCATCGTCTCCGAACTCAAACGCAACGCCACCCCAGCCAGCGTCGACTCCATCCCCTCCTCCGCCATGCAAGAAGATCACGTCTCCATGGGGTGGTCCGCAGGCCGAAAACTCCGCCGTAGCATCGACGGGCTCGCCCGCGTTCTCGCTATCGAAATCCTCACCGCCGCCCGTGCCATCGACCTCCGCACCGCCGATGATACGAACACCCCCGCGCCGGGCACCGGGGCAGTCGTGGCGCGCCTGCGGGAAACCGTGGCCGGCCCCGGCACGGACCGCTACCTGGCCCCCGAAATCGCCGAAGTCGTGGCGCTCGTCATGGACGGCAGCCTGGTTGCCGCAGCCGAACACGTGGTGGGGGAGCTGTACTAACACCACAAAGTTGCATTCGCCGCGCCGAACTGCGACAGTAACAAGCAGACATGTAAGGAGACTCCCGTGTAATTGACCGACCGACCACCTCACCAGCGCGCACCACCCCTACCGGTGGCGCGCGCACCAGTCGTGTCGTTCCCACATTAAGGAGTCTTATCATGCATCATCCCTTCGGCCTGCCCGAAACCCTCCCCGGCACTCGCGCGCCCGCCCGCATCTGGGCGCCACTCATCGACGTTGACCATGCGGCACAACGCCAAATCCGGGCGGTCGCCGACCTGCCCTGGACCCACGGGGTGGCCATCATGCCCGATGTGCATGTGGGTGCCGCCGTCACCATTGGCAGCGTCATCGCCATGCGCGACGCAGTATCCCCCGCAGCCGTCGGCGGTGACATTGGTTGCGGCATGATGGCTGTCCGCACCAACCTCACCACCAGCGATCTTCCAGATAACCTCGCCCCACTCCGGGCTGCGTGGGAAGCCGCGGTACCGGTCGGCCCCAACCACTACGCCACCCGTGCCCCCATCCTAAAAAATCACGGGCTCATCCGCCAACAACTCACCCGCCACTTCCAGCGCTTCACCGACCTCAGCGTCGACGTGTCCGCAAGCGAACAAACCGCCATCCGCCAATGCGGCACCCTAGGTGGCGGTAACCACTTCATCGAACTCTGTGCTGATACCACCGAAACCATTTGGCTCACACTCCACTCTGGCTCCCGAAACATCGGCAAAGAAATCGCCCACCGCCACATTGGGCGGGCAAAAACCCTGGACTGGAACCGCCACGGCCCCAACAATAACCTCCCCGTCATCCTCCGCAAAGACGCCACCGGGGCGGAACAAACCGAATGGGTGGACTACCTTCACGACCTCACCTGGGCCCAAGACTATGCCGCTCTCAACCGAACTATCATGATGGCCACCATCAAAACCGCACTCCACAACCTCCTGCCCCAAGTGTGTTACACCACGGAAATTGACTGCCACCACAATTATGTTGCCATAGAACACCACGACGGGATGGAATTGGCCATCACCCGCAAAGGCGCCATCAGCGCCACCAGTGGTGAGTGGGGAATCATCCCCGGATCCATGGGCACCGGGGCAGCTATCGTGCGCGGCCTCGGCAACCCGGCAGCCTACTGCTCCGCATCCCACGGCGCCGGCCGAATCATGAGCCGCAGCGAGGCCCGCCGCAGCTTCACCCTCGACGACCTTGCCCACCAAACCGCCGGGGTGGAATGCCGCAAAGACCCAGGCGTGCTCGACGAAATCCCGGGTGCCTACAAAAACCTCGACCAGATCCTCGCCTATGAACAAGACCTGGTGACGGTCGAAACCAACCTCACGACCCTCCTCTGCGTCAAGGGCTAACCACCCATGCGGGCGTCGTCAAGCAAATACCAGCCCTAAAATGTCCGGTATTTCGGACAAACCACCCCCAAAACCACTACCCTCACCCCCATGTCGCGCGATAAAGTGGGGAGAATCAGCCCGCCGGCATCGAGGTGATAGCCCCAGCGCCACCACCGCTGGACCCCGAGCCGGACCGGCCTGACCCCAACGACGAAAACCCCAAGGAGAACCCATGACCGCCGGCCCCCGGGAAGTCCGCGCCCCCCGCGGCACCACCCTCACCGCCAAATCCTGGCAAACCGAAGCGCCCATGCGCATGCTCATGAACAACCTTGACCCCGAGGTGGCCGAACGCCCCAACGACCTGGTCGTCTACGGCGGCACCGGCAAAGCCGCCCGCAACTGGGACGCCTTCGACGCCATCATCGCCGCCCTCAAAGACCTCAACACCGACGAAACCCTCCTCATCCAATCCGGCAAACCCGTCGCCGTCTGGAAAACCAACCCCTGGGCACCCCGCGTCCTCATCGCCAACTCCAACCTCGTCGGCGACTGGGCCACCTGGCCCGAATTCCGCAAACTCGAAGCCGAAGGCCTCATCATGTACGGCCAAATGACCGCCGGCTCCTGGATCTACATCGCCACCCAAGGAATCCTCCAAGGCACCTTCGAAACCTTCGGCGCCATCGCCCGCAAACGATTCGGCGGCAGCCTCGCCGGCACCATCACCCTCACCGGCGGCTGCGGCGGCATGGGCGGCGCCCAACCACTCGCCGTCACCCTCAACGGTGGCGTCTGCATCATCGCCGACGTTGACAAAACCCGCCTGGAACGCCGTCACACAAAACGCTACCTCGACACCATCGCCACCGACCTCGACGACGCCATCACCCAGGCCAACCAGGCAAAAGCCGACAAACGCGCGCTCAGTATCGGGGTCGTCGCCAACGCTGCCGACGTGTTCCCGGAACTGCTCGCCCGACAACGAGCCGGCGACATCACCATCGACATCGTGACCGACCAAACCTCCGCCCACGACCCCCTCAGCTACCTCCCCCGGGACGTTCCCTTCGAAGCCTGGCACACCGAAGCTGCCGAAGACCCCGCAACATTCACGAAAAAATCCCGGGAATCCATGGCCGCACAAGTCCAAGCAATGGTGGAATTCCAAGACGCCGGCGCTGAAGTATTCGACTACGGCAACTCCATCCGCGACGAAGCCCGCCACGCCGGATACGCACGCGCATTCGAATTCCCCGGATTTGTGCCCGCCTACATCCGACCCCTCTTCTGCGAAGGCCTCGGACCCTTCCGCTGGGCCGCCCTCTCCGGCGACCCCGAAGACATCCGCGTCACCGACCAAGCGCTCAAAGAACTCTTCCCCGACAACGAGCACCTCCACCGGTGGCTCGACGCGGCCGAAGAATACGTAGAATTCGAAGGCCTACCAGCGCGCATCTGCTGGCTAGGCTACGGCGAACGCGACAAAGCCGGGCTGCTCTTCAACCAACTCGTCGCCGAAGGAAAAATCTCGGCACCCATCGTCATCGGCCGTGACCACCTCGACTCCGGCTCCGTCGCCTCACCCTACCGCGAAACCGAAGCCATGCTCGACGGCTCCGACGCCATTGCCGATTGGCCCCTCCTCAACGCCCTCACCGCCGTAAGCTCCGGGGCAACCTGGGTATCCATCCACCACGGCGGCGGCGTCGGCATCGGCCGCAGCATCCACGCCGGCCAAGTATGCGTCGCCGATGGCACCGAACTAGCCGCACAAAAACTCGAACGAGTACTCACCAACGATCCTGGCATGGGCGTGGTACGGCACTTCGACGCCGGCTACAACCGGGCCGCCGAAGTCGCAGCCGAACGCGGTATCACTATGCCCATGGAATTCCACAGCCGAGAAACCCAAGGATAACAGCGTGACCGCAGTCCTATTCGAAAATATTAGCGAACTACGCACCGTGTCGGTGCTCGGCACCCTCGCTAACGCAGCAATCATCGCCGACGACGGTCGCATCGCCTGGATCGGCCCCACCACCCAAGCGCCCGCCGCCGATACCCGCATCGACCTGGGCGGACGCGCCGTGCTCCCTGGCTGGGTCGACTCCCACACCCACATGCTTTTCGACGGTAACCGCGCGGCAGAATTCGAAGCCCGCATGGCCGGACAAAGCTATGCGGCAGGTGGAATTAACGTCACAGTGACAGCTACCCGGGCTGCCACCGACACTCGATTAGAACAACTACTGCACGACCGGATCAATGCCGCCCGCGCCGGGGGAACCACCACCTTGGAAACCAAAACCGGCTATGGACTAGATGTAGAATCGGAACGCCGAGCTGCTCGCATTGCCGCTACCGGGGTAGATGATGTGACATTCCTGGGGGCCCATGTGACACCAGTTGGGGCAGACCCGGACGACTACGTGGACCTGGTGTGCGGGGATATGTTGGATGCGGTTGCCCCCTACGTGCACTGGATTGATGTGTTCTGTGAGCGGGGGGCATTCGATGAGTCCCAGTCCCGGAAGGTGCTGGAAGCTGGCCGGGCGCGAGGCTTGGGGCTGCGGGTGCACGGCAATCAATTGGGTGCCGGGCCCGGTGTGCGGTTGGCCTGCGAGCTGGGGGCGGCTAGCGTGGACCACGTGAATTACTTAGATGGTGAGGACGTGGAACGCCTGGCAGCCAGCGACACCGTGGCAACTGTGCTGCCAGCCTGCGATCTATCCACCCGGGAGCCGTTCGCCCCGGCCCGGCAGCTGCTTGACGCCGGGGCACATGTGGCTATTGCATCGAATCTCAACCCGGGCACCTCATACACGTCGTCGATGAATTTCTGCGTGGCTACTGCGGTGTTGCAAATGAAGCTCAGCCTGGATGAGGCCATCACCGCGGCTACCCGGGGTGGGGCGAAAGCATTACGCCGACATGATGTGGGTGGGGGAGTGGACCCGCAGGGCCGGCCAGCGGTGGGCACACTGGCAGTAGGGGCACGCTGCAATCTGCATGTGTTAAACACGAATCATGTGATTGATTTGGCCTACCGCCCGGGAATGCCGCTGACCTGGGGCACATTCATCGATGCCGTGCCCGTGCGATGATGCTGTGTCGGTGTGATCGTATCGCATCAACGTGATAGCACCGAGTCAGTGCGGTAACTAAAAAATAGCTAAAACCCCACAGGAGGTTCAAAAATAACATAAACCACCAGTGGGGTTTTAGTGCGTGAAGGTTCGACTACTGGGCGTCGAGGTCCTGCTCGATAAGAGCGGCGATCTTCTCCACTGCCTCAGCATTATCAGACTTGACGGTGACCTTGTCGCCCTTTTCGGCACCAAGTGCCATAATCATCAGCGAGGAAGCAGCATCGGTTTCATCATCCTCTTCGCCTTCGAGGAACAGGAAGATCTCCTCATCATATTCGCCAGCTGCTTCGGCGATGATGGAAGCGGGACGAGCATGCAGCCCAACCTGGGAACCGACGACAACAGTCTTGGAGGCCATAGATGGTCCTTTCGTAGTGTCTGACTCATGTGATGCAGACGGGATTATTTTTCGTTTACGTAGGAAGTTTTTCTTCCCAACGTCTGTGCCCGATTCTATGAGGTTTTAGAGGCAACCGCCACAAAATAGGCAAAGTATTTGATATTTCACACATACGGATTTTCCGGCATTGCCACAAAATGGGTAATGAACTGGGAAAATCCGTATTATGATGCAGTTCCTATGCGGCAACCGCCTGGGCGGTATCCTTAGCAGCCTGGGCCATGAGGGTCTTATTTGGCCAGAATTGTTTCAGGGCAATAATCAGTACCGTGGATACTGCAATGCCGGCGACCAGGGCAATGATCCAGCCAACCAGCGGGCTGATGGCGAAGAACACGAAGATACCACCGTGCGGGGCGCGTGACCCCACACCCAACACCATGGAGATAGCGCCAGTGACCGCACCACCAGCCATGGTTGCCGGAATCACCCGCAGCGGGTCGGATGCTGCGAACGGGATGGCGCCCTCCGAGATGAACGACAGGCCCAACAACCAGGCGGATTTGCCGTTTTCCTGCTCGGCGGCGGTGAACAGGTTCTTGCGCAGCATGGTGGCGATTGATAGGGCGATCGGTGGGATCATGCCGGCGCCCATGACGGCAGCCATGATCTTCAACGATGCTTCATCACCGGTGGACAGGCCGGCGGTGGCAAACAGGTAGGCCGCCTTGTTCACCGGACCGCCCAGGTCGAAGCACATCATCAGGCCGAGAATCACACCCAACAGTAAGGCGGAGCTGCCGGACATGGAGGTCAGCCAGTTTTGCAGACCATTGAGAATTGCGGCCAGTGGTCGACCCAAAAGCAGGAACATTACGAGACCGACGACCAGCGAGGTGCCCAGCGGGATAATGACCACCGGCATGAGGGATTGCAGTACCTTTGGCACTTTTTGATTGCCTAACCACATGGCAACAGCGCCGGACAACAGACCGGTGACCAGGCCACCAATGAAACCAGCGCCCAAGGTCACGGAGATAGCGCCACCGACGAAACCGGGGGCGATACCCGGGCGGCCAGCCATGGCGTAGGAAATATAACCAGACAGGGCGGCCACGACGAAGCTCATGGCGGCCTGGCCCGTGGCAAAGAGCACCGAACCCAGGTACAGCGCAAAGGCCGGGTATGCGAATGCTACTTCCTTACCGTCGAAATCAACGGTGGTGGGTGGCAGATTGGTAAAGGAATACTCGGTGACGAATTGCTTCCACGGATCGGTACCGTTGACTTGCTCGCCAATCTGGTATCCACCGATGAGGAAACCCAGCGCCAGCAGCAGACCACCGGCGGCAACGAATGGCACCATGTAGGACACGCCGGTCATCACGGCTTGTTGCATGCGCTTGCCGACGCTTAACCCACCTTCGGTAGCCTCGCTGTTGTCGGAGGACGAGGAGCCGCCACCACTTGCTGCCACCTTCGGGGCGTTGGGATTCTTCGCGGCTGCGACGGCCTCTTCCAGCATCTTTACTGGTTCGTTAATGGCGCGCTTTACACCGGACTCGATCACCGGTTTGCCGGCGAACCGCTGCCGATCCTTCACCCCAATCTCGGTGGCGAAGATCACGGCATCCGCCTTCTTCACGATGTCCTCCGGCAGCGGTGTGATGGAGGAAGAACCCTGGGTTTCTACGTGTAGGGTCACGCCGGGCATTTCTTTTGCGGCGATGGCCAGAGCGTCGGCAGCCATGTAGGTGTGGGCAATGCCGGTGGGGCAGGCGGTGATGGCGACGAGCGTCAGGCCGTCGTCATCTTTGGCGCTGGCGTCCTCAGGCTCATCTGCCGGGGCTTTCTTCGGGGTGCCGGCCACCACATCGGTGACCAATTCCACGAGTTCTTCCTTGGTGGCCGCACCACGCAATGCCTCAATGAATTCCTTGCGCACCAGGTTACGGGCCAATTTGGACAAGATCTTGAGATGAGCTTTGCCGGCACCATCGGGGGCGGCGATCATGAATACTAAGTTCGCAGCCCCATCGGGACCACCAAAGTCTACGGGGTTTTTTAATCGGGCGAACGCTAAGGTCGGCTCCGTGACGGATGCGGACCGGCAGTGGGGGATTGCGACTCCGCCTGGGACGCCGGTGGCGGCCTTCGACTCCCGGGCCAGCACATCTTTGGCAAGGCCTTCGGCGTCTGTGGCACGACCGGCATTGGCAACAACCTTGGCGAGATTCGTAATCACCTCAGTTGTGTCGGAGCCGAAATCAACATCAAGTTCGACAAGTTCTGTCGAAATTATTGACGAATCAGACATAGGGATTATTCCTTACAGTCAAGCCCCAACCCCAACCACAAACCAGGACCGGGGCTCGATTAATTGGATGAATGAACTAGAAGGGGTAGGAAGTCAGTGACTTTAGGCCAATGCTCGGATGGTGATCCGGTCGGCATCAACCTGGTTCGGGGTGGGAATGGTGGTACCAGGTAGGGTCACCGCGGCAGAACCATAAGCAACACCCAACGCCAAAGCCCGTTCGGGGCTCAGCCCATCAGAAATGCCCATGACGAAACCGGCCAAGGTGCAGTCACCGGCGCCAACGGTTGACAGTGGTGTCACCGGTGGTGAGGTAGCTAGCCACACCCCGTTGTCGGTCACCAGCACGGCGCCGGCGGCCCCCAAGGTGATGAGCGCCATGGGGAGGCCGCGTTTGACCAGCTTGGTGGCGGCAATGATGACCGGATCATAGTTACCGGCGAGGGCTTCCGCCTCTAGCGAGGTGCCCGAAACCCCCACGATCTGCCCTAGCTCTAGGCTATTGGGGGTCATGATGTCAGCATGGTGCTTCTCTAGGTCATGAGCAACTGCTAACAGGGGAGCATCCGAGGTGTCGATAGCAATCTTGACGTTGGGGGCTTGGGCTCGTAAGAGATCCACCAGGTGGGAGTACCAGTTTTCGGGCACCCCGGGTGGCAGGGAACCAGCCATGACTACCCAATCGGCCTGTTGGGCATGCTCCACCAGGGTTTTTTCCATGGCGGTGATGTCGGATTCAGTGAGTACCGCGCCCACACCATTAACCTTGGTGGTTTCGCCGGCTGGGTCGGCAAGCGTGGTGTTGATCCGTACCGGATCGCTGACTGGGGTGCACTGGTAGGGGACTTTGGTGTTGTCCAATAGGTTCAAGAACGGGTCCCCGGCTGCGGCTGGGAACACAGCAAGAGTGCTGTGTTGTGCCTTGTGGATGGCATGGGAAACGTTGATGCCCTTACCACCGGCAACAGAAGTGGCCGATGATAGGCGGTTGACTCCGCCGGGGATGAGGGTACCGGTCAATTGGAAGGTGGCGTCAATGCTGGGATTGGGGGTTAGTGTGAGTATCACGGAATCACCATACTTGTGTCGTAGGAGTGGAGTTTGGACGTAAAATCGGGCGGCACATTGCGGTCAGAAACCACGACGTCAATGTCGGAAAGCTTGGCGAATTGGACATTTGATTCCCGACCCAGCTTGGTGGAGTCGCAAAGCACTACCACGTGATTCGATTGGGAAATCATGGTTTCTTTTACGGCAGCCTCCCGCGGGTCAGAGGTAGTGAGCCCGTGGGTAAGGCTGAGGGCGGTGGTCCCCATGAAGGCGATATCGGCACGGAGACTGCGTAGGGTTTCCACAGCATTTGATCCAACGACGGCTTGGGTGCGGGCCTTAATGGTGCCGCCCAGAATAGTGACTTGGGGAACACCGACGGCGGCAACGGTGTGGGCAACATTGGGGGAGTTGGTAACAATGCTCCAGTTTTGGCCTCGATAATTATGCGCCAAGGTGCTGGCGAAGGCCTCGGTGGTGGAGCCGGCATCGATGAAAATAGCCGCGGTAGGGCTGGGAATGAGTTCGATTGCTTTTTGGGCGATGAGATTTTTCCGCCGCTGGGATTGTTGAATGGGCAGCTCATCGTCATCATCGGTGGCAACAAGGTCTGATTGCGCGGTAGGAGTGCCGGCGACGGCGCCACCATGTACCCGGCGGAGCAGGCCCTTAGCCTCTAAAGACTTCAGGTCACGTCGAATAGTTTCGGCGGTGACACAGAAGCGCTCGGCAAGGTCAGCGACGGAGCAGCGGCCAGTGTCATTGGTGATTGCGACAATTGTCGATTGGCGCCCGTTGATCTGCGCGACTGTTGCCACGTGTTGGCTACCTCCTGACGTTGTAGCGATATTGATATACCGCTGGGGTGCGGAATAACGAAAACTCACATTGAAGTGGGTTTATGGGGTTAGTAGTAGGGGTGAAAATTTTAGTAAAAACCTAGGAACTGCTCTGCAAATCATAGCTACCTCTATGAGGATTGA
>CAUVMZ010000040.1:0-17949 GCA_963552855.1 uncultured Corynebacterium sp. | reverse complement strand
TCATTGGCGATGCCGCCGCCTGCGTCAACCCCCTCAACGGTGAAGGCATTGACTACGGCCTGGAAACCGCGCGGATGGCCATCACAATCACATTCGGGTTTGTGTATAACGCAATTCAAGCAAACTCCATTGCCGAGTCGTTTGCCACCTCGGTGGGCAATGATACGTTCCTGTTCAAGTTTATGGTGGGCGTGGTCTTGGTGATTATTACCGCGCTGATTATTTTCGGCGGCGTACAGCGCATCGCTAACGTCACCCAGTATCTGGTGCCGTTCATGGCAGTGTTGTACCTGGTTGTGGGCCTGTTTGTGGTGCTGATCAACCTCAATAAGGTGCCGGAAATGTTTGAGACGATTATTACCCATGCGCTCGGGGTGAAAGAGGTTGCGGGGGCGACCATGGGTATGGCGTTCATGAATGGTATGCGCCGGGGCCTGTTCTCCAATGAGGCTGGTGAGGGGTCCGCCCCGAATGCGGCGGCGGTCGCTACGGTGTCGCACCCGGTGAAGCAGGGGCTGGTGCAAACCCTGGGTGTGTATTTCGACACGCTGCTGGTGTGCTCGATCACGGCATTCATTATTCTATTGGGTGATCCGACCGTCGGCGAGGGGGTGAGCGGGGCGTCGATGACGCAGACCGCGTTGGCCAGCCAGGTGGGCGATTGGGGCATTCACTTCGTCACCATTATTTTGTTCTTCCTGGCATTTAGCTCGGTGATTGGTAATTATTACCTTGCACAGGCGAATATCGAGTATTTCAGCCAGAACAAGTCGGTGTTGTTCGGCTTCCGCGTCATCGTGTTGCTCTTCGTTCTTGGTGGTAGCGTAGGTTCGATCGGGTTGGTGTGGTCGCTGGGTGATACGTTCGCGGCGATCATGGTGTTTATTAACCTGATTGGTATTGTGCCGCTGGGTGGGATTGCGGTGAAGCTGCTGGCCAACTATGAGCGGCAAAAGGCGAAGGGCCTTGACCCGATTTTCCACCGTGATATGCTGCCCGAGGCGAAAAACGTTGAGGTGTGGGATGGCTCGGATGCGGTGTGCCGTCGTCACGGCGAGATCGTGCGCGAGGTGTAGCTAGACTGGAGGCATGAGCGGTGACGTGGTGCGGTTGACGGCGTGGGTGCATGGCTATGTGCAAGGGGTCGGGTTTCGGTGGTGGGTGTATGGCCAGGCCAACGAGCTGGGGCTGTCCGGCAGCGCCACGAACCTGAATGACGGTCGGGTGTGCGTCATCGCCGAGGGACCGCGGGATGCCTGCGAAACCCTGCTGCACCGGTTGAAGATTCCCGATGCGGTGCGGTCGTATCGCCGGCCGGGGAGTGTGCGGTCGGTGATTGATCGGTGGTCCGAGCTGCGGGGTGTGACGGATTTCCGTATGTGCTAGCTGCATGCTTGTCGACGCCCAATGGTGTGGATAATCCCTGGTGGAGTGGTGTATCTCACCCCACCAGGGATATATTTTTGTTTTTCCTATTTGTTGCTGTGACGGTGATGCGTCTATACGGTGGGGATTATTCATCAACGACTATTGCGAAAGAGTGGGACATATGGCTGAAGAAAATGTGGTTTCTATTGCTTTTGCTGATTCCAGCAAGGCCTACCAGGCATTCACCGAAATCAAGAATCTTTCCACCGCTGGTGCGCTGCAATTAAAGAGTGGGGCCATTGTGGTGCGGGATGCGGAAGGAAAGCTGTCATTCCCGGACGGAGTGGATCAGGTGACCGGCACCGGGTTTGCCGGTGGTGGTCTAATTGGCATGCTCGTCGGTATCTTGGGCGGCCCGCTGGGAATGCTGCTGGGCTGGGGGAGCGGTGCCCTCATCGGTGGAGTATTGGATGCGGGTCGCGCATCGGCCACCAATGAGGTCCTTAGCGAGTTCAGCCGGGCCCTGCCGGCGGATTCCACGGCGGTGATCGCGGAGGTGGTAGAGCCTTCCGAACTGCCGCTGGATGATGTGGTGTCCAAGCTGGGTGGCACGATTGTGCGGCGGCCGGTGTCCGAGGTTGTTGCCGAATTGGAGGCCGCCGAGGCTGCCGCGGAGGCCGCCCAGGCAGAGGCCCGGCGCGTCGTGCGGGAACGGAAGAAGGCCGAGTATAAGGAGGCGCTTGAGGACCGTAAGGCCGCCGTCGAAAAGCGATGGGAGGAGCTCAAAGGCAAGTTTCGCTAAAACCTTGATTGCGACGTGATGATCGGCCCGGCCGGGTGATGGTTGGGCCGATTTTTGCGAGTGAACAATATCATCTTTTTATCGGCTGTTCGTATCGTGTTGAATATACCCAGTGGCCAAAGATGCGAGTAGGGTCGTGTTATCAACCATTCTTGTTTCGTTGATAATGGATCTATTATGAATAAGCTAATAGTGCCCTGGGAAAAATCTGTGGTTCCCGGTTGTCTATTTTTGTTGGTCATGGTTATGACTGTTGGTGCCTATGTTGGCATCAAGGAGGAAGGACGTGCCTTTAACCCCGTTTACCAGGAGCAGAAGACTGCTGGACCCATGGTGAACCGTGCGGTGGGTGCTGCGATGGAAAAATATTTAGATTCGGCGGATTCCGGCGTCAGTAGAGTCAGGATTTATAGCACAACGGTCAGCGGCGATGGTGCCGTGACTGCGATTGTGTATGTTTCGCACCTGGGGTGTGGTGGGATGCAAGACGATGATTCTCGCCCGCATGAGATGACGCTTGCCCCCGATGGGGTGTCCGGGGATGAATATGTGGTGTCGGCGGATGATGTGCTCAATCCGAAGAACCATGACCTGCCGCAATTTCAGCCGTTTGATGCCCTCTACGCCAGCGATGAAGGCCGGATTCCGCGGTGCGGTTAGCGGCGGCTTGGGGGCGTCGTCCTGCGGGCGTCGAGAATCTGCTGCATGTGGGTGCGGGCCCATTCCTCTAACCCTGCGAGCGGCGCGATGAGGGTGCGGCCCAGGTCGGTGAGTTCGTAATCGACCCGTGGGGGGATTTGCGGTGTGACGGTGCGGGTGACCAGGCCGTCTTCTTCCAGTCCACGGAGGGTTTGGGTGAGCATTTTTTGCGAAATCCCATCCACCCGGGTTTTAAGCTCGCCGAATCGTTGGGGGCCGTGTTGTAGCGTGCCGATGATGAGCACGGTCCACCGGTCGCCGATGCGGTCGAGGAGTTTCCTGGTGGGGCAATTTCGGTCGTAGGGGTTCCAACGTGTGACATCTAGTTCGGGTGTGTCCATGATAATTTCCTTCCGCAAGTTGGGTTAAGGCCTGGATAGCCGCAGTAACTAAAAAGGTACCAAGTTACCATTAGGTTCCTAATTACTATCACGCTTATAGTATCAATTAGCTACTAAAACAGGAAATCGGAAGGATTCTCATGACCGCGTTTGATCTTGTCACCACCGCCATCGGCAAGCTGTTCACCGACCGCAACATTGCGGCGGCCGACGACTACTTCGCCCCCACCTACATCCAACACTCCACCCTGGCCGCCGACGGCATCGATGGGCTGAAGACCCTGGTCGCCAACCTGCCCGATGGGTTCCGCTACGACGGGGCGCGCATCATCGCCGACAACCAGTTCGTGGTTCTGCACGGCATCTACCACGGCTTCGGCGACACCCCGCTCGTTGCCTTCGACATTTTCCGGGTCGCTGACGGCAAAATCGTTGAACACTGGGACGCTTTCACCCCCGAGGTGGCAGAAACCGCTAGCGGCCGCAGCCAGGTCGATGGGGCAGTAACCACCGACACTGCCGCCGACACCGATGCCAACCGGCAGCTCATCGCCGATTTCGTCGACCAGGTGCTTATCGGCGGCGACTACTCCCAGCTCACCCGGTTCATTTCCACGGAAAGCTACGCCCAACACAATCCCGAGGCTGCCGACGGCCTCTCCGGCTTCGGTGCTGCCGCCGAAGCCTGGGCCGCGGACGGCAAAAACCTCGTCTACAAGAAGCTGCACCAGATTATTGCCCAGGACGATTTCGTGTTCACCCGGTCCGAAGGCACCTTCGGGGAGCCCGTGGCCTACAACGATCTGTGGCGCATCGCCGACGGCAAAATCGTGGAACACTGGGATGTGATTACCCCCATCCCCGCTGACGACACCATGCCCCACACCAATGGTGTGTTCTAACACCACCTGGTGAGGCGACCCGCAATACGCAAGGAGCTCAAGCGCATGACCACCACCCGCACGGAACTCATTTCCTCCCTGATCGCCGACCTCTTGCCGACCTCGCAGCTCACCGTGAGCGAAGCGGAACTGGGCCGACTCGCACCCGATGACCTGCGGGCGCTGCTTCGGGCACTCATGAACCTGTGGCAACCCGGGCCGCTCGATGCAGATTTCCTCCGTCGCCAAGACACGCTTCTGCAAGCCGAACGCGACGAACGCGGCATCGTCACCATCCCAGACACACAGGCCGCAGCAGAAGACACCCGAATCCGCCTATGGTTGGGTGACATCACCCGCCTTGACGTGGACGGCATCGTCAACGCCGCCAACAATAAGCTGCTCGGCTGCTTTCGGCCCGGGCACACCTGCGTGGATAACGCCATCCATTCCGCCGCCGGCCTGCAACTCCGCCAGGCCTGTGCCGAGCTTGTTCCATCCCCCGACTACGAGGAACCCACCGGCAGCGCCCGCATCACCCCCGGCTTCAACCTGCCGGCCCGATATGTGCTGCACACCGTGGGCCCCATCGTCGCAGGGAGGGAGGCGAACCGGCAGCAGGTGGCCGAGCTATCCGCCAGCTATACCTCATGCCTGAACCTCGCCCACAGTTCTGGGTTGAAGTCCCTCGCCTTCTGCTGCATTTCCACCGGGGTGTTCGGTTTCCCGCCATCACATGCTGCCCGCATCGCTGTTGCCGCAGCCCGCGCCTTCCTGGCTGGGCTACCGAAAGACTCGGACTTCACCATCATCTTCACAGTATTCACCCAGGAAGATCATGATCGCTACGCGCAACTCCTCAACCCGCAACCTCATCGAAACGATCGCTAACGAGCTGGAACAAGCCGACAAGGTGCTCATCGGCGCCGGGGCCGGCCTGTCTGCCGCCGACGGTTTCGAATACGGTGGCGCCTGGTTCCAGGAACACTTCGGGGACTTCGTCGCTGCCTACGGCATGACCGATGCCTACACTGCCGGCTTTTACCCCTTCCCGGACGAAACCGAAAAATGGGCGTACTGGAGCCGCTACATCAACCACAACCGCTACCTCAAAGAGCCCGGGTCGGTATACCAGGACCTATTGACCCTGGTGCGCGACAAGGACTACTTCGTCCTCACCACCAACGTCGACCACTGTTTTCAACGCGCCCACTTCGACAAGCAGCGACTGTTCTACACCCAGGGTGATTATGGACTATGGCAGTGCGCCACCCCCTGCCACCAGGCCACCTACGACAATCACGACCAGGTGGTGGCCATGGTCGCCCAGCAACACGACCGGCATATCCCGGCTGAACTCGTGCCCCGCTGCCCCCGCTGTGGCGGGCGGATGACCACAAACCTGCGGGCCGACGACACCTTTGTGCAGGCCCCCGGCTGGTACGCGGCCGCGAAACGCTACCAGGCCTTTGCCTCCGAGGCAGCCCAATCCCGAACCCTCCTGCTGGAGCTAGGGGTAGGCATGAACACCCCGGCGATCATTAAATACCCGTTTTGGCGGATGACCTACCACAATCCCCGGGCTCATTACGCGACGATCAGCCTGGACGCCGTCGCCCCGAAGCAAATAAGCGAGCGCAGCACCATCGTGCAGACGGACATCGCCCCGGTGCTGCGGCTACTCGCCAGCGCCTAGCAGCTTCCTAGTCATATTACGCACCGACCGTATGATTCGCCGCTGCTCCGCAAGGCCACAAAGCGGCACGGTAGCCTGCCGAAAATCATGCCGGCGCAACTCCCGGGAATTATTGATACACATGGCCAAAAACTGGGGGTTGAACCGGTGCGGATCCACGATGCGTAAAAACTTCGCCTGACCGAAAACATCCGGCGGGTAGATCGCATGCCTATCATCGATGACAGCAAGATATTCCCCGGTCAGGGGCTTATGGTCGGAATACGTCAATCCACCCTCGCTAATGAGCCTCCCGATCGTGGTGTGCGCCTTTGCTGCGGGAAGCGCCAGCTCATGCTCCGCAGCTTGCGGCGTGGTAATCACGCTGTCCGGCTTCATCATCCGCAAGGTCTGCATCACCACGCGAGGCAAGAGCACATCATGATCCGACAATAACGTGGCGGGCGTGAGCACGGCATGTGGTACCCTCAGCGGTCGGCCGGCGCGAAGCGTGGTCAACCAATCGGCAACGTGAAGCTTCGACTTTGGTATGTCGCTCGCATCTATGACCGCCGTCGTAGCAGTGGGGGAGCCGCGTAATACCCACAGTAACGTGTTTACATGCGAATATGCCAAAAACTTCTCCGGCAATTGTATGATCGCCTCCACCTGGCGTCGGCGCAGCAATAACCGCCGCAATTCCGCCGATTGGTGTGACACCCCCGGGCTGAAACTGGTCAACACATACCCATAACCATCAGATGCGAGATGACGCAAGGCACACAATAAAAACGCCTCGTGTGCCCGCGCAGGAACCATTATATTCTCATCGAAACTTCGTGCTAAATCCTGGCAGTGTCTGGCGTCGGCCTGCTGATCCAGCGGCGCCTCCACAACCACGGTGCGATACCGCCGCCGCGACGACGATACCGCATGGGCCAACGAATCCCGACACTGAAAATCCGCAGATACACCCGATAATCGCGCCTGAAGCTTTGCGACGTCCACCGCGGTGGGGGCAATGTCTGCACCCACAATTGCCACATCATGTGCCCGCGCTAACGCAAGCAGCGTCCCCCCAATGCCACACGCGGGGTCGAACACAGTATCGGTAACCGTGGTGCCCGCGGCCTCGGCCAAAAGCCGCGACGATGCGGACTGTGTCGTTCCAAACTGGCTATAAAACCCCCGGCCCCCAACCCCCAACAACATGTCAACAATGAGCGTCGCCACCCCGGGAGTTGCGGCGGCTGTCGTACTATTATCAAGCAGGTCGGCGACCTGGGCGGGTGATGCCCCGGCTTGACGCACGAGATCCGCACCTCGGTCGGGGTCGACCAATAGCGTCAGCCCAGCCAGGGTGGCCTGCAATTGGTCGGGAAAAACCTGGCTGAGGCCATTGGCAAGGGCCGTGGCGACTAATTCGTTGCTTTTGCCATCACGGAGCAGGCCTTTTTCATGAAGCCAATGCACGACTTCAGGAATTCGGAACAACGGTCGACGAGTTGCTGGCTCGTTGACTGGGCAGGGGAAGTCGGAATGCCGCGCTCGCCAATTGCTGACCGCCGATCGAGAGACGTCAGCGAGATGGGCGATATCTTTGAGCGTGAGGTAACCGGTGGGGTAGGGCATGGTGACGGTGGGTCAACCTTTCGAACAACAGGAGCCGACACTGGGGTAGTGGACGGCTTCATTGTACTGGTGTTCGCATGAACGGGGCCCGGTTTGGGGATGGGGTGGGCGGCGGCATGCTTCGGGAGGCGCAATGGCCGTGCCGACGAAACCTTATGGGTGCGGGTGGCCTGCTTGTCAAGTATCAAAATATTATCCGCACAGGCGGCAAGTGTGGCATTCAAGGCACTCTTATATGAACATACGGTTGTGGGAATTCCTACGCTCATGAGGTACAGCACCGAATCAACAAAAATGCCATCACCGGACACAATGATGACTTCCTTGAATCGGCTCACAAGATTGTGTTCCGCGGCGATGGCGGCGATCAGACGTTTATCCGCCCCGGATTTTCCTACCGCATCGAGTATCTGGCAGGTACCCCATGATTCGTGCAGGTGGGGGATGCCGGACTTGTCGGCAGCGACCACAATGAGATCCCGGTTGGTGATGCTTAGCCATTGGTTGAGCGCGCAGCGGCACCAATTTGCTTCCTGAACACTGCTGATGCTTCGGCCATTGATGTTCTCGATGTCAACGAAAATAAGGCGGCGGTTGAGCGGGAGGTGCGTCATCATGACTCCTGGGTATGAATTTATTCGACATTAGAACCTATGATACCTATGTTCACATGGTGGGGCAATATCTTTGGTAAAAATGGGTGTGAATAATAAAAATAATGGAAATCACCTGCTAAAATAATGGAAAATTAATATTATTTGTGGAGTGTTCTCATATTATCGTGAATGGGGGTGATTGGGGGTAAATTGAGATAGAAAACCAGAAAGTAAGGATGCTGACAGTTTGCTATGGGGGTAAGAGGTGAGTGTGGGGGATTCGCCGTTCACCGCCAACCCCCACGCCCACCCTGTCTGCTAAGGTGACTGAAGTGTATTTGAAGTCGTTGACCCTACGAGGATTCAAATCCTTCGCATCCGCCACCACCCTAAAATTCGAACCCGGCATCTGCGTAGTAGTAGGACCCAACGGCTCCGGAAAATCCAACGTCGTCGATGCCCTCGCCTGGGTCATGGGTGAACAAGGCGCCAAAACCCTCCGCGGCGGCAAAATGGAAGACGTCATCTTCGCCGGCGCCGGCGGCCGTAAACCCTTAGGCAGGGCCGAAGTCACCCTCACTATCGACAATTCCGATGGCGCCCTCGATATCGACTACACCGAGGTCTCCGTCACCCGCCGCATGTTCCGCGATGGCGCCTCCGAATACGAGATCAACGGCAGCAAAGCCCGCCTCATGGACATTCAAGAACTCCTCTCCGACTCCGGCATCGGCAGGGAAATGCACGTCATCGTGGGCCAAGGCCGACTCTCCCAAATACTCGAATCCCGACCAGAGGAACGCCGAGCCTTCATCGAAGAAGCTGCGGGCGTGCTCAAACACCGCCGTCGTAAAGAAAAAGCCCAACGCAAACTGGTCAGCATGCAAGCCAACCTTGACCGGCTCACCGACCTCACTGGTGAGCTCCGTCGTCAACTCAAACCCCTTGCACGCCAAGCCGAAGCCGCGCGCCGGGCCGCCACCGTCCAGGCTGACCTGCGCGAAGCCCGGCTCAGACTCGCCGGGTATGAACTCACCCAACTGCAAGAAAAACTCGGCAGCGCCGAGGAACAAACAGCAATGCTGCTCGCCCAAGTCGAAGAGGTCACTACCCAACTCGATGCGGCCACCGAAATTCACACCAACCTAGAAGCCGAACTCGCTGTCGCCGCCCCCGCCGCCGACGCCGCGCAACAACTCTGGTTCGATCTGTCCTCCCTGGTTGAACGCATATCTGCCACGAAACGCATTGCCGACGACCGGGTGGGAAGCTTCCAGGAAACCCCCTACGCCGGTCAGGACCCGGACCAATTGGAACGGCGCGCCCAGCGGGCCGCCGCCGAATACCAGGAGCTCGCCACCCACGTCGAGATTGCCGCCGAACGCCTCGACAATATGCGGGACGAGGTGGCCATTCGCCAGGAGGCCGCCGATGAGGCCGATAGGGAACATCTGGCCCAGGTGCGGGCATTGGCCGACCGACGTGAGGGAATCGTTCGGCTGCTGGCGCAGGAAGAATCCCAACGCGCCCAGGTCACGGCGCTGGAGGAAGAAATCACCCGCCACGATGAGCTTGTGGCCGAAACCCTCACCCGGCTGCAGGAAGCCGAGACGCAGCACCAAGAACTCGGCGAAACCCTTGCCCGACTCGCCCTCGACACCGAACCATTGCGCGAAACCCATGTGCGGGCCGATGCCGAGGCGAAGGCTGCCGAACAGCGCCTAGAACAGGTGCGATCCCAACAACAAAACCTGGAACGGCACGTGTCCCGCCTGGAATCCCGCATCGAAACATTGCGGGCAACCGTGCCAGTGACGCATGGTGCTCTTAGTGACTCCCTCACCAAGGCCAGCGGTGTCGCTCACGAATTCACCCCTCTCGCCCAGCACATCACAATCCGCCCTACCGCCCCCGCCGGTGTCGACGGTGCCCTGGCCCTGGCACTCGGGGCCCTCAGCGAAGCGGTCACCGGCACCACTCGCCTCGACGCGGCCACCAGGAACGCGCTGGCTGTGATCCCCGAATCCGTGCCCCGCACCGCGGTCATTCTGCCCGGCACCGGTGGCATCTGGCATCTCGACGCCGACCTGCCGGCCGACGCCGCTTGGCTCATTGATCACATCGACGTCGATGTCGACTATGCCGCCACTGTTTCCCGCCTGCTTGCTGACGTCGTGTGGGCCGAAACCCTTGACAGCGCCTGCGCCATCGTCGACGCCGACGCCCGCCTCAAGGCTGTCACCCCCACTGGCGTGCTCGTGGGGGATGGCTGGTTCATTGCCGGCCGGGGCACCCGCGGTGCTGTGGAGATCACCGCCCAAATCGCCACTGCCCAAGCCGAACTCGCTGACGCCCACGCCGATCTGAACCAACTCGCCGGCACCTTTGCCGGCGCGAAACAAGCAGCCGAAGACGCCCGCATCCGGGCCGCCGGTGCCACCAGCGCGTTACAAGAGCAGGAAACCCGGGTTGCCGAGCTCACCCGGGACCTCAAACGCCTGGAATCCCAGGTGACGGCCAACCGCAAAGAATACGAACGCACCACCGGGCATGCCATGCAGGCCGCGAC
This sequence comes from uncultured Corynebacterium sp., assembly GCA_963552855.1. GTDB lineage: Bacteria > Actinomycetota > Actinomycetes > Mycobacteriales > Mycobacteriaceae > Corynebacterium. Next base: position 7,386 of record CAUVMZ010000040.1, on the reverse strand, counting down.
CCGACTGGCGGAACTGCAACACAAACTTGCCGACACTACCGACCGGCTCGCCCGGGTGGAAGAAGATACCGACCTAGAGGAACCCACCACCCAGGCCCGCGACGCCGCCGCCCAGGCGCTCGCCCAGGTCAAAGCCATGGAACTGGAGGCCCAATTGGCGCTTCGCACCGCGGAGGAACGCGCCGAATCCGTCCGCGGCAAGAGCACCAACCTGTTTCGGCAGGCGGAACAGGAACGCCAGGCCAAAGCCCGCCACGAGCAGGCCATGGCGCGCCGCCGTGCCCAAGCGGCCCTGGCCCGGGTTGTGGCCGATGCCGCCCGGGACCTCCTGGCCCGCGCCACCGACGCCACCGAACGCGCCACCTCTGACCGGGACGCTGCCATCACCCGCCGAAACCAGGTGCAAACCCGACTGGCCAAAGCCAAAGATCAAGTGACTGCGCTACGAACGCAACAAACCCGGCTCACCGACAACGCCCACAACATGGAAATCGCCCGCAGCCAAGCCCAGGTGCGCATGGAGGAAGCCCAAACCAAACTCGTGGAACAACTCGGGGTACCCGTCACCGACATCATGCGCGACTACACGCCCGGGCCGGAATTCAACCTCAAACAAGAGAAGGCACGCCTGAAGCAGGCAGAGAAAGATTTATCGTCACTAGGCAAAGTCAACCCCCTTGCGCTGGAAGAATACAAAGCATTAGAAGAACGTTATGAGTTTCTTTCCACCCAACTCGACGATGTAGAGCAGGCGCGCAAAGACCTCACCGACGTGATCGAAGACGTTGACGCCAAGATCCTGCAACTCTTCACCGACGCCTGGCTCGACGTTCAAGCCGAATTCCCCAAAGTGTTCGCCACACTCTTCCCGGGTGGCGAAGGCCGACTCGTCCTCACCGAACCCGGCAGCATGCTCACCGCCGGCATCGAGGTCGAGGCCCGCCCACCAGGAAAGAAAGTCAAACGCCTCTCGCTCCTCTCCGGCGGCGAAAAATCCCTCACCGCTCTGGCCATGCTCGTGGCCATTTTCCGGGCACGCCCCTCACCCTTCTACGTCATGGACGAAGTGGAGGCCGCGCTTGACGACGTGAACCTTCGGCGGCTCATTGCCCTATTCGTGGAATTACGCAAAGACTCCCAGCTCATCGTTATCACCCACCAAAAACCCACCATGGATGTGGCAAACGTGCTGTATGGTGTGACGATGCGGGGCGACGGCATCACCAGGGTAATCTCCCAGCGCATGACGCCCGGCGACCTTGCCAACCCGCCCACGCCCCAGTCGTCGCAAAGCTAAACACTATAATGCTGATTAATACTTTTTCATATAGGAAGGATTTCGCAGTTCATGAGCGAGTTTGAGCACCCCATCAAGGACGTCACCGATTCCCTTTTGGGGTGGGCGACCCAGGCCGAATTGGAACTCGCCCAACGACTCAATCATCCAGACGTCACAATCATCGGCGACCTGGACCTCGCCAGCGACGAAGTGGAAAGAATTGAAAAGCTCTACGGTATTTTCCTCGCCCGCCAACTCGCTGCCGGCGGCAACCTCGCCGAACTCACCGCGCTCAGCCCAGCCCTCTTCCTGGTCACGCTCACCGCCCGCGCCAAAAAACTCGTGGCGGCAGACGCCTTCAGCCGCGAATACCTCGGCGGTATCGGCCTCAGTGACCTGGTATCCGAACCACAAATCGACGGCATTCTCGCCGACAAACTCGCCGAATACCTCATCAATATGCAGGTCAGTGCCTTTGAAACCGACCCCGTCACCGCCCTCTGCTGGCATGCCGGATTCGTCAACACCGAAATACCGCAACTGCTCGAAACCATCGACACCGCGGCCGCCGAACACGACAACCCCACCATCGACGACCTGGAACTCCCACACTATTTTTCGGGATTCCACCAGGTCAGCCCCCACGCCACCACTCTATACCAAGGCGTCATGGCGTTACGCGACTTCACTATCACCCACCCCCAATCCTGGTTCGACCGCGACCGCAAACACCTAGAACCACAACTCCCCACCGCCATCGCCGATGCCGTGGCCGCCGAACTCCGCGAACGACCCGTCGGCACCGAAGACCGGGCCGCCGCCGTGGGGGTCGCCAACCGGGAACTCCGGCCCCGGCTCATCCTCGACCCCGTCCGCAAAAAAGTATGCCTCCGCCTGCCAGAACAACGCGTCCCAGCCTGTGGCGAAATCACCTGGCGGGTCAGCCTCGAAGGCTCCACCACCGTCTACCGCACCGGTCGCGCCTGGGGGGACGTCACCGGCTACGCCGAATCCCTCGACATCACCCTGCCCCGCGCCGTGCGGGAAGTCACCGTCGAAGACCTATCCAACCACATCACCTGGAACGTGCCGGTGGTCAACACCAACGACCCCATACTGCTGTTCAACAAACGCGGCGGCTCCGTCACCGACAAGAAATCCCTCCACCACCAGCGGATCCGCGCCCTCATCCCTGCCGAAAACCGGCTTGTCGACGTGGTACATGATATGGACATTCAGCCCGTCAGCTCCTTCACCATTGACGGCTGGGACGGTTGGGTCTGTCACAATGTGATCCTCGACGGAGTGGACTCGCTAGCCAGCCTCGATGCTGCGGCTACCGCCACCCAATCCGACCTGAAACTCCTGCGCGTCGTTGACCCACGGCAACGAGTCACTTTCCGCACCCCCGACGAGGCCATCAAACACGTCACCACCCTGGGTGGGCTCAAAGTTCACTCCCAATCCCTCGTCGCCGAATTTCCCCCCACGCCCTCGGGCGACACCGAAATCTGGCACCTCTCCATCTCCGCATTCGGCGGCGCTGGCCTCGCCGGTGAAGAAATCACCCAACCGGAACCCCTAGAAGTCCCGGCCGAAGGCGGCGTATTCCACGTCCTCGACCCAGACGCCTATGATGCGCCATGGGTGGGGGAATACCTGGTGCGCATGCGCGGACCCCGTAACGAATCCTTCCGCCACGAATTTGCCATTGTCGAAGGTATACGGGCCATCACCACCTACGCCGGCTCCAGTGGATCCTGCCGCATCCCCGCTGGTGGGGGACTCAGCGAAGCCACCCTCATCGTGAAACCCGGCGACAAACCCTTCACCGCCCAACCAGACAAAGTGCATGTCTCCTCCCAAGAAGCCGGCGCCGACTTCGTAGTGAGCACCGAAGAAGGCGACTCCCTGCCGCTGCACTTCAACCCCCCACGCCTGATCTTCGAACTACCGCTGCTCACCGAACCGCCCATGTGGCGAGCCAGCCGCATGCTGCTGCACCCGCGCATGATCGACACGGAAGGCACCATCCGGGTGCGGGGTGCCGGCGAACTGGAAGACCCGAAAATCTCGGTGCGTAACCACCACGGGCAACCCGTGAAAACCACGAAACTCACAAGCCGAGACGGAGGCATAACCTATGTGGTACCCGTATCGAAACTAGTTTCGACAACCACAGTGCTACCGCAGGGACGCATCGACCTGGAATGGACCGACCCCAGCAACAACAAACGCATCTCCGTCACCCTCGCCGATGTGGAAACCACCGAACCAGCAACCGTGACCCTGGACGGCGGAACTCTCACCGTCACCGGCACCGAACAACAAAACCTAGGCGTGTGGGTATGGCCAGAAACCGCCCCCTGGCATCCGGCCGACACCTTCCCCGTGGTCGATAACGCCGTAGCACTACCGGAAGAATACATCGACGCCGGCAACCTCATAGTGCAGGTACATGTGCGTGACCCCTTCACTGTGCTCCACACTCCGGTGAGCCCCGGTCCGGAGGCCACCGTGCTAGAACAGGAAGGATTCTTCGGAACCGACGACGGCGTGCTCGGTACCCTCTCGGCATTCATCTCGGGAAGCCACGACACCATCCCCACCGATCCCCAAGTGATGCCAGTGCTGTGGGATATGCTGGCCAGCGGCGGGCATCGGCCCGAAACCATCAAAGCGGTACGCACTGTGTTCCAAGCCAACCCGGATGCATCTCTACGCGGCCTCTCCCAATCACTGGTCAAATCCGCCCAACAACCCGGCCGATTCATCGAAACCGGACTGGTGCGCTGCCGCTTCACCGGGACGCCAAGCAGCGAAGCCATGGACGCGGATCTGCACCTCGCGGCATGGATAGGCACCCTGGAACTACTCGGGCAACTCGATCACCTGTTCGGTGCCGAAGGCTACCCGGATGCGGTCAAAAACCAAGTGGAAGAAGTGAAGAAACAACTAGCAGCATTAGCGGGTGACAACATTTTAGAAACCCTAAAAACCGCCCGCGACACCACACTGGATTCCGCCTGCATCGACAAAACCACCGTCATGCTGGCCGGCATGGACCCAGCCCAACAACGATTCCTACTGAACCAAGTGTTTGGGGAACACATTGTGCCGGGCGCCGTACTAGACGATTCCAGCCGACTACTGGCGGTATTCGAAACCTTCAACCAGCGAGACAAACTAGGGGAACTCCTGGGATCCGAAAACCTGATCGCGTCGGCGGTGACGCTACTGCGCACCCTGCGGAGCAGCAATAAATCCCTGTACGCGCTGGCCCGAATCCGGTTTGACAAGCTCGATGGGGTAGACACGAATGCGAAAGAAAACCTGTGGGCGTTAGCCCCCGTCGTGTCCCTGGTGCTGGCCCTGGCCTCCCGCGTGTCCGCCCACGGGCTCATCACCTCCAATAAGACCTTGGACGCCGCCACCGCTGGATGGGCGCGGCTTGCCGAAGTGGTGCCAGACCTGGTGATCTCCGACATTGTTGCCGCTGACGCCATTGCATTGGCAATCACCAAACCTGGCATTGCCTAACAGGTGTTATCCCACCGAGTATTGCCCCGCTTTGGCCTGGTGTGACCTGCCCGATTAGGTCCTGACGTGGCGTCAAGGCCGTAATGTCCATGCCATGCGGAAAATTACTAAGAATCTCCTGCGGGTCCTAGGCATCATCACAGTGCTGGTCTTCACCGCGGTGGGGGTTTCTGCCTATAACTACCACCACTATAAGCGCCGCGGTCCCGATCCCCGCGATAGTAGTGTCGTCGCGGCCCGGGGTGGCGTGACCCCAGTGTCTGGCACCTATATGCGTGGCTTCTACTACCCGGCCCATGGTGCCGCGCATCCGGGGACAGTTGTGGTGTTCAAAGGATCCGATGGGAGCAATAATGATGAATTAGCCCGACAGGTCAGGGATCAGGGCTATAACGTGCTAGGTTTGTATTTCTTCGGCCAACCAGGTCAGCAACAGTATTTAGCGAATGTGCCGCTGGAATTTTTCGACGAAGTACTGGCGTGGATCAAGAACCATGGCGATGTGCAGGAACCCATCACTGTGATGGGAGTGTCCAAAGGGGCGGAACTGGTGGCTAACCTGGCGATTCGCTACCCAGAGATCGACAATATTGTGCTCTACACCCCTACGGCCCATAACTATCAGGGGATGAATTACCAGTGGGAGCCATCGCCCAGTTTCACCTGGCGGGGCGAGCCGGTCGACTATGTGCGGCTACGATTTCTCCCCTCAAGCATGGTGAGGTCAGTGATGAACCTACCAGTGTCATACCGGAAAACTAGTGAACAGGCGTTAGCCGAGGCCACCAACCTGGATGCTGCCCGCATTCCGATCGAACAATTCTCCGGGCACGGTTTATTATTCGCCGGTGACCAGGATGCCATGTGGCCTGCCGATACGGCAGTGCGGGAGCTCAGTGACCGCAATAAAAACCTCGAAGGCGTGGTGTATCACGGTGCGGGGCATTTGTTTGATGAGGACATCACCCACTATGGGCCAATATGGCCAACGATGTTTGGCGGTTCTATCGAAGGCAACCGAATGGCAAAAACCCAATCGGACGCCTTACTCTTCCAGCGGTTACAAACCTGGCACAGTTGAGCATGTGACTATTCCGCAGTCCGGATTCGGTCGTGGCGGATTGCTAACGTTATCCATAAAAAAGTTTTTATACTCACAATTGACCTCGGTGCTATTCCCACAATTATATAATCGTGACAAATTGCATTTCCTGGTGAGATCCGGGCAGTTATCATGAAAACTGTGGCGAGATAAGTAGGTGCTTATTATGCGAAAACTCCTGAGGATTTTACTGCGTTGCGTCGGTGTTGTCGTGGCGTTGTGCCTGGTACTGGCAGGGGTAATCGCATATGACTACAATCGCTACAAAATGCCGGGGGAGAACCCGCGTGATAGTAGTGTCGTAGCTCAACAAGGTGACGTGGAGTCTGTGACAGGCAACTACTTACGTGGGTTCTACTACCCGGCTCATGGCACAGCCCGCCCCGGAACCGTGGTGGTATTCGGCGGTTCGGAGGGTAGTAATAATAATGATGCGGCCCGCGCACTCCAGGACCAAGGATATAGCGTCTTGGGGTTGTATTTCTTCGGCCAACCGGGCCAACAAGCGGAATTAGTGAAGGTGCCGCTTGACTTTTTCCAGGAGGCATTGGACTGGCTGAAGCAGCATCAACACCAGGGTCCGCTGACGGTATTGGGGGTGTCGAAGGGGGCCGAGCTGGTAGCAAACCTGGCAGTTCGCTACCCGGAGATCGATAATATCGTGGTATTTACCCCTTCGGCCTACACCTATCAGGGGTTGGGCGACTATCGCAACGGGGGGTCGTCGAGTTTTACGTGGAAGGGCGAGCCGGTACCTTACGTGCCGCTGCGCATGCCACTTCGCACCACGATCCGTTCCATCCTGGCCCTACCGGTGTCGTATCGGGAAACCTATGAGCTTTCGCTCGCTGAGGCATCCGATCGGGAGGCCGCTCGGATTAAGATTGAGGAGTTTGCTGGCCGGGGCTTATTATTTGCGGGCGATCAGGATGCCATGTGGCAGGGGGAAGTGGCGGTGCGGGAGCTGAGCGAGCGCAATAAAAACCTGGAGGGCGTGGTCTATCCGAATGCCGGTCACGTGTTTACCGAGGACGCCACCAAGCTGGGGAATTCGTGGAAAACCATGTTGGGGGGAACGGTGGAAGGCAACCGGGAGGCGACGCTGCAATCCCGAACACTGCTGAAGGAGCGCTTGGCTGCCTGGCACGCCAAGTAGGTAGTAGGCCGTCGTCCGTGCCCTGGTCGTCGTCATGTGCCAAAACCGGCAAGTGGGGCACAAACAGTTCGATAGGCATAATTATATTGGTTATTCCAATTAATATTGGTCATTTTCGACTATTTCAATGAACTTTTACTACTATCGCGGCATGTAGAAGGGCATAGAATCGCTGAGGGGCGTCGGGGGATCGCGCCGTACCAGTGATTATTTTGTGTCTCGTAATGACTGTATCCCGGTTTTATCTCAGTAATTATTTCCATATTATTAATAACCATCACTGGTAACGAGCGTACGATATACGTATGA
>CAUVMZ010000039.1:0-18143 GCA_963552855.1 uncultured Corynebacterium sp. | reverse complement strand
TACAAATAGCTATCAGAGGGAAGAAACTTCAACCTCATGATGTGCCGCAGGTAGCGTTCATTGGTGGGCAGCCTGGTTCGGGGAAGAGCCGAACCATCAATAATGTTCTCAAGAACATGGGTGACGGGCTAGCGATAGATTCTGACGAGCTACGATTGCTGCACCCTGACATCGCGCGTATTTCACAATTAGACCCACTTCGAATGGACGTGCTATCGAATGGCCCGGTGGGGGAATGGACGAAAGCCCTCATCACCTACATCCGGGAGCAAAGATTCAACGTTATTATCGAAAACACGTTTGCGCATTCAGAGATCATGGCTGCAGAGGCCAAAAATTTTGAGCAGGCAGGATACCAGTGTTCGTTTATCGCTCTTGCTGTGCCAGAATCGGTATCACGGTTAGGAATCGTGAACCGTTACCGGGCAGCAGTGCAGGGTGGCAATATTCCCCGGTGGACATCCGAGGTGTCCCACACCAACGCCTATGCGGGGATACAATCCACCGTACAAGAGCTGCTTTCATTGGGCACAACGCCAGAAGTCACCATTGTCTCCCGATTCGGTGACCAAAATATTCTCGTGGAGTCACCAGATCAGGCAGCTGACGCGATCACGCACATCCGTGAAGACTTTTTTACAAAGGAAAACATTTCGTGGTGGCGGGATACCTATGCTCAAGCGGTTGATTTTGTTTTACAGAATGGCCTTGTGACGGATTACTCGCATACATTACTCACGAATCTCACCAAAGATGCGGAAGAGTTGTTGGGGAATGATGTGCCCGCGAATCATGAGGCATTCCACGTGGCTTTGAAGGATGTTGTCGATAAACATAGTTGAGACTTCATGAGGGTGTATTAGGCGTCCAAAACCCGTTCCTTGTCGTACCCGCGGTACCCTTAAAGCAGGACAGTGCCGAACCCGAGCTCTGGTGCGTAACGCGATAACACACCCAGCTTGGTCGGCACTCCCGTGACCTGATGCACTCTCATAACGCTTTGGAACAGTGACAACATGCACATCATCGCACACCGTGGCTTCAACGGCCGCTACCCGGAAATGAGCCCGCTCGCCTATGAACAAGCCCTCACACTCCCCATTCATGGCGTGGAATGTGACGTGCGGCTTACCCGTGACGGGCAGGTGGTGTGCACCCACGACCGCACGATGGAGCGGGTTGCCGGCGACCCCACGGTGGTGTCGCAGGCCACCGCAGGCCAGTTGAAAAAGCTCAACATCGCCCAAACCTTTGCCCCTAACCCGGAGGCGCCCGCATCATCCCGGTACCCGGCATCCCACCCGCCGGCAGGTTTGCCACCAGCCGGACAACCCCTGGTCCAGCACCTGCTCACCCTGGATGAGCTGCTCGACATGGTGTTTGCCACGGACGATAAGCACCTGTACATAGAGACCAAACACCCTAGCCGGGCCGGCCGGATGCTGGAGGAACAACTGGTGTTGCGGCTGCGCTACCATAATCTGTTGCAGAGTCGCCGCATTCACGTGATCTCGTTTTCGCACGTGGCGATGCGGCGCATGCGGGCGTTGGCCCCCAAGATTGAGACGTTTTATCTGCGCCGCGACTGGGAGGCCAGGGTAAATCCCAAGGATGTGCGGCTGTCTGCGTCGAAAGGCTTGGGGCTGTCGGTGGCGCGCGGGCACAGCAGCCCATGGCTGATTACCGACAATACTTATATGTGGACGGTGAATGAGCCGGCGGACATGGCGTGGGCCAGGGATCATGGTATTTCGGTGATGGCCACGGATTTCCCCGACGTTGCCTTGGATGTGGTGGGATCGGGTAAGTTGTAACCCATGGCTAAACGGAAAAAGAATCAGGAGCAGCTGCCCGAGGGCATGAGTCGTCGTCAAGCAAAGTTGGCTGCTCGGGCCGCGGAGCGTGCCGCATTGGCGCGGGACCCGCGACCCTACGGGAACCTGCCGTTTGAGGCGGATTTGATTGCATTGCAGGAGTTCGTGCCGTCCGCAACGGTGAAAGTAGCGGTGCCGGGTGCGGAACGGGACGTGTACCTGTGCACCGTGCTACCCGGCGGCGGCGCGGTATTGGTGCGGGACGACGGTGCCTATGTGGCGTTGCAAACCCGCAACCAGTCGTATAATCCGCATCGGGATCTCACCCGGGCGCTGGAGTGGGCGATCACCGCCCAGCCGGGCGAGGAGTTGGAGTCGGCCGTGGCCGAGAACGTGGAGTCGAAACTCGACAAGCTCATCCCCGCCATGGCCCCCGAGGACATTAAGGTTTTCGACGATTTCACCTGGTGGATTCCCGCAGGCACGGAGGTTAACCCGCAGTATGCGCAGGCCATTAAGGCAGCCAACGATTCCGTGATGCCGTCGCGCCGCATCACCACCGACATCGCCGGCGCCGCCTGGTGGATCGACACCGGCGACAAGGCCCACATCCGGTGGGTGCGCACCGAAAACGAAGACAAGGTGGTTCGCGCCCTGGCCCGGATTGCCGCCCGCGGCGAGCTGAAGTTGGGTGAGGAAACCAAATTCGCCGGCGTGTTCCGTACCCACGGCATTGCGGTGCCGGTGTGGGACCTGGACCCGGATCGGGACTACACCAACTATGCCGCCGAGCTGAAACGGGTAGACAAGGCCATTCTCGCCGAGCTAGATAACGATGCGCAGCTGTCTTCGGAGGAGCGTCGGCAGCTGGAGAATATTAAATCTCGTCAGGTGACCATTTAATAAAACAGGTAAAATTATCTAATTTTTCGAGAATTTTAGCGCATAACTAACGTGCTTGCGGAATAATAAACACTATCTTCCACATCGTCCGCTCCGTCACGAATAGGAAAAGTTATGAGCTTCGCCACTATTCTCGATACGCTCACCACTATTATTTGGTCGCCAGCACTGGTGTTTGTGTGCCTGGCCGTGGGGATTTTCTTCACCGTTAGCACGCTGTTCATGCAGATTCGCTGTATTCCCGACATGTTTCAGCAGATGGTGGGCAATGATGATTCCGAGTCTGGGGTGTCGTCGTTTAAGGCCTTGATGATCTCCCTGGCCGGCCGGGTCGGCGTCGGCAATATTGCCGGGGTGGCCACCGCCATCGCCTACGGCGGCCCGGGTGCCGTGTTTTGGATGTGGATCGTCGCCATTTTCGGCGCCGCCACATCCTTCATGGAATGTACTCTCGCCCAGATATATAAGGAGAAAGACCAGGATACCGGCGAATATCGGGGTGGGCCGGCCTACTATATCGAAAAGGCCTTCCAGCACACGCGGGCCCGAAAGTTTATGCTGGTGTACGCCATTATTTTCGCGGTGTGCATGGTGCTGTCCGGCGGGTATTTCCTCCTGGGCATTCAGGCGAACGGGGTGGCCGATGCCATGCGCAATGCGTGGGGGATTAACGTGTGGCTCAGCGCAGCCGTGTCGGCGGTGCTGGTGGGAGTCATCATCATGGGCGGGGTGAAACGGATCGCTAACTTCGCTTCCCTGGTGGTGCCGTTCATGGCCATCATCTACATCTTGGCCGCAGTCATTATCATGTTCGTCAATTTCCACCATATTGATGACGTGTTTTCCCTGATCTTCCGGTCGGCGTTCGATCGGGAGGCCATGTTCTCGGGGATGCTGGGTTCGGCCATCATGTGGGGCGTGAAGCGCGGCATTTACTCCAACGAGGCTGGTCAGGGCACGGGTCCGCAGTCGGCGGCCGCCGCCGAGGTGTCGCACCCGGCGAAGCAAGGCTTCGTGCAGGCGTTCGCCGTGTATGCGGGCACACTGTTTGTGTGCTCGGCGACCGCGTTCATCATTCTCTCGACCGACATGTATAAGGTGTTCGAAGGCGAAAGCCAGGACGGTCCGGTGCGTTACGCCGGCCAGCTTGCCGACGGCGTAGACGTGGGACCCGGCTTCGTCCAGGAAGGCCTCAATAGCTTCGTACCCGGCATCGGCGCCGGGTTCGTGGCGTTGGCCATCGTGCTGTTCGCGTTCACCACGGTGCTGGCCTACTACTACATGGCGGAAACCAACCTGGCCTATTTCAACCGGTGGATTCCCAACCATAAGGTGCGGGTGTCGCTGCTCATTGGCCTGCGGGTGCTGGCGGTCGCCTCGGTGGTTATTGGCGCCACCACCACCCCAGGTAACGCGTGGGCCCTGGGCGATATCGGGGTGGGCGTGACCACCTGGCTGAATATCATTGCGATCACCATTGTGCAGATTCCGGCCCATAAGGCCCTGTGGGATTACCACCGGCAAAAGAAGGCGGGGCTCGACCCGGTGTTCGAACCAGAGAAGTTGGGAATCAAGAACGCGGACTTCTGGACGGTCCGGGCGATGGAAGAACGCATCGCGGCGAAACATGCTGCCGGCGATAACGAAGACAAGCCCGACCCCCAATAATCGGTTTCTATGTGCCGATAGGTAAGCGCTTCTGTCGGAAATTAGCCCCAGATTAGGGTAATCTGGGGCATTTTTGTGACTTGGGGCTCATTAATGAGGTAGTTCATGCATAATGGGCAGATGTATTCCACATCACAAAGAATGGAGAGGTGCCATGAGCCTTGCCGCACTCCTCGAAACCCTCAATAGTGTTATTTGGTCGCCGGCACTAGTGTTCCTATGTCTGGCGGTGGGGGTTTATTTCACCCTGACCACACTGTTTCTCCAGGTTCGGTGCCTGCCCGACATGATGCGGCAGATTGTGAGCAATGAAAAATCCGGTTCCGGGGTGTCCTCCTTTGAATCCCTGATGATCTCCCTGGCTGGCCGGGTTGGCGTGGGGAACATCGCGGGGGTGGCGACCGCTATTGCGTTCGGTGGTCCGGGGGCCGTGTTTTGGATGTGGGCGGTGGCGCTGTTGGGGTCTGCTACGTCGTTTATCGAATGCACACTCGCCCAGATTTACAAGGAGAAAGACCGGGACACCGGCGAGTATCGGGGCGGTCCCGCCTATTACATCGAGAAGGCATATAAGCACACCCGGGTGGGGAAGTTTATGCTGGTGTATGCGGTGGTGTTCGCCGTGGCGATGATGCTGGCCACATCGTATTTTCTCCCCGGAATTCAGGCCAATGGGGTGGCAGCCGCCATGCACAACGCCTGGGGAACAGACGTTCGTATTAGCGCGGTAGTATTGGGGATTCTGTTGGCGGTCATCATCATGGGTGGGGTGCGGCGGATTGCGAATTTCGCTTCCCTGGTGGTGCCGTTCATGGCTGTGGTGTACATCCTGGCGTCGGTTGTTATCATGTTTATGAATTTTGATCGGATCGACGACGTGTTTTCCCTGATTTTCCGGTCGGCGTTCGATCGGGAGGCCATGTTCTCGGGGATGCTGGGTTCGGCCATCATGTGGGGTGTGAAGCGCGGCATTTACTCCAACGAGGCTGGTCAGGGTACGGGTCCGCAGTCGGCGGCCGCCGCCGAGGTGTCGCATCCGGCGAAGCAAGGCTTTGTGCAGGCGTTCGCTGTGTATGTGGATACGTTGTTTGTGTGTTCGGCAACCGCGTTCATCATCATTTCCACTGACATGTATAAGGTGTTCGAAAACCAGAGTGAGGATGGTGCGGTGCGTTACGTCGGTAAGCTTGCCGACGGCGTGTCCGTGGGTCCCGGCTTCGTTCAGGAAGGCCTCAATAGCTTCGTCAGCGGCATTGGCACCAGCTTTGTCGCGGTGGCGATCGGGCTGTTCGCGTTCACCACGGTGTTGGCCTACTACTACATGGCGGAAACCAATCTGGCTTATTTCAATCGGTGGATTCACAGCCGGTGGCTGCGGCTGACCTTTGTGTGGGGGCTTCGGGTGCTGGTGGTGGTGTCGGTTGTGGTGGGTGCCATGACCACCCCGGGTAATGCGTGGGCCCTGGGCGACATCGGGGTGGGTGCCACAGCCTGGCTGAATATCATTGCGATTGTGGTGTTGCAGATTCCGGCCCATAAGGCCCTGTGGGATTACCACCGGCAGAAGAAGGCGGGGCTCGACCCGGTGTTCGATCCAGAAAAACTAGGGATTAAGAACGCGGATTTTTGGGTGCAGGAGCGGAAGACGTCCCAGTCACCTGCAGTCACGGCGGAGGCTTAGAATTATTGCCGTAAGTATTGGTGTGACAAGGAGGATGACCCGCGTGGCGGACGTCGACAAGCTAGTAATAGCTGGGGAGATCGGGCGACAAACCGTCCTCGAATATATCGAATACACTTTCGAGCCTGGTGTGATGTATGCGCTCGCCGGCCGCAACGGTGCGGGCAAATCAACGCTGCTACTCACCCTTGCCGGGGAGCTGGAACCCGTGTCTGGCGAGGTCACGTTTGGCGGGACGCCGCCCGGGGACGTGACCAACGCCGGCAACATTGTGCGCGTGAGTGACCCGATATTTTTGCCGGATTTATCGCTGGGGGAACACATCGAACTCATGCAACGCAAAACCAAACTCGACCTGTCCGACGCGCTCACCACCTGGCAGCTGGAGGAGCTCCTGCCCCTGCCGCCGGCGCAGCTTTCCAGTGGTCAGCGGCAGCGGGCGTTCCTCGCCATCCAACTGTACCTGCCCACCCGGGTGCTGCTCATGGACGAGCCCGAACGCTACCTGGATACGCACTGGCAGCAATGTTTGACCACCGAACTGCGGAATCTCGCCAGTGCCGGGCGGATCGTGGTGGTGGCAACACACAGCGCCGACATGCTGGCCGCCTGCGACCATCGCATCGTGGTGGGACACCATGGGTAAGCTTATCGACGCCCTCTACTACCTGGTGGTCACCGCCCTCATTAGCGGCTTCGTGGTGCAGGGCGCCCTAAAACTCACCCCCACCCTCGAACACACATTCGGCACGGCGGCGGCGCGGGTGCCGGACTCCTGGGCATTCCCCCTGGCAATCATCGGCCTGCTCACCCTCAACCTGCTCCTGGAACGCATCCTCCCACTCCGGGCGCTCTCCGAGGCCCACTGGGTGTATACCGCCCGCCCGGCGCGCCGCATGCCCGGGTTCGATGGGCTGTCGTGGGCGCAGTTGGGGCTGGTCGGCGGGGTTGCGGCCCTCGTCGGGGTGGGGCAGGGCATGTGGTGGCAGTATGCGGTGATCGCGGTGCTGTCCCGATTCATGATGGGGATGCGCAACTGGACGCTCGCCCAACTGTTGGCGGCGGGGGTTACCCGGTCGGTGGGGTTGGGTGGCCTGTCCGTGCAGGATTCCGAACTGGTGAGCCAGGCGTTCGCCCAGTGCGCCATCACTAACAACCCGAAGGTGTGGTTGGCCGTGCGGCCGGCCGGAAACCCGTGGCTGTTGGTGGCCCGCAGATATGGGCGCCGGTTTTATCTTCCCCTGCTGGCGGTCATTATTGTGTGCCTGTCGTTGAGTATGGCGCCCACCTGGCCGCAGGTGGCGGCGGTGGTGTTCCTCCTGGCCTGGTCGATCTTGGGGGCGGGGGTGGCCCGGTGCGCCCGGTTTGGGATGTGGGGATCGCCGGAAACTGCGCGGGTGCTGTGGGTTGTGGTGGCAGGGCATGCCCTGGTTGCGGCCATGATTCTGTGGGTCACCTGGCGGGCGGTAAACCCGGCGGCCCTGGTGGCAACCGTGGTGATGGTGGTGTATGTGGGGGTTGTGCGGTCCCGGCCGCGGGCCGCCACCAGCGCGGAGGTTGTTGACTCCGGGTTGGGGGCGATGGTATCCCCCGACCTGATCGGCTACTACAGCAAGGGGCTGGTGGTGGCCCTGGTGGGCGCGGTGATTACTCTGGCGACTATTTCAGGGAGTTAAATAATTGCTGGGAGCCTTCCTCGTCCCACAGCACCACGGAGCCCACATCATAGTTACCGAACCCGCCCACTGGGACGGTTTCCGTGGTGACCCCGCCGCGCATTGCGAGTGCCACCCGGGCCAGGTTCCACACGTGGTCTTTTTCACCCACGGTGAAGCTGCCGGTCACGGTGGTGATGGTGGGTAGGAGTCGGAATGGGTTTGCCAGGGTTCCGGCGGAGGACACCTTTTTGACGAGGGCGGCGAAGAATTCCCGCTGACGTTGCACCCGGTCCAGGTCGCCCATGGCGGTGGCGCGGGTGCGCACATAGCCCAGGGCGGTGGGCCCGTCGACTTTTTGGCAGCCCGCCTGAATGTCCAGGTGGGCGAGCGGGTCTTGGATGGGTTCCTTGGGGCACACTTCGATGCCGCTCACCGCGTCAACAACATTAGCGAGCCCGCCCATGCCGATTTCCGCATAGTGTTTGATGCGCAGCCCGGTGGCTTCTTCCACGGTTCGGGTGAGGAGTTGTGGGCCGCCGAAGGTGAAGGCCGCATTGATTTTGTCCATGCCGTAGCCGGGAATGTTCACGTAGGAGTCGCGGGGCAGGGACACCAGGGTGGCCTTGCCGGTGAGGGGGATGTGCAGCAGCATGATGGTGTCGGTGCGCATGGACCCAATGTCCCCACCGGTTCCGAGGCGTTGCGCGTCTGCTTCGGACAACCCGGTGCGGGAGTCGGAGCCGACCAGGAGCCAGTTGGTGCCGCTGGTGGCGGCAATGTGCTGGGGTGGGTCGGCGGCCACCCGGTTGAGTCGACTATCGAGCCAGAATGTGCCGGCAACAGCCAGCACAAGCACCACGACCAGGGTCCAGGCCAGGCCGGAGAGGCAGCCGCGGGGCCGAAGTCGGGGCAGCCGGAAATTACCCAAGTTGCCCCAGGGGGATTGGTTTCCGGCCGGCCGGCGGCGTTGTTGTCCCTGTTGGGGGCGCCGCTGGGGTGCGCGTTGGCCGGAGCGCTGTTGGGGGTTTCGCCGTCCCTGCCCTTGCCGTTGGCCTTGCCCGGCGGTCCGGGGTCGGCGCTGCCCCTGGCTTTGTCGCTGTTGGCCCATGGGTGCACCACCATCCCGACCTAATTGTTGTGTCTCATAATATTGCTGGGATTCGGCCTGGTCCGGAATGTATTGTTGTGGCCTGCCGCTTTGGCGTTGCTGCCCCTGCCGGGGTTGCTGCCCGCCACCGGTTTGGCGAGGTTGCCGCGCCGGCTGTTGCTGCGGTCGTTGTGGCCGTTGTCCTCGCGGTGTGGCCCCCTCGCGGCCTCGGATGGGCCGACCATAACGATCTACCATGACAACCCCACCTGTACGATGTGCGATAGCATTGTGGTCACCTTTCTCGGATCCATAGGCCCAACAATAACGGGACACCAGCGAAAAATAGAACATTTGACGCTGGTCTTACCTGAATTATTCTTTAAGAATACCGTAACAGGGGTGGGTTAGAGTCCCAGGAAGCTCAAATGCCCTCGTAAGAGTGAGTAGCCCACGAACGCCACCGCGTCGATAAGGAAATGCCCAAGAATGAGCGGCCAGACTCGGCGAGTCTTCAAATAGTATGCGCCGAATATGAGCCCCATGATGATGTTCCCCAGACCGGCTGACCAGCCCTGATACAGGTGGTAGCTGCCTCGCAGTACCGCGGAGAGCAGCAGGGCCACCCACGGGGGGATCCGCAATTGTTGCAGTCGGGTGATGAGCCACATCACCACAACGATTTCTTCGCTGAAAGCGTTCGCCGCCGACCAGATGAGCAACACGATGATCTCCCACCAGGCGTCGTCAAGCGTGCTGGGAACCACCTGCTTGCTGAACCCAAAATGCACCGCGGAAAGGTAAAACACCAGGCCGGGGATGCCAATGAGCGCCGCCAAGCCTGCGCCTTCCAGGATTGCTTTGGGTCGCCACCGGGAAAATATTGACTCGCGCAGCAGGTATAGGGCCAGAAATCCCCAGCTAAATAGCATTGCTGAGCTGCAAAGCTGCATGGCCAGGTCGATCCAGGATGTGTCCGACTGGTGTTCCGCCAGCGTGGTTTGCTGTTGATTGAGCGGCACTGGCTGCATGAGATCGCTGAGTAGTCGCAGGGCGGCCCGCATGCCACTCAGCCCGAACGTCACCACCAGCACGATCGCAATTTCTTGCCGAATCCGCCTGGTGTCGGCCGGCTGGTCGGTTGCGGGGTTATTAGAAATAGTAATCATAGTGTTATTCGCCTATCAGGGTCACCATATAACGTAGCCGCCACCCCAAATAATTGGGCCGGCGACACCCGCAACGCGCCCACATGAATAGGCGTACGAATATTCTCAAACGGGAAAACCAATGCGCCCAAGCCTGCCATATTAAACATGGTTGCCCACGGCGTCCACTGGGTTTGCGCATAGAAATCAGATTCGGGCGACATGGCCCGGAAATACCCGATCGGCGGCGGATCAAACGCCAACATGGGGCTGAGCAGCACATCCACATCCCACGCCCGCAACACCTGCGACTTCACCGACATGAACTCGGTGATCACCGCCTCCTTCCGATGCTCCCCAATCCGGGACCCCCGATCCCGCAGCCACGACACCAACGGCGAGGCCTCACCCGGCACCTTCACCGACCGCAACGACAAAATATCGTGAAACGCCGCAAACGGGGCATCCCCATACGGCCGCCGCACTATCATCACATCATGCCCGGTCTTGCTCAACGCCGACGCCGCCCGATCCACCGCTGAAAGCATGTGCTCCGAAACCTCAACCTCCGCATGCACCGGCTCTATTAGCACCCCCACCCGCAGCCGTGGCACCCGCGCCGGGACGGTGACATTATTCACATACGCCGAGTCGGTGAGGGTGCCGGCAAGAAACCCCTGCGCCACCGGGTTCGCGTTCCCCGTGTCGTGCGGCGGCTTATAGCCCACAATGCCTGTGCACGCCGCCGGAATCCGAATCGACCCCCCACCATCCGAGGCGTGGGCCGCCCGCACCAACCCCCGCGCCACCATGACCGCGGCACCACCCGATGACCCGCCCGGCGTGTGCCCCGGCAGCGTGGGATTATCCGGGTGCGGCAACCCCACCGGCTCGGTGTAGGCGGTCAGTCCCAGTTCGGGGGCCAGGGTTTTTCCCGGAATAATGGCGCCCTGTCGCAGATAGCGGAGAAGAAACGGATCTGTTTCCGTCGCCATATACGTCCGACTCCGGTTTCCCAACGTGGTGGGCATGCCCGCAACATCGGATAAGTCTTTCGCCGGAATAATCCACCCAGAAAGCCGACCATACCCCCGCGACCGCCGGAGCTTTTGGGACCGTTGCACTCGATGCTGTTGCGCTCGCAGCTGCGCTCGGGC
The DNA here is from genome assembly GCA_963552855.1 of uncultured Corynebacterium sp. Classification (GTDB taxonomy): domain Bacteria; phylum Actinomycetota; class Actinomycetes; order Mycobacteriales; family Mycobacteriaceae; genus Corynebacterium. Next base: position 7,027 of record CAUVMZ010000039.1, on the reverse strand, counting down.
GGCATCCGGGTCAAAATATGCGAAACCATGCTCCCGCGGGCTCAAAGCGGCCACGAGTGAGCTCAAACGACGAAGGGACTCAGGCATGTAGGTAGCGTACCCATTCACTACCGTAAGATAATAGTTATGAGTGTAACTGTGGCATATTTAGGACCCGCCGGTACGTTCACCGAGGCGGCACTATGGGAATTCGCCCACCGCGGCCACCTGACCACCCCAGTTACCGACACAAAAACAATGCTTGACGACGCCACCCGCAGCGGGGGAGCAGGCGCCGAGGTGGGCTCGGAGGCGGGTGCCGGGGGCGCATCCCCCGCGGACAATGTTATCCCTCTCCCCTGTACCAGCCCCCGGGATGCCATTTCTGCGCTGCGTGCCGGGGACGCCGATTATGCGGTTGTGGCTATTGAAAACTCGGTGGATGGGTTTGTGACCCCCACCTTTGATGCTCTTGATGCCGATGGGATACAGATTTATGCCGAACTGGATTTGCCCATTGCGTTCGCCATGATGATGCGCCCCGGCATGTCATTATCCGAGGTCACCACGGTTACTACCCACCCGGTGGCCTACCAGCAGGTGAAAACCTGGCTTGCCGACACCATTGGGGAACACACCTTTGTGCCCGCTTCTTCCAATGCGGCCGCGGCGCAGATCGTGGCTGACGGTGGTGCCGATCTTGCGGCAGCCCCGGCCCGGTCGGCGGAGCTATTTCACCTGACCGTGGTCGCGGAAAACATTGCGGACGTGGCCGGGGCCCGCACCCGGTTCGTGGTGGTGGGCCCGACCGGCATGTCGCCGGCACCCACCGGGGTGGATCGGACCGCGGTGGTGTTTACCCTGCGGAACGAGCCGGGGTCCCTGGTGGCCGCGTTGACGGAGTTTGCGGTGCGGGGCGTCGACCTCTCCCGAATTGAATCGCGCCCAATTGAAAACGGGTTGGGGACGTACCGGTTCCATGTGGACTTGAATGGGCATGTGACCCAACCAATGGTGGCGGAAGCATTGCGTGCACTCTATGTGCGGTGTGAGTCAATAAAGTTTTTGGGTTCGTGGCCGGCGGCCCCCACCGCATCCGAGCGCGAGCGACAACTTCACCACAATAATCATCTGCTTGCGGAGGCCGAGTCGTGGGTTTCTGCGGCACAAACTGGAAGGATGACGTGACATGGTTGCACGCATGATCCTCATGCGACACGGGCGAACGTATTCGAATGCCCGAAAATATTTGGATACCCAACCCCAGGTGCGGAATTAACGGAAATCGGTCGTCGGCAGGCGTTTGATGCGGGCCGCCGCCTGCGGAATGTGACCTCGGACATTGGGCTGGCGGTGTGCTCGATCGCCATGCGGGCGCAGCAAAGCCTCAACCTGGCGCTGTTGGGCTATGGGGCGATGCCGCTGGATGTGCCGGGCGTGGGCAAACCCAATATCCCGGTGGAGGTCATCTCGGGCATCCACGAGATTTTCGTGGGCGCCGACTACGATGACATGAACTCCCCCGAGGCCCACCGCCAGTACGATATTGCATTCGAAGGCTGGCAGTCCGGGGACTTGTCGGCGGGGCTCCCGGGTGGGGAAACCGCAGGTGAAATGCTGGACCGTTATGTGCCGGCATTGATGGACGCCTACGAGCGCGCCAACGGCAAGGACCTGTTCGTGGTGACGCACAGTGCCGCGATCCGGGTGCTGTGTGTGCACGCCCTAGCCGACCCGAGCATCACCGGCCCGCACATTGATAACGGTTCGTTGACTGTGATCGAGCCGGTCGGCGAGTTCGGCCAGTGGCGTTGCCCCATGTGGGCCAGCAACGACTAGCCCGCTTTACGACGCCTAAAGCACCAGGCAGGCATGGGGGTATCCCATAGTGAGGAAGTAGGTTTGGATGCGTCTTATTGCACGCTTGGTGAAACGCGGCTGCCTCAGCGTTCTTGCCCTGGTGGTGTGTCTGATCGTGATAGTCACGTCCGCTGGGAAATACGCGGCGAATCGTCGCTCACTCCCCGAAAATACCGTCAGTTGGGGGCAATCAGGTAACTATATTATGGGATATGGTCCGGTTCGGGAACCATACCTTGATACAATCAAAAACACATATCAAGTATTTTCTCCTGATGGAAAATGGCTGGATGAAACGACCCAACAAGGTAGTTATTATCCTATTGCTATCCCAACAAGACAAGGATCATATCTCTATTTTGCTGATGCCATCAAACAGGCTGGTGAACACACCCATGAGATCAGCATTAATGCCCATGACCTTATCGAATATTCTAGTAATTCTGAGACTGGGACCTTTGGGGTTGCCGCTGTCAACGCCTCTTCAACAGAGTTCACATACGATATCCTGACCTTGAGGAGTGACGGGAAATCAACCAAATTTTCCACCGATATTGTGCCTATTTCTTTAGCGGTGGGAAAAGACTATGCGCTGGTTGCTGGGTATTTATCGTCAGAAAAGCGGCTCTTATTGGTTGACGACCAAGGTCATGTGACAGAAACTAGTTTCCCCGATGAATATCGGCTTAATTCCCCATATTTCCCTTATTCATATGTTAATTACCTTGGGAATGATCGGTTTGAGATTCTGCAAGCGGATCGAGTGGTGGAAGGCGAGCGTGGTCATACAGTAGATTTCACCTCGTTTGAGGTTGAGTTGAAGAAGAACCATGCCAGCACTAAACATGTGTTATCCGTATCACATTTTACAAAGTCATTGCCTGAAGACTTTGTGTCCACCTATGCTCTTCGGCATGGTGATAGTGGTTATGTGACCGAGGATGGCCGAGTCTATGTTCATGAGCGTTTGAACAATAAGCCAACATTCACTGGGCAGTTAGAGGGATTCTCCAAAGAGAACCACGTTACAAATAATAATTTTATCCCTGTTAATTCTCGGTTCGGTGAGCCATCATTTGGGATTCAAAGCAAAGACGCTGTTTCTATTCGATCGTGGTTTGAGCCAAACAAGGTAATAGTGACAATTCCTCTCAGTAAGAATGCCTGTTTCCTCGATGTTGACGAGGTTTGCAACCTCGCGTCGATAAACAGGGTTCCTTAGAATCCCTTGAAGCGAGGTGCGTCGGAGGCATTGAACTTCATTGCACAACATATAAAACCTAGTTATTACACCGGTCACCAGTGATATGTGATGTGGTTGGACGCCAGGCGCCTGCATTCTTGGTTAGGGCGCCTTACCCCTATCGAGGCTGAAACAGGCAGACGGCTACATGCGGCTTCGCTATCATTAATGTCATGAGCCAGCCTTTTAATCCGCGTAGCCCCCGAAATAACCCCCGTAATCGGGACTATCGTATCGGTGATGCCGAACGTCAGAAGGCAATGGATGACCTAGGCAAGCACTTTACCGCTGGTCGGTTGGATATCACCGAATACGATAATCGCCTTACCAACGTTGCAGAAGCAATCATGTGGTCTGATTTGATACCGATCTTCTCGGATCTCCCAGCCATTACTGATACCAATACCTCGGCTGCCATACCGCATGCCTCGGGGATCCCCGAAGAAGACAAATTCAGCAGGAGCGAGATAGAAGAAAACTACCGGTCTGGGAGACGCATCAAGTTGGGCGTGATGATACTCATGTTCATGGCTGCTGTGAGCTCAACCTTTATTCTGCAAGATAAGTTGGTAGCTTTCACAATGATGATGACATTTCTTGCCATGTTTGTCTTGTTGTATGTGATGAAGTTAGGGCCGAAGTCATGGCATCAGCCCAGTCCCCGCGCCTTGGCGCGGCAACGCCAACGGCAAATCGCCCAGGCCCAGGCCATGCAGGTGCAGGCCATGCAGCTAGCCCATGCCCAACAAATGGCGCAGCAACGAGCCCTCCGGCAACAACAGCAGGCGGAAATCACCAATGCTGCCCTGGAAGTGACCAACCAATACGTCCAGCGGCTCCGGAACCGCAACCGCTACCGCCGCTAATGATGGTAATCATAAAGAATGGCCACGTTCCGTTTTCTGCTGGTCAAGGCGTCAGATGAGGCTGGGGGCTCATTGGTAATCAAGTGGTTTTGATCCAGGACTCTGCGGAGAAAGTCATGGCTGAGGCGTTTCGGTCACATGTGACGGAGTATGTCCAACGATAATATCGGATCCGAACAGTCCCTAAACCAAACGAATACTGTACATTATGCCGGTATCACCCACATCAACTGGTGCACAATGGTTACGGGATGGCTACTCCACACTTTCAATGATGACGCGGAGATGATTGTTTGTTACCTTTCGGACTATCATGTCCTTGACCAGGACCAGCGGCTCCGGGAAATCCATCCTACTCAACTGCATTGGGGTATTAGAAACCCCCGACTCCGGAAGTATCCAAGTATTCGGCACCGAAGTGACCAAGCTGGGGTATCGCAAAGCCCGAAAATACCGGTGCGAGTCCCTCATCCCAGACCAAACCGTCTACGACAATATCAACCTGGCCGCCCGTCCCAACAAAATCCTCTCCACCAAAGCAATACTCACCCAGATTGCCCAGGCACTAGACCAGGTGGGGTTGGCCAGGTGCGAGCGCTGAATTCAGCAACTGGCAGCCACTGCCCGGCTCATCGTGCGGCCGCCCAAGGTAGTGCTCGCCGATGAGCCTACCGATGCGCTCGACCACGACAACTCCCTGTGTGACCTTGCCGAGGCTACTGCCGGGATGAGGACGGCACCGGCTGCTGGCCTTGCCCCTGCTGTCCTTGTTGTCCCTGCACACCCGCGGAATTCGGCACCACGGCAGCGGGCTCACCGGCGGACACAGCCTCGCTGGTGGAAGCTGGCTTCTCCGGCAAGCTCATGTCGCTGTTCTTCCCATCATGACATTGCGATGTTGAAGCCGGCGACCGCATCACCACATAGGATTGGTCACCAAAATACCGGGCAAGCTTCGTATTCAAAGCGATCTCCACCCACTCCTTCTCCACCGAGGCGATCTGCGGTTCCAGCCATTCCCGCTGGTCATCGCGCCGGGTATTTCCCTCCCCGTGGCTGACCGCCACCACCTTTGTGCCAATGAGAGTGACGGTAATGAAATGCTCCTGCTTGGCAGAACTATAAATATCCACCGAAGCAGACTGGCTATCCGCCAGGTCGCCCCGGTAATGGATGACGGCGCGTACCCCATTCTCGGTGGTTGACAACGCCGCGCCGTCGATAAGCGGCAAATCGGCATTGGCGGCGGCAGAGGCGGGTTGCGACTTCCTACTATCGTCACGTTTTGCCTGGTAGGTGCAGGTTCGGTATAAACCAGGAACGCTTGCTGGGTTGCGGGACTCGCTAGGCGTGTCGATGATCTCCCTATTGCTTTGGGGGCTGCTCTGCGGCTGAACCTGCCGCGTTGCCTGCTCCTGTTTCTCTCGGCCCCCGGTTGTGCTGCATCCGGTGATTAGCAACGCCGCAACGAATATTGCAAGCAATCGTTTCATGGCCACTCCTCTCTTGCTTTTCGACGTTTCTCCTGGTTGAAAGCCTTATTCATTATTATGACACTCAAGGAACCCTCGAATGTTGTCCAACACGGCCCACAAGCCTCATGAACTTCATGAACCTGTGCGATTAATGTGGGCGACATTCGGCGGTATCAATGATTCTTCTGACGTGGTGCCAGAATTCCATATTTATTGGTTCTGGTTATTTTGTCCCTGGTATTTTAAGGGGATACTTTTGTTGGCATTATTTTCGCTGTTGAGGGGACATAGTGAATTAAAATCGACCATGCTGGTGTAAGCCACTATGGGGAAGTGGTCGAAAATATGAGTTTTCTGCAATAATCCTCTCATTACCTAATTCCTTATGAAAATAATCCGTAGCTTTATTCTATGGCACTCACCTGCTTAGTAGGGGAGCGGGGGAGGGCGTCGACGATATGACTGCACAGTTTCTAAGCTAAAGATCGGGTTGGCGCCCAGGCATTCAGGGCACCCAGGATGGGTTAGGTGATTGCTTCCCGGGGGTGGCAGCATATTTGATAAGCTTGGATTCCGGCCCATGGCACTTCACACTGGCTTGTGACACAAAGGTTTTTGGGCCGAATATGGGGTGTGGCTTCGTGTGGGCTGCACAAGCCCGGCAAATTGTACTTCACAGTTTCTAAGCTTGGATTCCCCTTGCGGGTGGGGGAGTATCTGGGGTTTTGGGGCGTTCATGGTGCCCCAAGAACGAAAACCATGCTTAGGAAATGTGCTGTGCTGTGTTGAGGAGTTTGGGAGGGCTTGGGGTGTGTGGGAGGGGTGGGAGTGTAGCCGGTTTTCTGGGTTTGAGCTGCGTGTTTGCTTTAGCTTGGGTTCCGGTTTCGGGGAGTTTTCTTCCTGGGGAAACCTGGTCTGTCAAACGGAACCCCAGCTAAAGCAAAAGTCCTGCCTGTTCTGGCTGCAGATGTTCTAAGCTTGGGTTCTGGTTGATATCGTCCCAAATGTGTGCTCGTTGGAGTGGAACCCAAGCTTAGAGGATGTGCGGCAAGGGTTGTGGAGACATTGGGGTAGATGGCTGGTTTTGTGGGTTGAGCTGCGTGTTTGCTTTAGCTGGGGTTCCGGTTTTTGGGAGATTTCTTCCTGGGCAAACTGGAGCAGCGAAACAGAACCCCAGCTAAAGCAAAAGTCCTGCTTGATGGGCCGCAAGAATGCTGAGCTTGGGTTCCGTGTCTAGGGGGCCTGAATCCGTCTGTTGGGTGCGGAACTCAAGCTAAAACAAAAGCTGGTGCTGGGTCGGACTCTGGCTGCAGGTCTTCTAAGCTTGGTTTCTCTTTGGCGTGCCTTGTAGGCCTAGGGTGAATGTTGGCCTGAAATTGAAACCCAAGCTTAGAACAAATGCTGCCGCAAGCGGGGTGGGGATATCAGGTGTTCTAAGCCTGGGTTCCGGTTGATGATGCCTCGAATGTGTGCATTTTGGGGTGGAACCCAAGCTTAGAGGATGTGCGGCAAGGGTTGTGGCGAGATTAGGGGAGATGGCCTGTTTCCCTGGTTGAGCTGCGTGTTTGCTTTAGCTTGGGTTCCGGTTTCGGGGAGTTTTCTTC
>CAUVMZ010000038.1:0-18841 GCA_963552855.1 uncultured Corynebacterium sp. | reverse complement strand
AAAAGACAATACTTTTCGTATTCTGTAGCCCACCCTCATCCATAAATAATCGCATTGGCCTCTGTGGTCCTCTCATCCATGGGAAAAATTTTATAAGCAACTCGCGCAATATTTGATCTCATTGACCGCCCAGTCCAGGGTATCGTCATCATAGCAGCCGAACCCGAACACAATGCCGTTCTCCTCACCCTGGCCACCCCAATAGTCGTGCAGGGCGGTGACTTGGATGCCGCTGCGCCGGCAGGCGTCAACCACCTGGTGGGCTGGGGCATCACACAGCAACACCGCGTGGAGGCCGCCCGTGATGGGGCGCAGGCGGCAGCCGGGGGCGTCGGCAAGCAGGGAGGTAATCAGGTTGCGTCGACGGCGATAAACCCGGCGTAACCGCTGGGTGCGTCGTCGTAAAGCGCCAGTGGCCAAATATTGGGTGAGCGCGTGCTGGGGGATGCCGCCGACCGCCGGACCCAGGGCCTCGCGCAGGCGGGTGAGCGCTGGCAGGAGCCGCGGCGGCGCAACAATATAACCGCAGGCCAACGCCGGTGACAGCACTGAAGAAAACGTGCCCAACAGCACCGTGTGGTCGGGGGCGAGCGCGGCAAGCGCCGGCAGCGGCTGGCCCACATACCGCAACTCAGAATCGAAATCATCTTCGATTATTACAGTATTGGTGTGCTGTGCCCACGACGTCAACGCCACCCGGCGCGACCCCGACAGCGACCCGCCGGAGGGGTATTGGTGGCTGGGGGTGACCAGTACCCGGTCCAACCTCTGGAGGTGTTGTAGCTCCGCGGGATTGACCCCATGGTGGTCGGTATGCAGGTCAACAATGGTGTGCCCAAGGGCGGCGGGGACTCGTCGGAGGCTGGGGTAGCCGGGGGATTCGACCCCGATGGTGCCGGGGCCGAGAACATTGAGCAGCAGGGCTAGCCCATCGCGGGCGCCGGCGGTGACAATAATGCAGTCTGGGTTCACCACCAGTCCCCGCATGTGTCGTAAGTGTGTGCTAATTTCTTCCCGGAGTTGTGGAGTGCCAGTGGCGGCGGGTTCCGTGCCGGTGACGCTAGCGGTGGTGCAGGCGTCGCGCCAGGCGGCCCGCCAGGTGGAGTCGATGAGGGTGTGGGTGTCAGGCATGCCGGGGATGAGTGGAAGTAGACGTGCGGCGGGCGCATTGGGCGCGCCGGGTATGGTGGGCACGTCGGGTGTTGCGCCGTCGATAAGCCGCGCCGCAAGCTGTGCAAGGTTTGGGTTGACGCGGGTGCCGGAGCCGTGCGCCGATACAGTGAGCCCCTCGGCGGCCAGGAGCTCGTATGCTGCTACCACGGTGCCGCGGGCGACCCCGAGTTGCCGGGCGAGCATGCGGGTGCTGGGCAGGTGGTCGCCGGCTGCCAGCACCCCGGTGTGGATGAGGGTGCGGATTTGGGTGGTGATCTGGGTGGGGAGGGGATTTTGGGGGTTGCCTGCGGTGAGGTGGAGGGGGATGTCGGCAACAAGGTCGGGGCGCATGGTTATTATCCAACTCACCAAAGTGGTCTAGTGCAACTTGTAGAATTTGGATCTGGCGGTAAACCACTTACGCAGGTTTGATAGATCGCATGAGTATTCGTGTGAATCGGGAACCAGCCCAGTCGTTGAAGGGTGGTGTCATCATGGATGTGGTGACGCCGGAGCAGGCAAAGATTGCCGAGGCCGCCGGCGCGGTTGCGGTGATGGCGTTAGAGCGGGTGCCTGCCGATATTCGGGCGCAGGGGGGTGTGGCGCGGATGTCGGATCCGGGCATGATCGCCGAGATTCAGGAGGCGGTGTCGATCCCGGTGATGGCGAAGGCCCGCATTGGCCATTTCGTGGAGGCCCAGATTTTGGCGGAGTTGGGCATTGATTTCATTGATGAGTCCGAGGTCCTGACCCCCGCCGACTATGTGAATCACATTAATAAGTGGGAGCTGTCGATCCCGACGTTGTGTGGTGCGACTAATCTCGGTGAAGCTTTACGACGCATTGCCGAAGGCGCCGCAATGATCCGCTCCAAGGGGGAGGCCGGCACGGGTGATGTGTCGGAGGCGGTGCGGCATTTGCGGACCATTCTTAATGAGATTCATCGGTTGCGTACGTTGGATAAGGATGAGTTGTTTGTGGCGGCTAAGGATCTTCAGGCACCTTATGATCTGGTGCAGGAGGTGGCGGAGACCGGGAAGTTGCCGGTGCCGATGTTTGTGGCCGGCGGGGTGTCTACCCCGGCGGATGCTGCCCTGGTGATGCAGATCGGTGCGGAGGGGGTGTTTGTGGGCTCCGGTATTTTCAAGTCGGGCAACCCAGAAAAGCGGGCGCAGGCAATCGTTGAGGCCACCAAGCATTATGACGACCCGGCGGTGATTACCCGAGTGTCCCGAAATCTGGGGGAGGCCATGGTGGGAATTAATGTGTCTGACCTGCCGGCACCGCACCGGTTGGCGGAACGTGGTTGGTGATTTATCGCAAAAAACTTGGGATTGTGCTTGTGATGATCCAATCCCCGCCGGTATCTGATGGTTTGGTTGCTCCGGTATGATCAAACCATCGTTCCGGCAAATTTTTTATGCCTATTAATACCCTGCTTAGCCCCTCTTAAACGGTAAAGACATGAGTGAAAAAGTTTGACCCAGGGGTAATTATCAGACACCATAAGCTCATGAGGACTTTACGAAAAATCTTGAGTGTAATCATTGGGGTGACACTGGTCGGAGGGTTAACGTCCTGCTCCTCCACCGGCGGCAGAAGCGCCGAAAACAGTGGTCTTGAGACCCCCCGCTATGTTGTAGCTATGATCACCCACGGGGCCCCCGGGGACACCTTCTGGGATCTGGTCCGCAAAGGCGCCGAAGACGCCGCCAAAAAAGACAACCTGGAACTCCGCTACTCCAACGACCCCCAAGCCCCCAACCAAGCAAACCTGGTCCAGTCCGCCATCGACTCCCAAGTAGACGGCATCGCCCTGACCATGCCGAATGCTGACGCTCTGGGACCCGTCGCAAAGCGGGCAGCCGACTCCGGCATCCCCACAGTCGCCCTCAACGCCGGCATGGACGAATACCGCGACTATGACGTAACCGCCTTCTTCGGACAAGAAGAAAAAATCGCCGGCGAACAAGCCGGCAAACGCCTCGCCGAAGAAAACGCCGGACACGTGCTGTGCGTCATCCACGAACAAGGCAACTCGTCGCAAGAATCCCGCTGCGCCGGCATCAAAGAAGGCCTCGGCGGCGGCGAACTTGATATCCTCTACGTCAACGGCCAAGACCTCACCGCAGCCCAAGCAACCATGCAGGCCAAACTCGCCCAAGACCCCAGCATCGACTGGGTCATGGGACTCCAAGCCCCCGTTGCCATGCGGGCCATCGACGCCGTAACCGCGGCCGGCACCAATACCAAAATCGCCACATTCGACACCAACGCCGAACTTGTCGAAGCCATCCGCACCCAAAAAATCGTGTGGGCCGTCGACCAACAACCCTACCTGCAAGGCTACCTCGCAATTGATTCCCTCTGGTTAGCCAAGCGCAACGGCGGCGTCATGGGTGGCAACCGACCAGTCTACACTGGACCTAGCTTTATCGACGCCAGCAACGTTTCCAACATTGCCGATGCAGCACAGAAAGGCCTGCGATGACCCTTAGCCGACTCATTCGACGCCCCGAGCTTGCCAGCGCCCTGGGTGCCCTTGTCATCTTCATTTTCTTCATGATCGTAGCCCCGGCCTTTAGGTCGCTCGACGCCTTCGCCACCACCCTCTACGCCAGCTCAACGCTCGGCATTGTGGCGCTGGCGGTAGGACTCCTCATGATCGGCGACGAATTTGACCTGTCCTCCGGCGTGGCCGTCACCACCGCCGCCCTGGCCGCAACCATGCTCAACTACAACCTGGGACTCAACTCTTGGGTGGGCGCATTCTTATCCCTCATCGTCGCCCTCGGCATCGGTGCACTCAACGGCTACCTGGTGACCCGCACCGGCATCGCATCATTCCTCATCACCCTGGCGGCATTCCTCATGCTCCAAGGCCTCAACCTGGCGGTCACAAAACTCATCACCGGCCAGGTCGCCACCCCCCGCATCAGCGACATGCAAGGCTTCGACTCCGCCGAAATGGTATTCGCCGGCGCCGTCACCATCTTCGGCGTCAACGTCCGAGTCACAGTCTTCTGGTGGATCTTCTTCGTCATCCTCGCATCAATCCTGCTGTTCAAAACCAAATTCGGCAACTGGATCTTCGCCGTTGGCGGCAACCAAGAATCCGCCCGGGCCGTCGGCGTCCCAGTCCGTAGGGTCAAAATCACCCTCTTCATGTTCGTCGGTTTTGCCGCTTGGTTCGTGGGCATGCATACCCTCTTCGCCTTCGACTCCATCCAAGCCGGCAACGGTGTCGGCAACGAATTCCTCTACATCATTGCCGCAGTGATCGGCGGTTGCGCCCTCACCGGCGGCCGCGGTACCGCCATCGGCACCGCCATCGGCGCCCTCATCTTCGGCATGACCAACCAAGGCATCGTATACGCCGGCTGGAACCCCGACTGGTTCAAATTCTTCCTCGGCGCCATGCTGCTCTTCGCGGTCCTCGTCAACTCCTCCTTCGGGAAAATCACCACCGGACGCCAAGGCTAGGAGAAGGGTACAACGTCATGAGCATTATCGAACTACGCGATATCACCAAAACCTACGGCGCCTTCACCGCCCTCAACGGAGTCAACCTCACCGTCGACGAAGGCACAGTCACCTGTGTTCTCGGCGACAACGGTGCCGGCAAATCCACCCTCATCAAAACCCTCGCCGGACTCCACCCCCCAACCTCCGGCAAAATCCTAGTCGACAACAAACCCACAGTATTCGGCAGCCCCCGCGACGCCCTCAACGCCGGCATCGCCACCGTGTACCAAACCCTGGCCGTTGTTGACCAAATGTCCGTGTGGCGCAATTTCTTCCTCGGCAACGAACTCACCACCAACCTCGGCCTGCTCCGAGATGAAGAAATGAAAACCATCACCAGCAACCAGTTGCACGACATGGGCATCGACCTGCCCAACGTTGATGTGGAAGTCGGTCAACTCTCCGGCGGCCAACGCCAAGTCGTCTCCATCGCCCGCGCCGTCCACTTCGGCGCCCGCGTCATCGTCCTCGACGAACCCACCGCAGCCCTCGGTGTGAAACAATCCGGCATGGTGCTGCGCTTCATCGCAGCCGCCCGAGAACGCGGCGTCGGCGTGGTACTTATCACCCACAACCCCCACCACGCCTACCTGGTTGGCGACCACTTCACCATCCTCAACCTGGGACGGCAAGTACTCGACGCCGACCGGGACGAAGTATCCCTGGCAGCACTCACCCAACAAATGGCCGGCGGCAGCGAACTCGAAGCCCTAAGCCACGAGCTGTGGGAATAACCCAATAACCCCCAAACTAGCCCCTGGGCTGCAAACCCTGCACCCCAGGGGATAACCCTAGTCGCTCGACTTATGATCCTTGAGCTGCTCCTCAAGCGCATCCAACAACTCATCATCCCGCTCGGCGGCACTCACACCAACCTCCGGTGAAACCGGCGCCCGTTGCGCCTCAGCCTCAGAACCCTCCGACCCCTCATACTCACCCACGGTCGGCGGCTGCGTACCATACCCCTCCGGGGCAGACTTCGGCCACAACACATAATAAACCGCGGCACCCACACCAAAACCAATAGCCGTCAGCACCGTGAACTTCACAAACTTCCGGCCCCGCTTCCGGCGCGCAAACTTCGCATTCACCTTCCGCTCCGCCTTCCGAGCAGACTTCTTCAGGGCCTTCCGCTCCTTCCGGGTCTTTTTCTTCCCCAACTCGGTCAGCTCTGCAAACTTCTCCGAAGCCTTCTCCACAGCACCCTCAACATTGATGTCCTTCCGGGCGGCCTCAATACGATTGAGGGCCTTCTCCGACAACGTATTAAACCGCTTCTGGGACTCGTCGATAAGCTCCTGCACATCAGCCTTATTTGCAGCCTCAACCAGGGCCTCATACGCCTGCTGTGCTTTACGGTTACGGTAACCGGCGTAGCTGCCATAGGCGCGCCGGGCCATGCGGGTAGTAGTTCGGAGGGTAGAAAGATTCATGATGACTCCTTGGCGGATTTAAGACGATATTTTTATCAAGCCTAGCGATGTTCTGCGATTCGTGCCTATGATGGGCTGCATGAGTTTCAAGACTTCAACTGCAATCATGCACACCAACCATGGTGACATTAAAATCGACCTCTTTGGGAACCACGCACCGAAAACCGTTGAAAACTTTGTCACCCTCGCTGATGGCACTGCACCCTACAAAACCCCCAATGCCTCCGGCACCACCGATGGCCCCTTTTATGACGGCGCCGTATTCCACCGGGTCATTGATGGTTTTATGATCCAAGGTGGCGACCCCACTGGCACCGGTCGAGGCGGCCCCGGCTACCAGTTCGCCGACGAATTCCACCCCGAACTGGTTTTCGATCGCCCGTTCCTGTTTGCCATGGCTAACGCCGGCCCCGGCACCAACGGTTCCCAATTCTTCATCACCGTTGCCCCCACCCCCCACCTGACCAATCATCACACCATTTTCGGTGAGGTCACCGACCCCGAGTCCCAAAAAGTGGTGCTGGAAATCTCCAAGACTGCCACCGGCCCCGGCGATGTGCCACTCAACCCCGTCGTGATTGAATCCGTTGAAGTAACCAAGTAGCTTCTCTGCACAGTTTTCCGGGTTTCGGCGGTAGTGTGACATAGCATGATCCACAACTACGCACGCCAAGCCCCCGTCACCATGGCCTTATCCTTGGTCATGGTGATTATTTGGTTAGCCACCGCCGCGCAGGCTGGTTCGCTTGCCAATAATGCTGATTCGTCATTGGGCGAGCAATTATTGCTCTACCCGCAGCAGCTGACCCCCGTGTCTATCGTGGGCAATATGTTTATGCATTTTGGTGCCGCCCACCTGGTCATGAACACGATTATGCTGCTGTTGCTTGGCCGCGAGATCGAAATGTCCCTGCGCAACCCCTGGTTGTATATCGCGGTATTCCTCGTCAGCGGCCTGGGTGCCGACGCCGCCATCGTCCACTTCCACCCCAACTCCGTTGTTGCCGGGGTTTCCGGTGTGCTGTACTCCTTCATGGCCCTGCTCATCGGCATCGCTTTTCGATGCCGTTCCGACCTGCGCGCCCCCATCATCCTCATTGCCGTCAACCTGGCCTACAGCCTTCTCACCCCCGGAATCAGCCTATGGGGCCACCTCGGTGGGCTTTGCGCCGGAGTTTTCCTTATCCCCGCAATGATCTGGCCCCAACGCAAGGCAGTGCAGTGGATAGCGGTCCTGACTGTTGGTGCGGTGGCCCTGGGACTGACCCTCCTCCCGGCCTAGCGTCCCCACACCCACGCCGGTATCATGTTTGATAGCTGCGAAACCCCCTCCGCCCCCAGCCTTCCAGACCCCTGAAACACGGTTTATGCGCTATCAAAACCGCTACCAGGGGTGGGCGGCATGCCACGATCTCCCAAAACATATTCCCCACGCGCTAGCGCATCTGATAGCTGCGAAACCCTGTTGACGCCTCGGCTTTGATCATTCCTGGGTGGGTTTCGCAGCTATCAAACGTGCTGGTTTTGGGTTGTGTGGGGCCCTGGCCGCCAAGTTGGTTGGAAACCGCAACGGTTACGCAGCTATCAGGTCTTCTGTCAGGAGTATAAGCATGCAAATCTGCCCGAAATCCCCCGATTTCGCCAATTGCAACCAACCAGAAACCTCGCTGCATATTTGATAGCGTACAAACCCCTCTCTGATCCACATTTCCTAACCCCTTGGACAAGGTTTGTACGCTATCAAATATGCTGGTTCTGGGGGGCGGGTGAAACCCACACAGCCCAGTGTGATAGCAGGAGTGATAGCTGCGAAACAGGTTTGAGGCGGAAGGGAGGGGTTTCGCAGCTATCAGATGTGATGCTGGTGGGGTCGATTATGAAGCTGCGAAACCTAGGGTTACAGGTTGCAGCTTAAGTTGGTGGTGGGCACCTTTGGGCGTCGTAAAGCGAGGGGCTAACGCCACCCCATGGTCATGAGCAGGCCCACAATAAACAAGCCAAACCCAATACCGTAATTCCACGGCCCCAGATGTAACATGAACGGAATCTGGGGCCCAGCCAAATAGTTCACAATCAGCCACAACAAACCCGCAGCCATCAGGCCAAACATAATAATCTTGTACCACAACGGGGTGCCGGAAGAATTAATCTTCACCGGTGTGCGGTTAGTGGTCGTGGAAGAAACCGGGAGTGACCCCTTCACGATCTTTGACTTAGGCATAGCTCTTAACCCTCTCTCAACTTAACGTCCAATAGCGGTGATATCGAACTCCCACAATTGCACTGTCACAGTACCATCTTTCCGCACCGGCGAACCAGCTGCCGGGGTTTGTTGTGCAATCCGGCCACCATTGACCAGCGCACCGGTCTTCACCGGATCACCCAAGACAATCTGCGACCGATTACCCTTCCAGCCCGCTGCTTGCAGCGCCGAATATGCCGCATCCACCGTCATATTCGTCAGGTTAGGCGTCTGAATCAGCGACCCGTTGGAAACCTTCACATTGATCTTCGACTTGGCGGGCATTTGTGTACCCTCACCATCGACCGAAATCACCGTGCCATCCGGTTCCGAGCCGTCAACAAACTCGACCACCGGTTCGAATCCCAGGGAGGTCAGATTGCCTTCGGCCTGTGACCATTGCATGCCGGTCACCACCGGAACCCGAGTGGTGGCCTCGCCGGTTGACACCGTGATCGTCACCTTTGAGCCCTTTGATACCTGCGTGCCGGCCGACGGATTCTGTTCCATGATCTTGCCCCGCTCCACCTTCGGAGACGAGCCCTCACGAACCACTGGGTCCAGGTCCAAGCCCTTCTTCTTCAAAATCGCCGAAGCCTCCGCGGTGGTCTTCCCCGACAGGTCCGGCACCGACGTGTTCTCCCGGCCCGACGACACCGTGACCGTGATCGTGGAACCGCTCTTCACCGTCGAATTCGCCGTCGGATCCGTGCCCACCACGTGATCCTCCTGAACATCCGCGCTGGCGTCATTCACCACCTCGGTTTTCAGCCCCAGCTTTTCCAGGGCGGCCAAGGCGTCTTCCTTCGTCTGGTTTCGCAGATCCGGCACCGTCACATTGTTCTTTGTCGGGAGAATCGTTGGCGAAAAATACTGGTAGGTGAATGCTGCGGCGACACCCAGCGACAAGACCGCCACCACAATTAACGCGATCCGCAGGCCCTTTCGCGGCCGATCCTCATACGAATCATAATCATAATCGTCCGAGTCCAGCTCAGCCCGCCGGTGTCGTTGCACCTGCCCGGCCTGGGCTGCATGCGCGGCGTGCTGACCAGCGGCGCGGTCCTGCGGGTTACGGCCCGGGGACATGCGCGGATCGGCCGGTGCCGCATGCGATGCCCTACGCGACTGCATCGGCGGTGTTGGCCTCGGGGGAAACTCCTCCGACACCGCAGGCACCACCGTGGTTTCTGTCGCATCGGCGGCGGCACCCATTCCGGCCCCAGCGCCGGTGCCGGCAAACCCAGTAGCTTCCAGCCCAGCAGCGCCGGCGGCACCAGCGGCACCTGCGGCGCCAGCTAACCCCGCTGCCCCGGCCCCGCCAGCAGCAGCCAATTTCGCTGCCGCAATACCAGCCGGACCCGGCAGATTTGCCGCCCCCTCAGGATCGTGATCCACATATTGCCGCGCCGCCATTGTCACCAGGTTTTTTTCCAACCTTTGCAGGTCGGCAGCCATCTCCACGGCGGTCTGATACCGATCCCCGGGATGTTTCGCCATGGCGGTCAACACCACCGCATCAACGTTTAATGCGGCGGTGGGAGAAAGATTTGGAATGAATTCTGAGGGAGGTGTGGGATCCTCCTGCACATGCTGATACGCCACCGCGAACGGGGTATCCCCATCAAACGGTGGGTGGCCCACCATGATGTCGTACATCAAACAACCTAGGGCGTAAAGATCCGACCTGCCATCTACCGGCTTCCCCCGAGCCTGCTCCGGCGATAAGTATTGGGCGGTGCCGATCACCGCCGACGTTTGTGTCATGTGCGAGGTCACATCATCGAGGGCCCGGGCGATGCCGAAGTCCATGATTTTCACCACGCCGGTGTTGGTAATCATCACATTTGCCGGTTTGATATCCCGGTGCACAATCCCCGCGTCATGGCTGACCTGCAACGCCTCACACACCGGGATGAGTGTTGTTGCGGCCTCATCCGGGCTGAGCGGCCCCCCATCCGCCACAATGTCTTTCAGATTCCGGCCTTTGACCAGCTCCATTACAATATAGGGGGTGCTTTGGCCGTCGTGAAGCGTCTCCCCGGTGTCGTAGATAGCAACAATGGCGGGGTGGTTAAGCCGGCCGGCATTTTGGGCTTCCCGGCGGAACCGCTCACGGAAATTTGCATCCCGAGCAAGTTCGCTGCGCAGCATTTTCACTGCGACTTCGCGCCCTAACAGCGTGTCGGTGGCCGAGTACACCACCGACATGCCGCCACTACCCACTACGGACCCAAGTTCGTAGCGGTTGGCAATTAGCTCACTCACTGATTTGCTCCTGGATTATTTTGGTTATTTTGGCCGCCACCACCGCCGCCGCCATTGCCACCACCACCATTTCCATCACCTGGGTCCGGCTGTGCTGTCGGTTCGGTGACTACTGGTGGTTGTACAGCAGTGGGAACTGCGGTTGGGAGATCCGTAATAACCACTGTGGGGGTTGGCGTTGGCTGTGCATAGGTGGGTTGGTATGAGGGTGTTCCCACCGTGGACTGATTATTATGCTGCACAGTTGGTTGGGATGGTGCCTCGTACTGATTATTATTAGTATAATTATCAGGAACCTGGGGAGCCTGTTGCACGGGCGTGTCTTGGGTAACTGTCACCGTCCGTGGGCTTGATGATGTGGTGGTTGCCACCGCCGATGAGGTTTTCTGCTGTTGCTTACCCGTCCATTTGCCGCCCGAGAAATAGTACATGCCGACTATAACCGCAATGGCCAGCACTATCGAAATGCCAATACCGGTGATGAGCCCGGTTGTGCGCGACTCCTCCTCCGGCTCCGGTTGTGGATGTGGCCGAGGTTTCCGGGGTGGCGCAATGGTTGCCGATGCCGCCCGCGCCGGCACATTATTGGCTCGCGCAGGTGGGGTAGTGGGGGGATTTGTGTGTGGTCCGGCGGTTTCCTGCGGCGCTATGGTGGTGGCGTCGGTTGCCGGTATTTGCGAAGTTTGGGCGGTGGCGGAGGTTTCCTCCATGCTTTGCGACGGCGTGGCGACGCCCACCGGTTGCGGCGGCCGCTTGCCTAACCGGGCTGCTGCCACGGCCTTTTCCAACTCTGCCCCATCGGAGTACCGGTGTTCCGGTTCCTTACGGAGTGCAATGCCGATGAGCTCCCGGGTGGGGGCGCTAATCGACGTGGGCAGGGCCGGGGGTGCCTGGTTGATGTGCGCAATGGCCACCGACACGGAAGAATCCCCCGAGAATGGCCGCTTGCCGGCCAGCATTTCGTAGCCGACCACCCCCAGAGAGTACACGTCGGTGGCGGTGGTGACGTCTTTCCCCTGGGCTTGCTCCGGGGACACGTATTGGGCGGTGCCCACCACCATGCCGGTGCGGGTGAGTGGGGCGGCGGCCGCGGCCTTGGCGATACCAAAGTCGGTGATTTTCACCTTGCCATTTTGGGTGATGAGCAGGTTGCCGGGCTTGATGTCCCGGTGGACGAGGCCACGTTCGTGGATGGCGGCCAGGCCGTGGGCGGCCTGCTCCAGAATGTCTAGGGCGTCGGGCTCCAGGAGCGACCCCTTCCTAATGAGCATGTCTGCCAGGGATTCGCCCCGAATGAACTCCATGACAATGAAGCAGAAGGTCCGGCCGGAATCGTCGGTGACTTCCTTATAGTTGTAGGTTTCCACCACATTGTCATTGCGGATGTCTTCGCTGGCCAGTGCCTCATTGCGGAACCTGGAGAGGAATTCCACATTGTCGGAAAACTCCGGCCGGAGCACCTTGACGGCTACCTCGCGCTCGTTCTCAATGTCGTCGGCAAGCCATACGGTGGACATGCCACCGTTACCAACCACCCAGTTGAGCAAGTATTCGTCGCCCAAGAGATCTTGCAGCATGTCTTGTTCGCTCATTATTTGCCTCCTTGGGCATTCGCGGCCTGCACGGCTGAGATGACGGCACGCCCAATGGGTGCGGCAACGGAACCGCCAGTTGCGGCTTGGCCCCGGTCACCACCGTTTTTCACCACGACTGCCACGGCAATGTCTTCACCGGGGGCGAAGGCAATATACCAGGCGTGCGGGTTGGAGTTACGGGAATCTTCGCCGTGTTCGGCCGTGCCAGTCTTCGACGCAATGTTGAGGTTACTGCTACCGCCCGAGGTGTGCTGTTCGGATGCGCGCATGAGCTGCGTGAGCGTCTCCGCGGTTTCCGGCTTAATGTCGTGGGAGAGCTCCTTGGGTTTCGTTTCGCTGAGGATGGACAGGTCGTTGGCGCGCACCTTGGACACCACGTGGGGTTCCATGCGCACCCCACCATTGGCGACAGTGGCTGCAACCACGGCGTTTTGCAGTACACTCATGGACACGTCGCGCTGACCAATGGAGGATTGGCCGAGGGCGGCATTGTCCGGGATGGGGCCGAGCGTGCCCTTGGACATGGGGAGTCCCAGGTCGTATTGTTCCTCCACCCCGAACGCGGCGGCGGCGGTGCGCAGCTCGTCGGTGCCCACGTCGATGGACATTTGCACAAAGGCGGTGTTGCACGAGTATTGGAAGGCAGTGAGCAGTGACACCTGGTGGGATCCGGCGCAGGTTTGGCCACCATAGTTTTCCAGGGTGGAGGTGGTGCCCGGCAGGGTGATTTGCGACTCGCCGGTGAGCGTGGAGCTGGGATTATATTTGCCGCTGGCTAGCGCGGCGGCGGTGGTAATCACTTTGAATGTGGAACCGGGGGGCAGAATGTCCTGGGTGGCGTGGTTGAGCAGCGGCGAGCCCTCGTCCTCGGTGTATTGCTTCCAGGCTTGCTCCGCGGTGTTTTCGTCAGCGATTTTTGCCGAATCATACGATGGCGTGGAGGCCATGGCGAGGACTTCGCCTGTCGACGGCTTGATCGCCACCACGGCGCCCTCATATCCGGCATCGGACATTTTGCTGTAGGCGGCCTGCTGCACGGAGGGAATGAGGGTTAATTCCACATTCCCCACCACTTTTTCATTGGAGATAAGCTTTTTCCACCACAGCTTGGGGGAATTGGCGGTGCCGCTCAAAATATCGTTATAGGAGGATTCAATACCGTTCGAACCATACACGTCGGACAAATAGCCTTCGACGATGCCGAATTGCTGCGATTGGTTGGGGTATTCCCGGTGGTAGAAGCCGTTTTCTTCCTCCTGCTTGGATTCGGCCAGCACAATGCCGCCGGCGGAGATTTGGCCGCGTGGTTGCAATTTTGCCTTAATGAACATGCGCCGGTTCAGGGGATTATTGGCATATTCGTCTTCTTTAAACACATGAACAATGCTTAAATTTGCCATCAAAATAACCACCATGATGAGCGCAAAAAACATGATGTTTCGGATGGGTTTATTCATGGTCATCGTTTCACCACCTGTTGCCCCATAGAGCCGGTTCGGGAGGCATCGGAAATCCGCAGCATGATTGCCAGCAAAATATAATTAGCCATCAATGATGATCCGCCTTGTGACATAAAGGGCGTGGTCAGACCGGTCATGGGCATGAGCGCCGAAATGCCGGCGGTCACCACGAAGATCTGTACCGCCAGGGTCAGGGACAGGCCGGAAGCCAGCAGCTTGCCGTACACATCCTTGGCCTTGAGCGCAATATTCATGCCCCGGCTAATGAAAATCGTGAACAGGATCAATACCGCAGCTAAGCCCACTAATCCCATTTCTTCCCCAATGGCTGCCAGGATAAAGTCCGACTCGGCCACCGGCACATTCTGGGGGAACCCGGAGCCAAACCCAGAACCGGTCACCCCGCCGGTGGACATGCCGAACAGGGCTTGGGAAAGCTGGTAGCCGGTGGTGTCGTAGTTCCCGATCGGGTCGAGGAAGTTAGAGAATCGATCCTGAATCTTGCTTGAAACTTGGTAGACGGCGGTGCCACCCACCACAACCAAAACGGTGCCGATGAGCAACCACGACACCCGGTTCGTCGATAAGTACAGCATGCCCAGCACCGTGCTAAAGAGCAGAAGTGCCGGGCCGAAGTCGTTTTCGCCGGCCATGATTAAAATGGCAAAGCCCCACACACCCAGGATGGGGGCGAGGTCACGCAGGCGGGGAAATTCCAAACCTAAAAAGCGTTTACCCGCAAGATTAAAAAGGGTTCGTTTTGTCACCAATAATTGGGCAAAAAACAGCAATAATAAAATCTTGGAAAATTCGCCTGGCTGGAGGGAAATAGGGCCAAATGACACCCAAATTTTCGCATCCGAATGCGCGCCCTTAAATGGCCACCACAGGGGCATGGCCAAGAGGAACAGGCCAATGGCGCCCAGCACATAGGAGTAGCGCTGCAAACTACGGTGGTCCCGCAGGAATACCAGCACCGTAATGAGCAGGCCAATGCCCACTACCATCCACATAACCTGGCGGGACACTAGGTGGGTATCTTCCGCCAAATCAATCCGGTGAATCATGGCCAACCCTAACCCATTGACCAGCGCAGCCACCGGCAGCATGAATTGGTCGGCCTGGGGAGCGAGGAAACAAAGGGTCAAATGGGCGATGGTAAACACCCCAATGAAGCCGCCAATGACCCACCCAATATCACTATTGAGCTTGATTCCCTGTGCCGTATACAGGTTGAGCATGACGACAGTAATGATAATTGTGGCCGCGAGGAGCAGCGCAAATTCCGTGCCGCGGCCAATGATTCGGCGGAAAATATTCATAACTAATTCACCTCCCGGCAGGTTACTCCTGGAGTGTTGAGATTGCCGTCGTCTACTACTTGCTGTGAAGTTGTGGGGGTAGGAACTGGTTCAGTTGACGTTGGTGGTTCCTCTCCTGGGGTGTTGTTGTCAGAGCGTGGTGCCTCACTTGATGTTGGTGGGGCTGGTGGGGTTGGTGTCGGTGTTTCACTCTTGCGTATCACACACGCTGGGAGTGCCTCGGCTGCAAGTCGGTGGAGCTGTTGCAGTACTTCACTGTAATCACCACCGGGAAGTGAAGAAATGGAACCTCGGGCGGTTTCCTTTAAATCATTTAAGCCAAATCGGTGGCAGGATTCAATGGCTCCCACCTGAATGGTGGTGAGATTATCGTTCGCATTGAGGCATGCTTCTTGGTAGGGGGTGTTCCATAGACCGCCTAATATATCCGAGCTCATTCCCTGGTTAATGACGATTTTGTCGTTCGCATTGACCGTGATGAAATAGCGGTCTTTCATGTACTTGTCAACAAAAAAGAAACAGGTGACTAATACAGCAACAATGATAATGAAGACGAGTCCCACGATCCAGCCACGGTGACTTTTCCGGGTCTTCTTATTTTGGTTTTTCTTCTTCTTTTTTGCTTTTTTTGTTGCTGGTTCGTCTGCCGTATCGTACTCGTCGTCCTCGTCACCACCATTGGTGGTGTCGGCCGTTTCGGTATCAGTGGCATCACCGAGATCTTCTACGTCGTCGGGATCCGGCACCTCCGGGATTTTGGGATCCGTGGGGGCGTCGTCGTCAAGCGATGCTGCTGCCTGTCGTGCCTGCTGCGCCTGCTTGGCTGCTCGACTGCCGGCAATCACGGCGGCGGCACGGGTCGACGAGGTGTCAGGGCGCGGATCTAATTCCTGGCCTGTGTTGGGGGCGCCGGCGATCAGGGGTTCGGTGGGCAGGGGGGTGTCGGCATAATCGTCGTCAACCACATCGGCCACAATCACCGTCACATTGTCGGGGCCACCGGATCGCAGCGCCAACCCTATAAGCTGTTTCACCGCACCCTCGGGTGTGCCTTCGCTGCTTAATGTGGTCTCAATGGTGGAGTCTGTCACCGGATCGCTCAGGCCGTCGGAGCAGAGCATAATCCGGTCGCCCGGCCGGGCATCGAGGGTTTTCAGGGTAGGCTCAACCACCCGCCCGTTGTAGGCCTTGAGGATCATAGACCGTTGCGGGTGGGTGGAAATATCCTCCGGGTCTAATTCGCCCCGGTCAACCAGCGACTGCACATAGGTATCATCGGTGGTAATGCGCTCTAGGTTACCGTCGCGCATTCGATAACCCCGTGAATCACCCACGTGGCATAGCCCAAACTCGGTCCCATTAAACAGCAGGGTGGTGAGTGTCGTGCCCATGCCGTCGGTTTCGGGGGATTTTTTTATCCGGCGGGCAATGGACCGGTTGGCTTCGTCGGCGGCAGTGGCCAGCATGGACCGCATGTCGTCATTGCCGGGGTCGATATCGAGCTGGGAGACGTGTTCCACCATGAGCTGGGAGGCAACTTCTCCCGCGGCGTGTCCGCCCATGCCGTCGGCAAGTATGAGTAGGTGTGGGCCGGCATAGGCCGAATCCTCATTATTCCCCCGCACAAGGCCTTGGTCGGAGCCAATAGCATAATTTAGTTTCATCTAGGCAACCAACCTCACAGTGGTGCGGCCGATTTTAATATCGGAGCCGCTGGTAACCCGCACGGGTCCTTCGATTTTTTCCCCATGCACAAAGGTGCCATTGCGGGAATCTAAGTCTTCCACAAACCACACGGAGTCGCGTTTAATCAGTCGGGCGTGGCGACCGGAAGCGAAATCATCCGATACCAAAAAATCGCAGTCAGGGGCGCGGCCGATGGTTATTTCGGTGAGATCGCCTAAATCCATTCGAGAGCCGGTCATGGGACCATCGACGATCGTCATCTGTTGGGGCATGCCACCGTGATGAGCGGCCGGCGGCACCGATGATGCGCTACCCCCGCTACCAGCCCCCCGATTAGGGGAGGACGCGGCGATCTTTACATCTTTACGCATGGAATTAAGCGCAAAGAGAATGAACAGCCATAGAACTATGAGCAGTCCTATGCGCAGCCCAAACAGAATCACTGAATCCATGAAAGTTCCTTATTAGTTAAATTAGTTAACGATGCGAACTTCGATATGGGAGTGGCCCACGGTGATGACGTCGCCGTCGGCTAGCAGCCAGTTTTCAATCGGAGTGTCGTTCACGGTTGTGCCATTGGTTGATTGTAAATCCACTAGGATGGCATCTTGACCATTCCAAATGATTTCAGCGTGTTTCCGGGACACCCCTGTGTCTGGGAGCCGAAAATCTACGTCATTGCCCCGGCCAATAATGTTGGAGCCTTCATTAACGTAATAGGTGCGGGAAGAACCATCTTGTAAGAGCAAGCTGACAGCCGAGGTAGGCCGCGGTTGGGGGCCGGGTGCTTGGGCGCTCATTTGCTCAGTGATGGGGTTATTGCTCACTTCTGGCTCGCTTTCATTGGAAGTATATGATTCGCTGTATTGCTGATCGTATTGCTGATCTTGATAATCCGACTCCGCCCATGCCGCGTTTGATGTGTTGTTCGGTGTGTTCGAATAATTATTCTGGAAACTGTCTAAACCTAAAAACCCACTACCATATTCTGGTGTATGGCTGACTGAACTATCTGCGCGTCTTTGCCCGGTGCGAAGCGAATCGTCGCTTTGGATGGTGACGGTGACTGGACCTGGTGTTATCCACCCATTATTACGGAAATATCGGGTAAGTTGATCCGCGAAGTCAGTGCCGAGGTTGGGGTGTTCGTTGGACAGGTTAGCGAAATCTTTCGGGCTAATCCGAACCGCAAACACGTTAGGTGCTTCAGTTGTGCCTTCGTACGTTCGTACGAGGTTGTCTTCGGCCTCTTGTTTGAGTAATTCTTCGATCTCTGCGGGGACTACTCGACCGCCAAAGACATAGGCAAAGCTATTGTCCAGACCACGTTGCATGGCACTGTCGAGCTTTGCGATTTTGCCCATAAAAGACATTATGGCTTTGCCTCCTTCTACACCACTTTTACCGGAATATCTGACACGTGATTCTATTAGTATAGATTTATTGGACCCAGTGGCCTACTTCAAGTGAGGGTAGGTATATAAAGATTTTTCAGATAAGCTGCCGATTTGACTTCCTGCCCCACCCTCATGATATGTTATTCGAGTCGCAAAACGTGGTATTTGCACCGCCGGCCCAGGTGGCGGAATTGGCAGACGCGCTGGCTTCAGGTGCCAGTGTCCGCAAGGACGTGGGGGTTCAAGTCCCCCCCTGGGCACAGTAATGGAAACCTCACACTTTAAGGTGTGGGGTTTTCGCATTGCTCGCTTATCGACGCCCACCTGTCGGCACTTATATAGCATTGGTGCTAAGCCGGCAAATCTTCATGAAAACCTTGGGTGTCGCTTTCATTGCATTTGTGATTGCGTGGCCCCACCGGCGCT
This sequence comes from uncultured Corynebacterium sp., assembly GCA_963552855.1. Taxonomy (GTDB): domain Bacteria; phylum Actinomycetota; class Actinomycetes; order Mycobacteriales; family Mycobacteriaceae; genus Corynebacterium. Next base: position 335 of record CAUVMZ010000038.1, on the reverse strand, counting down.
TGGTAACTCCAGGGCCAGGGGCTTCAGTTGCCACCGATTCTTGTAAACCCCACCTTCATGGGGGTAATTTATAGAAATACTATAGTTTCTCTTATTGAATATTTAAGTCAGTGCGATATGTTGAGGTTCGTCAAACATCTGATGAAGGGTTATTGTAGTGACATACCTCTCAAGAATCGCCATAACTATCGCTCTGGGTGCCACAATGACGCTCACCGCTTGTGCGTTTCCCGTGGGCGGCAATATGAATGCACAGATTGCTACCCCCACCCTGCCTACCGATTATCCAACCGAGCTTCCTACGAATTACCCCACGGAATTGCCCACCGAGCTCT